>JBEKIX010000012.1:0-53876 GCA_050011535.1 Acidobacteriota bacterium
ATCTCGCGGTTCACCTGAGCGAGGCTCTCCTCGCCGCTCATCGCGAGGATGGAATGCCCCAGACCTATGAAAATCGCCACGAGAGTGATTTTTGTGGCGAAAGTCCCTTTGAGCCAGCCCACGGCATCATCGGTGAAATGAATCGTGCTGAGCGATGGAAACGGCACCGGCGCGAAGCCGCGTTGAAGGATCGTGACAGTGCACCAGACGATCAGAATGACTACCATCAGGGTCGTGAGCTGCATGATGCGCAGCGCCTTCTGGCTCGATTCATGCATCCCGATGATGTTTTTACGCCAGAAGTAGAGAGTCACGGCAATGGTAAAGGCCGCTGCGAAATAAGGAGGATTGACATGAATGCCGGGTGAATGTAGCAGGTCGGCAGTCTCGTTGATCAGCCCTGCAAGATAGAGGCCGGCGCTGACACCGCTGATCGGTCCGGTCAGGATGTAATCAAACATCAGCGCAGAGACCGAAAACTTGGCAAGGGTGCCGCCCAGAGCTTCATGAACGACGCGGTACACGCCGCCGCGCACAAACATGCTGCAGCTCTCCACGTAAATGGCGCGGACCGCATATGAAAAGAGCATGATCGCCAGAATGAACCAAGGGGCGGACTTGCCGAGATAACCCTCGGCGATGCCTCCGGCGTAATAGGCAGAAGACGCCAGGTCGCACAAAACTATAGCGGCCGCTCTCCAAAATGAAATGAAGGACAGCATGACCGTAGTGGCCACGACGACTTTAGTCATGCCGGATCGGTCCAGAGCCTTCATCGCGAGTTCTCTTGCATGACGATCCTTCTTGCCCGACGGAACATTTTGGCCAGTCGCATCCCGCAAAAGGTCGCTGGAATATCAAACGCACCGGCGCGCTGCCCGGCGCGTTGCCGTGGCGGTCTCGTGCGGCCGCAAATAGTATGCAAAAAGAGCAAACTTTGCCACTAATTATGCAAAGGATGCATGCTGTTTTTTGAGCGAGCTGTGAAAGTTGGATCACTTGCGATCATCGGGTACAATCACGCGACATGAAAAAGGCACTGCTTCTGCTGTCTATCATCGTTCCCACTCTCGTCGTTGTGGCATCGCTCTTTTGGACAACGGGATTCTTTGCCAAGGCGCAGCTGATCGATCTGGCGGAGGTCACCCGCGCGCCGCTTCATAGAACGATAGGCACGAACGGCAAGGTCGAGGCAGACCGCATCTCCGATCTGCGGGCTCCGCTGCCCGGTACTTGTAGCCGACTGTCCGTTCCTGAAGGGGCACATCTGCGGAAGGGGCAGGAGATCCTGCGGATCGACGATCCTTCTCTGCCGTCGCAGTTGGCGGCTGCGCAAGCCGAACTCGACGCTGCGCAACTCGACCTTCACGAAGTGGAGCGCGGCCCGGCTCCGGAAGAGATAAATCAAGCCAAATCCGATACAGCCAAGGCCAAGTTGGCCGTGGACAACGCGCGCAAAATCCAGGAGACCAACGAATGGCTGCTGGCGCGCGCCGCGATTTCGCGATACGACGTGGAACAAAGCCAACACGCTCTTCTGGCGGCCGAACAGGAATTGGCGGCAGCACAGACCAAACTGGAGGACCTTAAAAGCAAATATGGTGAACTGGATCTCCGCCGCGCGCGGTCGCGGATTGACGCGGGGCAGGCTCGGCTTCGATTTTTAAAGGAGACCCTGGATCGTCTTATCGTTCGGGCGCCGGAGGAAGGCACGCTGTACCAGTTGCGAGTGAAAGAGGGCGCATACCTCAATGCCGGCGACCCCATCGGTCTCCTTGCCGATCTCTCGCATCTGCGCGTGCGCGCATTTGTCGATGAGCCGGAGATCGGCCAGGTTGCGATCGAAGATAAAATCACCATCCACTGGGATGCTCATCCTCGAGAACGGTGGGATGGGGTCGTCACCAAAATGCCGGCGGAGGTAGTCGCGCTGGGTACTCGCTCCGTGGCGGAGGTTCTGTGCAGCATCATTAATCCGCAAAGCACGCTCATCCCCAACATCAACGTGGATGTGGAGATTCAAGCAGCGGAAGGTCCGGCTGTGCCCTCCCTCCCGCGCGCGGTGGTATTCCCGGAAGGCAGCAAAGAGTTCGTGTGGCTTGAAGTCGAAGGCAAAGCCATGAAGCACTACATCCAGACGGGTCAAAGCACAAGCGCAAGGATCGAGGTCACCGGCGGGCTGTCTCTGGGCGACAAAGTCATAGATCCCGACGACCTCGCGATTACGGAAGGCGCCAAGGTGCGCGCCCGTTCTCATCCAAAATGATAGCCGCGATCCTTTTTAACCTGGTTGTTATGACGCCGGTGTTCCATGACTCCCAAAGTGTCGCCGGTGCCATGGGTCTCTACGCACACGGCAGGTATCAGAGCGCCTGGGACGATCTGTCGGACCTAGCCCGAACGCAGCCGCAGGATACGGACGTTCTCCTGTGGCTAGGCAAGACCGGAATCAAGCTGCATCGCTGGGATGACGCCATCAGGCATCTGGAACGGGCCGTGGCCCTCGATCCGAAGAATGGTCTGATGCACCTCTGGCTCGGGCGCGCTTATGGCGGCAAAGCTGCTCATTCCTTCGTAATCAACGCCTATGGCTGGGCGCGAAAGACGCGGCAGGAATTCGAAACCGCCTCAAGCCTGGCGCCCGACAACCTCGACATCCGTTTCGATCTTCTCGAGTTTTATGCCCAGGCGCCCGGACTTGTCGGCGGCGGCAAGGACAAGGCGGAAGCGCAGGCGCAGGAGATCGCAAAGAGAGAACCGCGCAAGGGGTATTTGGCGCGCGCCGAAATCCTGGAGGACAAAAAAAAGTGGGACCTGGCGCTCCAGGAACTGCTGCAGGCGGCCTCGAAGTATGCGAACTACGCGGGCCCCTACGTCGACCTGGCCGAGTTGTACCTGCGTCGGCACGACTACAAGGACGCCGAGGCAAGCGCGCGAAAAGCACTGGCGTTGCATGCTTCGAACCGCGCCGCAAGATTATATCGCGCAGCCGCGCTGATTCATCTGCACCAGGATCTGCCAGATGCGCTCTCGATCTTGCAGGAGCTGGCAGCGGGTCCGCTGTCGGACGAGGATCCCGGGTTTGAGGAGGTCTACTACTGGCTTGGGCAAGCCTTTCTCGCGTCCGGCCAGAAGGCGGATGCCCGCCAGGCGTTTGAGACATCCCTCGGTTTCGATCCCGATTATTCGCGATCCAAGCAGGCCCTGGCGCAAATCAAGTCGCTGCCCGATTCCCCTGGTTCCGACGCTCTCGGCATTCTTGCTCTACAACGGCATGAGAGGGATCTGGTGCCTTGCCCATGCGAATGGTGCCGCTAAACTGAATCTTATGGAGGCGCTGCGCTATGCATAAGCTGTTCCGACTGCTTTTTCTTCTGTTGCCTGTCTGCGCGCTGGCTTCGGCATCCACCATGTTGAGCCAGGAGAGGGGCGATGAGGGAAACCTGCTCACCTTGCGCGAGGCGGTCCGGCTGGCGCTAGCTCGCGCTCCGGAAATGCACCTGGCGCAAGTGGAGGCGTCCAAGGCGGGAGAGGCGCTACGGGAGACTCGTTCGTTGAGGCTGCCGCAGGTCGTGACCGGATCCGGTCTGGCGTACAATAACGGCTTTCCTCTGAGTATCGAAGGATCGGCGCCCTCGATCCTGGAATTAGGCATGAGCCAGACAATTCTCAACAAGAAAAACAACAATCTCATCCGGGAGGCGGAGGAGGGCAGCCATATAAGCGAGGCGAGCATGGATGCCGTGCGCGATGATCTGGTGGCGAAAACAGCCCTGCTTTACAGCGAACTGCATCGTACCTTGTTGACGCTGCCTATTTTAAACGCGCAACGGGAGGCTGCGTCCAGGAGCCAGCAGGCAACGGAGGCTCTGTATCAGGCCGGCCGTGCGCGTGCGCTCGACGTGACTCGCTCCATAATCCAGACGGCCAACCTGGAGCAGCAAATCCTCGTTGTGCATGAACGAATTCGCGTGGCGGAATCCGGCCTGCGAGAGCTAACGGGAATTCCAGGAGAGCAGCCGTTCCGCACGGAGGCTCCCCAAATTGCAACCGAATTATTTTCAATTCCTGTTGACGATCTCTACAAGAAAGCGTTGGAGATCAATCCAGAGGTCCGGCAGGCTGAATTCTCACTGCGCGCGCGCCAATACCACGTCGAAGCCGAAAAAGGGGAGCGCTATCCGCAATTCACGATTGTGAGTCAGTACGCTCTCTTCAGCCGGGCAAACAATTACCAGGACTACTTCAGCCGTTTCACCAGAAACAACTATATTCTCGGCCTGTCGATCCAGCTGCCCTTGTTCGACGGATTCCGCGCCAGCGCCCGCGTCGCACAAAGCAACCAGGAAGCAGAGGCGGCGCAGCTGCGCCTGGAGCGCATTCAATCCGATCTCAAGGCGAGCCTTGAGCGGAGCTCGAGCGACCTGCATATTGCGAACGGCGCGACCCGGCTTGCGCACCTTGAGGTGGGCGAGTACGAAGAAAATCTCAAGATGAGTGAGACACTTCTGGAAGCCGGACGCATCGACCCGGCCGAGCTGGAAAATGCGCGCGGCCAAATGCTGGGAAAACAAATTGCCGCGGAAGAAGCCGAGAGGACTCTGTTTGAACGCCAGGTCGCGCTTTTGCAGGCAAGCGGATTCCTTGCCTCCATCTTTTGATTCCGAGATTCGAGATTCGAGATTCAATATTTTCAATCTCGAATCTCGAATCAGGCTCGGTCGATCACATTTGGTTGCGGCTCACTGGCCTCGCTAGCAAATCTGTGGCTGCTTTTGAATATGCCTAAACAGTTTCGATTCTGGAATTGGGGTACTTACCCGAAATCTAAACTCGGAGGTACCGCATCGCGATGGCACGGAATGCGACCAAAACCTTCTCGGCAGGCGCCAGCCGGATAGGTGCGCCAAATACGTCGAATCGGCGTTGGGCGATTCTCTCGAGCAGACGTCCGTAAATCTCGATCATCGCCCAGAGGGCGGGACGGCTGGATGCGTCGACGAGAGCCAGGAGTTTGCGTCCCTGCTGGAAATACCGCCGCGCCCTGTCGGCTTCGTAATTCATCAAAGCAAGGAACCGATCGTCCTTGATCTCCTGTCTGAGGTCCTGCGCCGTGTAGCGGAATCTGGCGAGATCCTCTTCCGGCAGGTAGATACGCCCCATGACTGCATCTTCCTTGATATCCCTCAGGATGTTCGTGAGCTGGAAGGCGATGCCGCATTGTTCCGCGAATTGTTTCGCGCACTGGTCGGAAAAGCCGAAGATCTGCAAAGAAACCAGGCCAACGGCGGAGGCGACGCGAAAACAGTACCGATAGAGATCGTCGAAGGTATCGTAGTGGTCGATGGAGAGATCCATTTCTGCGCCGTCGATGATCCAGTGAAAGTACTCCGCGGGAATGGAAAACCGGGCCACGGTATCGTGAAATGCGGGCAGAATGGGCGATCCATTGAACTCGCCCTTGACGGCAGCATCGAGCTGCGCGCGCCAACCCGCCAGCATCCTGCGCTTCTCGGTTGCGGTCTCGCATCCGTCGGAGATGTCGTCGCAGTAACGCATGAAGGCGTAGACGGCGCAGAAGGCGCGCCGCTTTTCGGCAGGAAGCGCAACAAAGGAATAATAGAAATTTCGCGCCCGGCTGCGCGCCACTGCAGCGGCGCAACGATATGAGGCAGCAATCTCGGGTTCCATGCCGCCTCCGGAGAGATCAGGGGGTGATGGCGATCTTGAGATCGCCGTTTCGCAGCAGGAGCCGTTCCAGCACGTCCCTTAGGGAGGCCAGGTTCTCCTGGCCGGTGATCAGGGAACTGGGGCGGACCTTTCCGCTCCGTATGGTCTCCAGAGCTTTGCGGATATGGTGCGGAGTGTGATGAAACGTGGCTTTGATGGTTAATTCCGAATAGTGGAAGAGCGTGCTGTCCAACGGAATCTGCGTGCCCGCCGGACATCCGCCGAACAGGTTGATGGTTCCACCCCGGCGAACCATGCCGATAGCCCGCTGCCAGGTCTCACGCATGCCGACAGCCTCGATGACCACGTCGGCGCCGCGCCGGCCCGTGGTGTAATCCCGCACCTTTTCCACCAGGTTCACATCCGTGGCGTCAATCACGTGGTCGGCGCCCATCTCGGTCGCGAGTTCCAGCTGGTTCGGACGGTTGCTGGTGGCGATCACTTGCGCTCCGATGTTCTTGAGCAACTGCACAAACATCAATCCGATGGGACCTGTGCCGATAACGACCGCCGTGTCGCCGGCGCCAGCGCCCGTTGCCTCGACGCCGCGAAGCACGCAGGCAAGCGGCTCCACCATCGCCGCTTCCTTGAAGTCCATGTCATCGGGCAATACCAACAGGTTTTGGCGCACGATTCTTTCCGGGATTTTGATAAACTCGGCGTAAGCTCCGTTGAGGAACTGCAAGTCCTCACACAGGTTGAGCTGACCCTTTCTACAGAAAAAACAATGAGTGCAAGGCGCAGAGTTGGCGGACACCACGCGCATGCCTGGCGCGAAGCCCGTGACCTGAGAACCCACTTCCTCCACAATTCCCGACAATTCGTGGCCGAAGACAGAGGGAGGAACGATCATGCGGGCGTGAGAACCCTGCAGATAGACCTTCAAATCCGTGCCGCAGGTCAAGGCTGCTTTGATTCGGACCAGGACCTCACCGGGTTCGACTCGCGGAACGGGGATCTGTTCGATACGGACGTCCCTCTTCCCGTACAGCACCGCAGCGGTCATCAGCTTCTCTCTGGAACTGCCGAGCGAGTCTCTCATGGCTGTATTATGACCTTCAGTGAATTCTCAGAGGGACGAGACGAAATGTGAATTGCCTCAGCGAACTGCTCCAGGGGGAAGCAGTGGCTGATGAGCCGCGCAACGTTGATCTTTCTGGTAAAAATCCATTCGGCAGATCTATCTTGTAGTTCCACGGAGGAACTGTAGCTCCCGATCAGCCTTTTTTCCTCGACGCAGATACGAGAGGCATCGATGGGAATCATTTCGCCCGGGACGGTGTTGGCGAAGAGCAGCACGCGGCCTCCTCTGCGGACGGCCGCCTGTGCAGCGCCCACCACGCGGGCATCCGCGGTGGCCACGATAGCGAGGTCGGCTCCACGCCCCTCGGTGAGTCGGGCGAGCACAGACGCCTGCTCGTTCTTGTTCGGATTCAACGTGGCCTCGGCGCCCAGCTCTCGTGACAAGTCCAGTCTCGATTGGATTAAATCAAGCCCGACGACATGTGCTCCCTGAAGGGTGGCTGCCTGCATGAGCAGGAGGCCGACCGGGCCCTGCCCGAAAATGACAACGACTTCTCCAGCCTCAAGCGCGGCAGTTTCCAGCGCCTTGAGACAGGTATTGAGAGGCTCCAAAAAACTGGCCTCTTCGAAAGTCACGTCGCTCGGGATGAGGATTGTCCCTTCCTCCACGATCCAATCCATCACGCGCACATAGGTGGCGAATCCTCCGCCCGCGGGTTCGAAGCCCGCGGTCGTCCCGGTGCGCCGATAATGGGCGCACTGCGAGAAGAGCTTCTTGCTGCAATAAAAGCAACGGCGGCAGGGAACGTGATGGTACACAGCCACGCGGTCGCCAGGCGCGAATTTCGTTACCGACCTGCCCGAGCTGACCACTGTACCGGCCATTTCGTGGCCGAATATTCTGGGGGGAGCCACCAGCCCATGCTCGATCTTCTTGAGATCCGTGCCGCAGACGCCACAGGCATGGATACGGACGAGCAGTTCGCTTGCTCCGATCTCCGGCACCGGCACGGTCTCCAATGCCATCCGCTTGGGCCCATGGTACACCGCGGCGCGCATGAGCGTCGGGAGCATCGGCTCGCTCTGAACTGCCGCTTCCATGGTCTCATTTGCATTCTGCATCCGGTTCAACCCTCAACGCTCCAGCCGCCGATCACGCGGTTCCCGCACGTACCTTCGAAATGCGCTCTGCGGGAGACGACAGCCAGGGGCCCTTACGATAAAAGTCGACGGCCCCGCGCAATGCTTCCGCAGCGGGTGTAGGATTATACCCTAATTCGCGTCGCGCTTTTTCAATGTTCACAAACATTTTGTGACGGGCCATCCTTACGCCCTCCAGAGGTATGGACGGTTCCCGCCGCAGAATGGTTCCGACAAAAAACTGGTCCAGAGAGCCTGCGATCAAGGCCACGAACCAAGGCAGACGCATCCTGGGCGCGCGGCGTCCGGAGATGCGCGCCAGAATCTGCAGGATCTCCTTGAGACTCATGTTCTCGCTGCCTAGTATATACCTCTCGCCCGGCTTGCCGTGTCTCTGCGCCAAAAGATGACCTTGTGCCACGTCATCCACGGCGACAACGTTCAATCCTGTGTCAACGTAAGCAGGCATGCGGCCGCGAAGAAAATCCAGGATGACCTTTCCCGTCGGCGTCGGCCTCGTGTCCCCCCAACCGACCGGCGCAGTCGGATTAACGATCACGACGGATAGCGACGATTGGGCGAATTCGTAAGCCACCCGCTCCGCCATGAACTTGGAGCGCTTGTAATGACCGATCATGTCGGCAAGGGCAACGGGAGTCTCTTCATCAGCGGGAAGGCCGTCCGGGCGCATGCCGACCGTTCCCACCGTGCTCGTGTAGACTACCCTTTCGACTCCGGCCTTTCGGCAGGCTTCGAGCAGGTTCCTCGTCCCGTCGACGTTGCTTTCGTAAATCTCCCGTGGATTTCTTGCCCACAGCCTGTAATCGGCTGCCACGTGAAAAACCCAGCGGCATCCTTGAAGAGAGCGCTCCCAGGAATCGGTGCGCCTGAGGTCTCCCTGAACAATTTCGCAGCCGAGACCTTCAACGTTCGCCGGGTGACTTGTCCGGCGCATGAGGACACGGATCCGGTCCCCGCGCATTCTGAGCACTCGTACCACATGACTTCCGACAAAGCCGGATGCGCCAGTCACAAATGAAAGGTCCTCTGCCATGGGCGGCCCTTGGTTGCCTATAAAGGGAAAACCTGCTTGTGTGAGAATTTACCGCGCGGCTGCGCATGCATCGAGTACGCAATCGCCGAATGCTATTTGCACAACTGGGTTCAGCGAGCGGGATGCAATCCAGCCGGCAATGCAAACTCTACATCTTCGCGTATGCTGCCTACAATCTCAACCTCCGGATAACCGACGCCCTTCAGGTAATCGAGCACCCTCTCAACCAGACCTTCAGGAGCGGAGGCGCCGGCAGTCAGGCCCACGATTCGTATCTGATCGAGCCATTCCTTCCGAATATCGCAAATGTCGTCGATCAGATAAGCGCTTATTCCCTGACCTTGAGCCACTTCAACGAGGCGTCGAGAATTGGAGCTGTTGCCGGAACCAACCACGAGGATGATCTCCGCCCTCTTCGCCAATTCGAGCACGACCGCCTGCCGGTTCTGAGTTGCATAGCAAATATCCTCCGAAGCCGGACCGTGAATATTCGGGAATTTTTCCCGCAGCCGATCGATGATTTGGCGGGTGTCATCCAGGCTCAGGGTCGTCTGGGTCAAATACGCTACTTTTCCCGGATCGGGAACCTCCAACTCGTCGACCTCTTCCGTCGAAATCAATACACGAATCGACTCCCGCGCTTCTCCGAGCGTGCCTATCACCTCATCATGATCCTGATGGCCGATCATAATGATGGTGTAACCCGCGCGGGCATACTTGATCGCCTCCATATGTACTTTGGTTACCAGTGGGCAGGTCGCGTCGATAACCTGCAAGTGCCGCTCAATGGCAGCAGTTCTGACTTCAGGTGCGACTCCGTGGGCACTGAAGATGACGCGGTTTCCAGGAGGAACCTCCTCCAAGTCATCGACAAATATGGTGCCCTTTTGACGTAATTCATTGACAACATACTTGTTGTGGACAATTTCACGTCTCACATACAAGGGCAGCCCGTAGGCGTCGAGCGCCAGATTCACAATATCGATGGCGCGAACGACTCCCGCACAAAATCCCCGTGGTGACGCCAGCAAAACCTTTCCCTTAACCCCGTTTCCCACGTTCATATTGTTTCGAATCATATTCCCAGCAACTATCCATGGCAAGCGGCTTTTCCCCCAATTTGTAACTTAGAATTCGAACAAAAACCGGCCGGATTGTTTGTAAAGTAAACTGAGGACTATGTTAATCGGCTCTATAATTGGTTGGCGACCAGGACGGTTTTGGGACTGGCAATCCCGCGCTCGCACTGGCAGAAAAAAATGGGCGCCGGGAGGTCGAGAAAAGCCGTCGCAGACCTTTGAAAAACGAAAAGGTTCGACCCGCACAAGCCGATCTGAAGTTTGCAGGCGGGATCGAAGTCTGTGTCACTCGCGGCACTTTGCCCGCGAAAGTCGGACTTCGCGTCTTGATTTTTCCGGGGTCCAATAGGAGCGACACGGCTGCTTGAGCCCGGGAAAAGCCATTGCCGTTACGGAGCCACAGTGATTTGTACGGGTGCCAAGATCCTCGCGGGGGGTAGCGGTGGTTTGTATGCTCTGATAGTATTGGAGATGCAGTTTGGTATTCGGGCAGGAAGCTCCAATGCTCACTCTGATATCGAGTGCAAAGAATAGTGTCGTCGCAAGCGGAGCCAATGTCGGTACGAGGTTTGCCATCGGGAAACCCAGTGCCTAACGGGAAGGAAGATCTCGATTGTGAAAGCGGAAGCGCTGTCAAGGCCACCAACAGCTGAAGCCGACTCTGCGCAAGCTCGCCGATGGGGAGCGGATACGCGAAGTTGCATGTTTTCATATTTGGAGATCGTGCGGCCGGCCAACCTGGCGACCGCCGTGGCGGACGTTTTGGCGGGTTATGCCGTGGCGGGTGGCGCAAATCCGCGGGCGCTTGCATATTTGGCATTTAGCGGGACGGCTCTGTATGCAGGCGGCGTGGTCCTGAACGACTTTTTCGACCGGTACATCGACGGTGTCGAACGGCCGAAGCGGCCTATTCCCAGCGGCCGGGTCCCGGCAACTTCCGCCGCCGCCCTGGGTGGTTTCCTGCTGGCTGCGGCCATCGGGTCCGGATTCTGCGCTTCGGTGGGAAGCGGATTGGTCGCAACGGCGATCGCCGGCTGTGTCTTGTTTTATGATGGTTGGGCTAAGCATGTGCCGGCAATAGGCCCGATTGCCATGGGCCTGTGCCGAGGTTTTAACCTCCTTCTGGGACTGAGTGCCAATGCGGCAGCTTTTTCCCAGCGATGGTTCATTGCCCTGCTTCCTATTGTCTATATTGCCGCGGTAACTGCAGTGAGTTCCGGTGAGGTCAAGGGAGGCAGCCGCCGCACGGAGTTGCTCGCCATTGTGCTTTTTGGCGCGGTTTGTTGTGGATGCATGATGCTGGGCCTGAGCCCTTCGTTTCAGCTGCTCTGGGCCACGCCGCTTATCTTGTTGCTCGGCTACAGAGTCTTGCCGGCTCTCTGGCGCAGCGTCGAGGCGCCGGTCGCCGCGAACATCCGCGCGGCTGTCAAAGCGGGTGTGCTATCGATCGTCGTCCTCGACTCGGCCATCGCGGCCGGCTATGCGGGCCCTTGGTACGGCGCCGCCGTCTTGTCCATGCTCGGAATCGGGGCGATTCTTGCCCGCACTTTCGCAGTGACTTGATATGCGCAATCTCAGGCAGAAGCTGTTGGTGCCGTTTCACTATTCGGTTTACTTCACGCGCGATCTGTTTGCGCCCGCAAACCCGTTACTGCGCAAAGTCGTCAGAGACGGACAGAGGGGTCCGGCGCATCTTCTGTTTGTGGTCGACCGCGGGGCATGCACGGGGAGGGAAGACCTGCCCGGCCGGATCGAGCGCTACTGCGCTTTCCATTCCGAGGCGCTGAACCTGACCCGTCCTCCCATGGTCGTTCCCGGCGGCGAGAGGGTCAAGAACACCACGAGTTATGTGTACAAGATCCAGAAGGCCATACACGACAACGGGTTGTGCAGGCACTCATTTGTCGTGGCCGTCGGCGGCGGCGGCGTGCTTGACATGGCTGGTTTCGCGGCTGCGACGGCACATCGCGGCGTGCGATTGGTGCGCGTGCCGACGACCGTGCTTGCGCAGAACGATTCGGGGGTGGGAGTCAAAAACAGCATTAACGCATTCGGCAAGAAAAACTTTCTGGGAACGTTCGTCCCGCCTTATTCGGTCCTGAACGACTTGACCTTTCTTGAATCGCTTTCCGATCGCGACTGGCGCGCGGGGATCGCCGAAGCAGTCAAGGTGGCCTTACTGCGCTCGCCCGAGTTTTTCGAGTTTTTGGAGCGCCGGGCCGCGGCCATCGTCGCACGAGACATGAAGGCGATGGAGTATGTGATCCGGCGTTGCGCGCAGTTCCATCTGGAACATATCGCACACAGCGCGGATCCTTTTGAAATAGGTTCCTCCAGGCCACTCGACTTCGGACACTGGGCCGCCCACAAGCTAGAACAACTCACCCGATTCCGGCTGCGTCACGGAGAGGCAGTGGCCATCGGCCTTGCCCTTGATTCCACGTACTCGCGGCGGATCGGTCTGTTGCCGGAAGCCGATTGGCGCCGCATTCTCCAGCTCCTGTGCCGACTCGGCTTCAAGCTAAACATACCGAAACGAATTCAGAAGCTCAGGGGACGGAATGACCCATCTTCCCTGGAACACGGCCTGGCGGAGTTCCGGGAGCATCTGGGCGGTGAACTGACAATTATGCTGCTACAATGTATTGGAACAGGTGTTGAGGTGCATCAGATCGACGACCGGATACTGGCCGAGAGCATTTCTCTTCTGGATCAGACCTGTCGAAAAATACCGGGTACCACCTGAATACCAAGGAGGACGTCATGCCGAGGAAACCGGGCCGGTGCCCGCTGACGACGCAACGTATCGTGGATGAGTACTTCATCGAAAACCGTCATAAGCTGCTGGACATCGCAGCTTTTCTGGACCGTCTCGACCGCTCTCAGGACGGTGAGGATCCGACTCACGATTTCCGGATGAAGGCGTTTGCGCAGGCGCTTCAAGTGTTGATGACTCCGGGACCGGATCGTCTGAAGCGCATCCACATGGTATTCAGCGATCCATCGACTGAGCCGCGTGAGAAAACAGACCGAAAAGCGGCGTGGGGTGCATACAATCCTTCCCTGGAGGTGCTCTGATGCGTTACATCGAGCCGCATGCCCACATGGTCTCCCGCACCACGGACGATTACCGCCAGATGGCCCTGTCCGGATGTGTCGCGGTCAGCGAACCCGCCTTCTGGGCCGGGTTCGATCGTCTCTCGCCGGATGGATTCGACGCCTATTTTCGCCAGCTCACTGATTTCGAGCCCAAGCGGGCAGCGCAATACGGGATCCAGCACTATACCTGGCTCTGCCTTAATCCCAAGGAGGGCGAGGATCGGGCTCTGGGGCAGAAAGTGCTGGCGTGCATCGAAAAGTACCTCGATCGGCCGAACGTGGTTGGAATCGGTGAGATCGGCGTCAACCGGGTGACGCAGAATGAGCTGGCAACCTTCCGCGATCACGTGAGCTTCGCACTCGAGCGTAAGCAGCTGATCCTGATCCACACTCCCCACCTGGAGGATAAGTACAAAGGGACAAGAGTGTTGGTGGACGCTCTGCTCAAGTTTCAGGGGCTTGATCCAGGACGCGTGATGATGGACCACTCCGAGGAGCACACCATCGACATGATCCTGCAGAACGGATTTCGCACGGGCCTGACGCTCTATCCTGAAACGAAGGTCTCCATTCCGCGCGCCGCCGACATTATAGAAATGTACGGCCCCGAACGCATCTATGTGAATTCGGCCTGCGATTGGGGACACAGCAATCCCCTCGCCGTGCCTCAGTTCATCATGGAAATGCGGCGGCGTGGACACTCGGAATCCTTGATTCAGCGAGTGGTCTACGAAAACCCAAGGGAATTCCTCCAGCAGTCGCCCAAGTTCTCACTGCCGCCTGCCGAAAAACAGACCGCGGCGGTACGCTGACAGAGAAGCGGATGCGGATCAATGACCGCTTGAACCTGACCTATTGCACCAACATTCACACCGGGGACTCCTGGGACGAGGTCTTTCACAGCTTGAGTGAGCACGCTCTTGCTCTCAAGAACCGCTTGTCTCCGGAGCAGCCCTTTCCCATCGGCTTGCGTCTGTCAGACCGCGCCAGCCGCGAGCTTCTCGCAGCAAATCGCCTGGCTGAATTCATCGAGTTTCAGAAGGGCGCCGGGCTATTTGTGCAGCTGCTAAACGGCTATCCCTATGGACCTTTCCACGGAACTCCGGTCAAGGCCGAAGTGTTCTCGCCTGACTGGCGCACGGAGGAGCGTGTCGAGTACACACTCCGCCTGGTGCAACTGTTGAGGGCGATTCTGCCGAAGGGCCGGGATGGCGGTATCTCTACAGTCCCGCTTTCCTACAAGCCCTGGATCCATGCGGACGATCAGGCATCCCGGATGAAGATGGTGCGCAACCTCACGCGCGTCGCTGCCGCACTGATTCGTGCAGATTGCGATGGTGGACAGAAGATCCGGCTCGAGCTCGAGCCGGAACCGGACGGCCTGATCGAGAACAGCGGCGAGGTAATCTCGTTCTTCCATGATTGGCTGCTTCCTCATGGATCTGCGGAACTTGCGGCTGCCATGGGCATCTCGACGGAAGACGCCGAACGGAAAATGCGCGAACACATCTGCGTGTGTTTCGATGCCTGCCACTTTGCCGTTGAATTTGAGGATGCCGGAGCCGCCCTGGGTGTGCTGGCCGCCGCCGGAATCCGGGTCGGGCGCGTACAGCTGAGCTCGGCGCTCGCCGTTTCGCTCCCCTCCGAAGACATCGCAAAACGGTTGCAGCCCTTCGCGGATTCAGTTTATTTGCACCAGGTGATCGAGCGCAGGCCGGACGGCTCCTTGCGGCGCTTTCGAGATCTGGCAGACGCGCTCGTAACGGCGCCTGACCCGGAACCGCGGGAATGGCGCATACATTTCCATGTTCCGCTGTATGCTTCCTCCTACGGCACTCTGGGGTCCACACAAGACTATCTGTGTGAGATCCTGCGGCAGCAGCTGCGCGAACCGTTCACCTCCCATCTGGAGATTGAAACCTACACCTGGGATGTTCTTCCCGCGGAACTGAAGCTCGGTCTCGTCGATTCCATCGAACGGGAATACCGCTGGGTCCTGGATAAGATATGCGTAAAACAGCCGTCCTGAATGTTGTAGGCCTGACACAGCAATTAATGGGGAGATCTACGCCGGGGCTGGTGAACTGGGCCGCGAAAGGCAAAACCGCGGCCATCCATGCCGTGACTCCGGCCGTCACATGCACCGCGCAAGCGACTTATTTCACGGGCACCTGGCCGGAGACACACGGTATCGTTGCGAACGGCTGGTATTTTCGCGACGAGTGTGAAATCAAGTTCTGGCGGCAATCCAACAGGCTCGTGGAGGCTGAGAAGATCTGGGAAATGGCGAGGAAGCTGGACAGCTCCTTCACCTGCGCCAATCTGTTCGGCTGGTACAACATGTATTCCTCGGTAGACTATTTGGTCACGCCCAGGCCCATGTATCCGGCCGACGGCAGGAAGCTCCCGGACATCTACACCCGCCCCCCGGGGCTCCGGACGGAACTGCAATCGGCGCTCGGGACATTTCCGTTGTTCCATTTTTGGGGACCCACTGCATCGATACGCTCGAGTCAGTGGATTGCGGATGCGGCCAAGAGAGTCGTCGAAAAGTACGACCCGACACTCACGCTGATTTACCTGCCCCATTTGGACTACAACCTGCAGCGCCTCGGGCCTGGGGATCCGGGCATGGCTGCGGATCTCGGGCGGATCGACGCCGTCTGCGGCGACTTGATTGCTTTTTTCGAATCTCGCGGCGTCCAGGTGATCGTCCTTTCGGAGTACGGCATCACTCCGGTATCCAGACCCGTTCCTATCAACAGGGTGCTGCGGGAGAAAGGGCTCATTGCCGTGCGTGAAGAGCTGGGGAGGGAACTTATCGACGCGGGCGCCAGCGCGGCGTTTGCAGTTTCAGACCACCAGCTTGCGCATGTGTACGTGAACGACCCTTCCCGACTCCTTGAAGTGCGTGATCTGCTCGAAAGCCTGCCGGGAATCGAGCGGGTCCTCGATTCCGCGGGCAAGAAGGAGTACCGGCTGGACCACCCACGTTCAGGCGAACTCGTTGCGATCGCAGATCGCGATGCGTGGTTCACCTATTACTACTGGCTGGATAACCGCCGGGCTCCGGACTTCGCCCGCACGGTCGATATTCACCGCAAACCCGGCTACGATCCGGTCGAACTGTTCATCGATCCGCAACTGCGATTGCCACAGCTCAAGGTCGGCCTGACGCTGGCAAAGAAGATCCTCGGGTTTCGGTACTTGATGGAAGTGATCCCGCTCGATGCCACGCTGGTCAAGGGCTCGCACGGCCGCGTGACCGACGCCCCTGAAGAAGGTCCGTTGTTCATCACACAGCGGATGTCTCTACTACCAGGCACCCAGGTATCCGCAGATTCGGTTTGCGGCCTGATTCTCGACCACCTGCATACGGATACTCCCCAATAAATCCGCTAAGTTGGTCTTGCGATCGCGATATCAGGGAAAACCCTACTTGCCGCCGTACGAGCCGGTGCCCTATAATCTATTTGCTTCTGCAGAATCTTTGGGTGAGAAAATGATACCCGTGCACCCTAATCACTGCCAAAGCGAACATTCCCTTTTGGCATACCACGATCTTCTTGCTGTTCATGTCGAGTTAGCCTCCTCGGGATTGGGACGAAAGCGGAGAATCCCGGAGGCGCCGGGGGCAGAGCCCGGGCAGGACTAAAAGAGCCCTGTTTTTACCCACCGATTCCGCTGAGGACTGTGATCGTTTGTTCGTTGCTCTATTGAGGCAACATCTATCGGGACAACAAAGGGCCCGCCCATAAGAAACCTCGAATGAGAAATGGGGTGGTCAATGTCCGAGAACGCGTTTCACATTTCTGGTCCTGGATCTGTCATCGTATTGGTATCTCCGGAGCCGTCTGAACATGATTCCCTGAACGGCATCCTGCAACGCGGCAAATGCCGTCTGCATTGCCTTCAGTCCTGCCGGGAGGCAGTGTCCTTCTTGAGCGATCATCCTGCAGGAGTTGTGATCACCAATGCCAATCTGCCCGACGGCACTTGGAAGGACCTGCTCAACCAGACAATGCAATTGCCCAACGCTCCCAATCTGATTATCGCGTCACGCCTGGCGGACGAACATCTCTGGGCGGAGGTGCTCAATATGGGAGGCTATGACCTCCTGCTCATGCCCTACGATGCCGATGAGGCGATCCGGATCATTACCCAGGCTTGGCAGAACTGGGAGCGAAGGGGCACAGCGACGGCTCCTACAGCACTGCCGGCGAGAGATACCATGGTTGGTTTATCCGAAAAAAGAATTCTCACGAGAGGTCCGCGCGCAGCGGCTCCCGGCCGTCCCTCCGCGAGCGGCGCACCGCCCAAGGAAGACGTGCTCCGCACGCCCGATTGATGAACTTGCAGCAGTGGGGTCGAATGGACAAGGTCCTTACTATCAGGCTGGCAGGCGGAGCGGGGAAGCGCACGAATAGTTGAAATAGCCTGCCGAGTCGGTGGTCCCCTGTCCTAGACTGCGTCCCTTTCAGCTTCCGGTATGAATTTAGCCGTCAAATCCTAACCAAATATCTTCTCGGAATAGACATGTGCATGAGGTGTGCTCTCCCCTCACGTTTGAGTGGGGCTGTGGGCTCTCTTTCGGCCGTCACCAGGATTCCATTGCCGTCCACCAATATACTCCCATCCGAACCCCGAATCCGATTCGGCATCAGCTACTTGATCACCACCCTCCTTGCGCTGTGGCTGTTTCAGCAGTTCGTCCTGAGGCCCGCTATTGTCCGCTTAGTCGAGATCCCGTACAGCGATTTCAAGCAAAAGCTGTCGGATGGTCAGATCGTCAAGGCGACAATTGATGACAACGACATCCTCGGTGAAATGAAAAATCCCAAGCCGGACGCCTCCCCGGCCGTCGTTCCCTTTGACACCATAGCCAAGCCCGCGAGCGATCCCAACTTGATTGAAGAGCTACAAGATGCCGGAGTGTCATACACCTTTCAGCGGCCGCCCAGTCCGGTGGGCAGCTTTCTGCTGTCCTGGTTCCTGCCGATCGCGCTCTTGGGCGTGGGCGCGGCTCGCGTACGTGACCTCTTCGAGCAAGCGCGCAAGATCGCCCCCGCCATCGTCTTTATTGACGAGATTGACGGCATCGGCGAGAGCCGCGCAGGTGTGGTTCGCGTCGGCGGCAACGATGAGCGCGAACAGACCTTGAACCAGTTGCTGGCCGAGATCGATGGCTTCAAGACCACGACCACTGCGCCTGTGATCATCATGGCCGCCACTAATCGGCCCGAAGTGCTTGATCCGGCGTTGTTGCGTGCGGGTCGCTTTGACCGCCAGATTGCCGTCGGCAATCCAGACCTGATCGGTCGCGAGCAGATCCTCAGAATTCACAGCAAAGGCATCAAGCTGGCCCCTGACTTTGACCTGAAACGCTCGGCTCAGTGTGTTACGCAGCCCAACATCTTCAATACCTGGGTGGCGCGATTGGGGATGACCGCCAAATCAGCCCGGAGACTCGTCAAGTGATAGACAGCGAAATCCAGCGCATCGCCACCGAGCAATACCAGCGGGCTCAGGCTTTGCTAGTGGAGCATCGTAAGGCACTAGAGATCTTGAGTCACCTACTGCTGAAGCAGGAGACAGTGGACGGCGGTGAGGTGAAACAAGCATTGAAACAAACAGCAGACTGACTGAGGCCTCGGCTCTCAGAAGTCTAGAAATTGAACATGCAGTCCCAGAATGAGACATCCGGGAGAGCTGCTCCCATAGCCCGGGCAAAGGCGTGCCCGACCCCGGCCTGGAGCCGGAGCATGGCAGGAATTGGGATATCGGCTATGAACGCGGCTTTGCCACTATGAGATCGTGCCGAATGGCGGGAGTGTGCGGGTAAATCCACTCTGTTCGGCTTATCCCTGTGGTATATTGGCCCTTGTGGCATTCCGGTCGCCCAGGCCAGGGAGCTTGAGGCAACATAGAATCCTACATATCGGAAGCAGGATCAAGCATCGAATCGGAGGATTGAATGAAAAGCGCAGCTTGTCGTTCCTACCGACTCAGTCGCTTAAATGCTCCGCGATGCGGCACGGAAAATCAGGAGGCAAGTCA
This sequence comes from Acidobacteriota bacterium, assembly GCA_050011535.1. Taxonomy (GTDB): domain Bacteria; phylum Acidobacteriota; class UBA6911; order UBA6911; family UBA6911; genus JAFNAG01. The sequence goes on from JBEKIX010000012.1 coordinate 19,183, forward strand.
TGGCAAAGGCAGTTGGCATTGATCTTGGCACCACGAACTCCGTGGTCGCGGTCATGGAAGGCGGAAAGCCGACCGTGATTATCAACAGCGAGGGCAGCCGCCTCACCCCTTCGGTGGTAGCCTATACCAAAACCGGGGAGCGCCTGGTTGGGCAATTGGCCAAGCGCCAGGCAGTGCTCAACCCCGAGAACACCATCTATTCTGCCAAACGCTTCGTTGGACGCCGCCACTCCGAGGTCCAATCGGAGGTCAAAAACGTTCCCTATAGGGTGACCGCAGGTCCGAACGACGCGGTGCGCTTTGAAATCATCGGCAAGCAGATCGCGCCAGAAGAGATCTCGGCGAGCGTGCTGCGCAAGTTGGCGGACGACGCTTCCAAGTATATTGGTGAAAAGGTCACCGACGCGGTCATCACGGTTCCGGCCTACTTCAACGATGCACAGCGTCAAGCCACCAAGGACGCAGGAAAGATCGCCGGCCTCAAAGTGCTACGCATCATCAATGAGCCGACCGCCGCCGCGCTAGCCTATGGGCTCGACAAGAAAAAGAATGAGACAATCATGGTCTTTGACCTGGGCGGCGGCACATTTGATGTCTCGATCCTGGAGGTCGGGGATGGAGTCTTCGAGGTCAAGTCGACCTCCGGCGACACGCATCTCGGAGGAGACGACTTCGATAAACGCATTGTCGACTGGATGGCCCAAGAGTTCTTGGCCACTCAAGGCATTGATCTGAGAAAAGACCGCCAGGCTTTGCAGCGGCTGACTGAGGCGGCCGAGAAGGCAAAAATCGAGCTGTCAAGTGTGGTCGAGACGAACATCAGCTTGCCTTTCATCACGGCTGACGCGACGGGCCCGAAGCATTTGGAAACGAAGCTGGCCAGGGCCAAGTTCGATCAGCTCACGGCCGATTTGGTGGAACGCTGCGTGGAACCGGTCAAGCGGGCACTGGCAGATGCGAAGCTCAGCGAACGTGATCTCGATGAAGTGGTGCTCGTCGGAGGCTCCACGCGCACTCCAGCAGTGCAGACTCTGGTACGCCGCCTCACTGGTGGCAAGGAACCCAACCAGTCAGTCAATCCCGATGAGGTCGTCGCCATCGGCGCGGCCATTCAGGCGGGTGTTCTTGCAGGCGAAGTTCAAGATGTGGTGCTGCTTGATGTGACGCCACTCTCTTTGGGGGTAGAAACTCTCGGCGGCGTGATGACCAAGCTCGTCGAACGAAACACGACCATCCCTGTCAGACGCTCGGAGGTCTTTTCAACGGCCGACGACAATCAGACTGCCGTAGATGTGCACATCCTGCAAGGAGAGCGGGAATTGGCGCGTGACAACCGCACCTTGGGTCACTTCCGCCTCGAAGGAATCCGGCCCGCCCAACGCGGTCTGCCGCAGATCGAGGTAACTTTCGATATCGATACGAACGGCATCGTGACAGTTACGGCGCGCGACAAGGACACGGGCAAGGCGCAGGAAATAACCATTAGTGGGTCGACCCAGCTTTCGCACGAGGAGATTGACCGGATGGTCAAGGACGCGCAGGGTCACTCTGAAGACGACCGGCGGCGGCGTGAGGAGGTCGAGGCACGCAACGCCGCGAACTCGATGGCCTACCAAGCCGAGCGGCAGATACAAGAGCTTGGTGACCATGTGCCACTCAATGAAAAAGCGCGTGCCGAAAAGTTGATAGCGGATATCCAGCAGTTGACGCGGAGCGAGTCTTCTGATATCGCGCGGCTGCGCCAGCTGACGGGCGACCTGCAGCAGCTTGTCTACGGCCTCGCATCCGCTGCGCATGGTCCCACCGCTTCCGGCGGTCGCCCGGGCCCGACGCGTGGCGGGGACGATGTAATTGACGCGGAATTCAGGCCGAGCAAGTGAAAAGGGACGGGGTTGAGCTTATGACAGGGGGCGACGTCTCGGCCGCCTCAAATAGAGGCGTTATGGCAGACAGCAATCCAGATCTGGAGGGAATCGCGCCAACCAGCGGCCGCGCGGTGGGCGCCGAAAAAACTGAAATTGAGCGGCTCAGAGCAGAGTTGCGCCGCGAGCACGAGCTCTACCTGAGAACGCTGGCCGATTTGGATAACTATCGCCGCCGCGTAGAGCGGGAACGTGCCAGCGCAGCCCACGCGGGAAAAAGAGAGCTTGTTCTCCAGCTGCTCGAAGTACTGGACGATTTCAATCGCGCGCTTGAACACCTGGCGGACGTGCCCGAACGGGTCTCCGGAGGATTCGTTGCCATTCATAGGCGGCTCAACGGCATTCTTCAGATGCAAGGCATAGTGCCATTCGAGAGCCTGGGCAACAGATTCGATCCAGCACGGCATGAGGCGATAGGCGTGATGGAAAGCTCCGACGTTGAACCGGGAACCGTAGTTGCCGAAGTAAGGCCGGGCTATTGCTGGCATGATGAGGTGCTTCGTCCTGCCCGCGTGCGCGTTTCTCGATGATACGCTGGCTGTGAACCACGAGAGAGGAGCGCAGGCAATGGCGATAAAGTTTAAAGATTACTATGAGATCCTCGGCGTGCCCCGCACAGCCAGCGTAGCAGAAATCAAGAAACAGTATCGCAAGCTGGCGCGCCAAAGTCATCCCGATGTTAATCCTGGAGACAAAAAGGCTGAGGAGAAATTCAAAGAGCTCAATGAAGCCTACCAAGTCCTGTCTGATCCGGAGAAGCGCGCCCGTTATGATCAACTTGGCTCAGAGTGGAAAACGGATGCTGATTTCACTCCACCTCGTGGCTGGGAAGGCGCCGGCGTCGACTTAGGAGACATTTTTGGTTCGGAACACGGCGCGGGTGGATTCAGCGATTTCTTCGAGGCTCTTTTTGGAGGCCGGCGGAGGGCTGATGCGCCACGTGGAGGTGCTGGCTTCGCTGCGCGTGGATCAGATATCGAGGCGGAGATGTCACTTACGCTTGAAGAGGCGCATCACGGCGTGACACGCAGAATCACGCTGGAGGCGGATGAGACATGCTCAGATTGTGGTGGCAGCGGGTCGAAAGCCAATAAGGTATGCAACAGTTGTCAAGGCAGGGGCCGCATTCATCGCCCCAGAGCGCTCGAAGTTGTCGTGCCTGCGGGCGTGCGTGACGGCTCGGTCATCCGCCTTGCTGGCCAGGGCGAGGCTGGTGGCAACGGTGCACCTCCAGGCGATCTCTACTTGAGAGTCGGGCTTGAACCCCATCGTCTGTTTAGTGTTGTTGGCAACGATGACGTTCAGATTCAATTACCAGTCGCACCCTGGGAAGCAGTCCTTGGGGCGAAGGTTAAGGTTCCAGCGCTGGACGGGCCAGTGGAAATGACTATTCCGGAGGCCGCGCAGGGTGGCCAGCGGCTCAGGCTGCGCGGGCAAGGATTGAAACGGAGGCATGGCGGCCGCGGAGATCAGTACGTTGAGCTAAAGATCGTTGTCCCGCCAAAGCCTTCGGCTAAGGAAAAGGAGATGTTTGAGAAACTGGCCGCCGCGTCGCGGTTTAACGCACGGGATCTTATGACAGGAGGCAGGCGATGACCGGGAAACGATACGATATCGTTCTCTGCCGAAGTGAGCACGACCGACTAACGCTGGAGGCGCTCGCCGCTCGCACGAAGATCCATCCCGACTTGGTCGAGCGGTTCGTGGAATATGGCCTAATCGAGCCCATCGAGTGGATTGGTCCGATGCTGCTTTTTGATGCTGCCACTGTCCCTCGATTGCGCATGATCATGCGCTTGCGAAGCGATATCGGGGCGAACCTGGCGGGAATTGGCATAATCCTGGATTTACTGGAGCGGGTTCGCACGTTCCAGCGCGAGAATGAGTGGCTGCGTGGTCAGATATGAGGATGCCGGGCAGAATAGCGGTAAAGGTTCCGGACGACCGCGGATCCGCCGCATTGGATCTGTCTTCTCGTCGCGCCAATTGGAGGACTGGCTAGTATGGACATAAATCGCTTTACTGAGAAGGTGCAAGAGGCTCTAAGTGCGGCGCAGACCAAGGCTGCCCGCTATGGTCACCAGCAGGTTGAGGTGGAGCACTTGCTTGCCGCACTGCTTGAACAGGAGCATGGATTAGCGACTTCCATTCTTAACAAGGCCGAGGTCGACGCCGAGGGTCTTAAACGGCAAATTGACCAGGTGCTTGAGAGCATGCCTAAGGTTTCTGGGGCATCAGGCGCTCCCGAGCATATTTATGTCACGGCCCGCTTGAGTCGTCTCCTGGCACAGGCTGAGGATGAAGCAAAGAGCCTCAAAGACGAATACATTTCGGTTGAGCACCTACTGCTGGCGATGACGGAGGACCAAGGCGCCACGGGCCATGCCTTCAAAGAACATGGTATCACGCACGACCGCCTGATGCGCACACTGCAGGAGGTTCGCGGGAGCCAACGAGTCACTTCGCAAAACCCCGAAGCTACTTACGAAGCGCTCGAGCGCTACGGGCGAGATCTGACCAAACTGGCGGCGCAGGGCAAACTTGATCCCGTCATCGGTCGCGACAATGAAATCCGCCGTGTCATCCAGGTCCTCTCGCGCCGCACGAAGAATAATCCTGTGCTCATCGGCGAACCCGGCGTCGGCAAGACGGCGATTGTCGAGGGACTCGCACAGCGCATCGTACGCGGCGATGTGCCTGAAAGCTTAAAGGAGAAGCGAATAACCGCGCTCGATATGGGCGCGCTGATCGCAGGCGCCAAGTATCGTGGCGAGTTTGAGGAACGCCTCAAGGCTGTGCTCAAGGAGATTCAGGATTCTGCTGGCGAGGTCATCCTCTTTATCGACGAGCTGCATACGGTTGTCGGCGCCGGCAAGGCTGAAGGCGCCATGGACGCAAGCAACCTGCTGAAACCGATGCTCGCACGGGGGGAGCTGCACTGCATCGGCGCGACAACACTCGACGAATATCGAAAGCATATTGAAAAGGACGCGGCGCTTGAACGCCGTTTCCAGCCGGTCATGGTGGATCAGCCTACGGTCGAAGACACCATTTCAATATTGCGCGGACTGAAAGAGCGTTACGAGATTCATCATGGCGTGCGGATTAAAGACTCCGCCCTGATAGCGGCGGCGATGCTTTCGAATCGATACATCAGCGATCGTTTCTTGCCCGACAAAGCGATTGACCTGGTTGACGAGGCAGCGGCTAAGTTGCGAACCGAGATTGATTCAATGCCAACCGAGCTCGACGAGATCCTGCGCCGGGTGATGCAGCTTGAGATTGAGCGCGAGGCCCTGAAAAAGGAGACGGATCAGGCGTCCAAAGAGCGTCTCGTGAAACTGGAGAAGGACCTTGCAAACTTGAAAGCCCAGGCCGATTCGCTGAAGGCGCAATGGCAGGCCGAAAAGGTGGGCGTCCAGCGATTGCGCTCGCTGCGCGAACAGATCGAGCAGACTAAAGTCGAAATAGAGCGGGCTGAACGCCAATACGACCTCAATCGCGCTGCAGAACTCAAGTACGGTAAGCTGACCGAGCTCGAGCGCAGATTGCGATCTGAGGAGGCGCTGCTGACCAAAAAGCAGGGCCAGGCGCGCCTTATTAAAGAGGAGGTAGACGAAGAGGATATTGCTGAAGTTGTGAGTCGTTGGTCCGGTGTACCGGTTACCAGACTGCTCGAAGGCGAGCTGCAAAAACTGCTGCATCTTGAAGAAGAGCTGCATAAACGCGTGGTCGGCCAGGATGAGGCCGTAGCGGCTGTAGGAGAAGCCGTAATTCGTGCGCGTTCCGGCTTAAAAGATCCCAACCGGCCAGTTGGCAGCTTCATTTTTTTGGGACCGACCGGCGTGGGCAAGACTGAGCTGGCACGCGCCCTTGCCGAGTTCCTCTTCGACGACGAGCACGCGATGATCCGCATCGACATGTCTGAGTATCAGGAAAAACACACAGTCGCGCGATTGATAGGGGCCCCTCCAGGATACGTGGGCTATGAGGAAGGCGGACAGCTGACCGAGGCGGTTCGGCGTCGGCCATACTCGGTGATTCTCTTCGACGAGATTGAGAAGGCGCACCAAGATGTGTTCAACGTGATGCTGCAGATCCTTGATGATGGCCGATTGACAGACGGACAAGGACGCGTGGTGAATTTCAAAAACACCATCGTGATCATGACCTCGAACATCGGCAGCCCTCGTATACTCGGTTATCGCGGGGCGTTCGGAGGAGATGATTATGAGAAAATGAAGCAGACTGTGCTGGAAGAGATGCGACATCAATTCAGACCCGAATTTCTTAACCGGGTGGACGAGATCATTGTCTTTCATGCTCTTTCGGAGGAACACCTGAAGCGCATTGTAGATATTCAGCTCATGCTCTTACGTCGGCGGCTCTCGGAGCGGCATATCGAGATCGAGGTGACCGATGCAGTCAAAACGCACCTGGCGCGCGTCGGCTACAATCCTTCCTATGGTGCGCGGCCTCTCAAGCGGACGATTCAGAAAGAAATTGAAACGCCGCTCGGCCGGCGCATTCTCAAGGGAGAAGTACGCGACGGCCAGAAGGTGGTGATCGATTTCGACGAAGCACAGGGAGAGTTGAAGTTCACGCCCTCTGACCAGCCAACGCCAGAGCCTGCTCGCCCGTAGCGAGTCAATTCAGGTCTGCTTCAATATCATTCAGCAGGCTTGACTGGAAGAAGAGCGAGCGCGAACATCACTTGCGACCAGCCACGCAAGATCAGGGCAATTCCAACGGTCAATCCCAAGAACCAGAACCCTGACCACAGGATGATTCATCCGGAGGCTGGCAGGTTTGATGCACCAACCCCTCACTTCCAGACGTGTGCCTGGATTCACGACTGACTCAGACGCTTAGTAATTATGCCCCAGTGCGGTCTTGAAGGCGGTCAGCGATTTTAGCAAAGACGAAACTGATCGCTTCACCGCAATCTTCCGCACTATCGATCCCTGAAAACCCGTTAGACAGGCTTGCTCGGATCCCATTGCCTCAATAAGGTAGAAACCGCGTCGCTTTGGTTCTGAAGTGTCAGAAATGCAGAAGGTGAGATCCAGCGCAGTCTGGAAGTAGTGACTCGAATAGAGCTGTTTCTCGGCGATCACATACGCCGGATCGTTGGCGGCTGCGGCATGCATGGTAATCACCTGCACGATGCGCAGAGTCGGCTTCAATCCGAATTTCACCTTTGCCCAATATAACGGGCTCTTCGTCGATTTGAATGCATCAATCCAGCGGGGTTTGGGTGCGACCGCAGGATTGGTCAGTTTTGGCGTTTCTGCTGCACCTACTGGTCTTTAGGGTAGTTGATCTGGGGCCCTGCCCCCAGACCCCCGGGATATATTGCGTTTCTCCCAAAACGGAAGTCTCGAACCGTCTGAGCGGAATTCGGGGTGCGTGCGATGACACCCCATCTCCGTGTCGGGCCCTGGATCGGCGCGAAAGGCGCGACCCCACTTGTCATCGGACCATCCGATGAGGTCTTCTCTTGGTGTGACAAACACAAAGGGAGGACACCGTGGGATCGCATGCCGAGTTTACCAGGATTCTTGGGTTGAAAGGATACCGAGTGAAGCAGGTCTTGTTCGAGGGAACGGAAGACCACCCGCAGCTTCGGATTCGGATCGAGCGACGAGGGGGTCGGCGGCATCCGTGCAGAGGTTGCGGACGTCGGACCTGGCGGGTGCGCGATGCCAAGGACCGGACATGGGACGATGTGCCGTGGGAGACCTACAGGGTGACGCTGGTATATCGACAGCGGCGTGTAGGCTGTCAGACATGCGGCATCCGCACTGAGCGGATCGGGTTTGCTGACCCGAAAGCGCGGGTCACGCGGCGGCTGCGTCAGCTGATTGGGCTCGATTTCCGCACGTACGTTCTGCGCGAGCAGCTCGATCGGCTATGGACCTACAAGAAGCGCACTGGGGTCTTGAATTTCCTGCTCGGGGGGTTCAAGGCATTACGCTGGCAACGGCTGCCCGAGATGGAACATCTCGGCGACTTCCTGTTAACCCATATCAACGGCATCGCCGCCTACTGTGACCATGCGGTGCGGTTTGGCGTCGTCGAATCGGTGAATGCAACAATCAAAGGCGTGATCCGCCGCGCGCGCGGCATGCGTGATGAGAGCTTCTTGCTTCTCAAACTGAAGCGGGCCACAGCGCGACCGATCCGCTCTGCACGCGATTACATGCGCTTCCTCAGCGCAGAACCGCTGCATTCAAATCGGTGAAGAACGAATTTGGGGTGAGGATAGTCACTCTTACAAAAATTGCCAGTAACAAAATAAGAAGCTTGCGACCTCACAAGGAGTTGCTGCCCATTAAAAATTTCGCCTGTCACCCGCATGATGGTCCTGCCATTACTGATAACTTTCCCGATTGCGGTAAGCGTGCTTCCAGCGGGCGCGTTTTTTATATAGCTGATGTTCATGTCAATGGTTACTACGCGTTTCCCCAGGGTTATGCAGGCAACTCCCATCGCAACATCGGAAATTGAAGCCAAAGTTCCGCCGTGTATAAAGCCATATATATTACAATGTTTATCAATAACCGTTGTACGGTAGATAATTTTCCCCTCTTCAAGCTCAACAATTTGGAGTTTAAGGAAGTTTTCAAGGATAGGGGTTTGATAAATTTTATTGAAATATTTGCGCACCCACGAGAGATGTTCTTGCGACACCATAATGCTCCCAATAGCTCAGCTGGGGTGTGTGTGTCATCTCCTCGAGGTGATGCTCTACAGCGATCGTCCCACCTGATATACCACCACACCTGTCGTTACTGAAATGACCAATAGCAGTCCCACGCTGAATGCTGTCCACTTCCACGAGCGCGTCTCTTGACGGATCGCCGCCACCGTCGCCATGCACGGGACAAATGTTACTTGAATCACAAGAAAGGCGAGCGCCGCCGCCGGCGTGATCTCAGCGGCCAGAGTCCGCAGGCCGTTACCTTGGTACAGCACTCCCAACGTCGCAATGGTATTCTCTTTCGCGACCACGCTCGTCAACAGCGCCACAATCATCCGCCAATCCAGGCCCATCCAGGCCCCGAACGGAGCGAGGAACCGGCCGGCGTTTGCCAGGTAGCTGGTCTCTAGCTTGCCTTGGGGTAAAACCGACAGAAGCCAGACTAACGCCGACATGACGACAATGACGCCCCCCGCCTTTTTCAAAAACTCGAGAATGCGCTGCCAGACAGAGATGCCAATCGTGCGCGGGTTGGGCAAGTGATACAGCGGCATCTCCATGATAAAGGCGACGTGTTCTCCACCCAGTACCAATTCGTGGAGTGCGAACCCGACCCCCAGCAACAAAAGCAGATTCAACCCGATCACTCCGACAGACACCCACGCCGCCGCAGAGCCAAAGAACAGCGGCGTGAGCACCGCCAGCACCGCCAGGCGAGCGGTACAGGGCACCAGAGGCGTCAGCAAGATTGTCAACAATCGAGCGCGCGGCTGGCCAATGATGCGCGAGCATAGTACGCCGGGCACGTTGCAACCCATGCCCAGGCACAGCGGCAAGAACGACTTGCCGTGTAACCCCATCCAGTGCATAAAGCGATCTGTGATATAGGCGGCCCGAGCCATATAGCCTATATCTTCCAGCAGCCCCAAGGCGACAAAGAAAACCAACAAGATGGGCAGAAACGTAATGACGATGCCAGCTCCCGCAACAATGCCATTCGCCAGCAGGCCGGTGAGCCACCAGGGCGCGCCGGTCAACGCCGCGCGCAAGGCTCCTGGCGCAGCCAGAACCAAGTGTTCGTACAGCCACCTCTGCAACGGCGCGCCCACACTGTAGGCCAGCCAAAAGACAATGCCCAATACTCCCAGGAGCAGCATCAGTCCCCAGACAGGATGTGTGGCGACTCGGTCTACTCGCTCCGTCAGCGTGATCTGCCCGGCGCGAGGCCGCGTCACTGCTGCACGCACCATGCGCTCGATCCATTCATAGCGTCCGCCGGCGATAGCCAGGATAGCATCTTCGTGCATCTTCAAGATTTCGTTTACCGGTGCCCAGTCCGCTTCGCTCATGCGCTCTCGCATCATCTGCGTGACTTGTCCATCCCCTTCGAGCAGTTTAAGTGCTACCCAGTTGGGTGGATAGGGCGCTGGCGTGTGATCGGCAACCATCTGCTGGAGCTGTGCCAGCACCGCCTTATGATCCTGGCGGATCTCGGGGCGCTGTGGCGCGTAAGCACATCGCTGACGCGCGATATTCTCGACGGCTTGGGCCAGTTCTTGTACACCCTTGTTCTTGGTAGCGACCATGGGCACCACCGGCAGCCCCAGGGCGGCTTCGAGCACGTGAGGCTCGACACGGAAACCCTGCTGTTCCGCCACGTCCATCATGTTCAGTCCCAACACGACCGGCGCGGGCAGGGCCAGTAACTCGCATAGCAGGTATAGGTTGCGCTCGAGCGCCGAGGCATTCACAATATCTACTACCACGTCAGGCTTTTCGGTCAGGATATAATCGCGCGCAATCCGCTCCTCCAGCGAGTTGGCCGTCAGGCTGTACGTGCCCGGCAAATCCACGATTCGCAGCACAATGTCTCCATGCTGATACAGGCCGCTCTTGTACTCGACGGTCTTGCCAGGCCAGTTGCCCACATGTTGTGAGAGGCCTGTCAGCAGATTGAATACGGTAGATTTGCCGGCATTTGGCTGCCCGGCCAGCGCCACCTTGATCACGCCGGGCGGTGCGATGGGCTGGACCTGAACGGGCGTCACCTGCACCTGCACGTTGGCAGCCTCGCCGCGCCCCAGCGCGACTTGCGTTCCGCGCACGGCAACGATAATCGCTCCGTGGCCGAGGTTTTGAATGATCTCCACCTCGGCCTCCACCGTAAAGCCGAGCGCCGCCATGCGGCTGATGAATTCCTGGCCGCCGCGCAATCCGCGCACGATGCCGCGCGTTGCAGATGCGAGTTCGCTCAATGCCGGCCAGGCAACTGCTGCCTCTGGCGGCTCTTGCATCACCGGTTCAGGAAAGTGAATGGGGTGTTCTAGTTCTGACATCTGGATCTTTTACGGGTAACAATGAGAATCGTTTTCAATAATACTTCCGCACGATGAGCCCTGCCAGACCAAGCCACGTTGCGAGTTGGCAAGCTTATAATAGGCTATTCGGTAGTAACGCCGTCAAATTCCGCTTCATGAGCCTCCGCTTCCTTTTTGGACGCACGAACGATTCCGTCTTTGTGATGTGCCGGAGAATAAATGGTGTAGAGCTTCAAGCTGTCGGTCTCAGAGGCGTTAATAACATTGTGTTTCGCGCCCGCTGGTACAACTATGGCGGAGCCGTCCTTTACCTTGTATTCGTTGCCATCAATAATGCATTTGCCTTGTCCTTTTTCAAAACGGAAAAACTGGTCATTATCCGCATGCACTTCCATGCCGATTTCTTCCTTCGGCTTCAGGCACATCAGCACTAATTGACTGTGCTTGCTGGTGTAGAGCACTTTTCGAAAATTGTCATTCTCCAAGGTCATTTTTTCGATGTTGGAATTAAATCCCTTCATAGGTTTTACTCCTCTCAAGTTTACTTAGTTTTGTATCGCGGCCCTCTTGTCCAAATTAGCTTTTTCGGATTTAGCCATGGTCTGACTCGGCCTGCGAAGAAGGGTGACGGCGGGACCTTCCTTGAGTCATGTTGGATTCGCCAAGAGACAAAAAACCCAAGCAGGCCCGGCCATGCAAAGGTTTTGTAGCATCTTCCGTCAATTGTTACAACTGTTTCCAAGAATGGAATTCGGGCAGGCCGTTGTTAGAGTCTTTCCTCACGAGGTGGTCCAATGAATAGCAACGCCGGTCCTTGCAGGTGGGCAAGCGTGACCTTGTTTGTCCTCGGTGTGGCAAGTGGATCCGCCCGATTAGGCGCGCAGGTTGCGTCCGTCGATCCGGCCAAGATGCGTCGCATCGGCACGGTGGATGAGCGCTTCCAGTCCTACAACATCGAAATGGTGGAAGTCATCGGCGGAAGGTTTTGGAAACCGTTCACCGCTAACAATGCAAATACCAGTAAAGCGCAGCCGCCCGCACAACAGTCAGGCTCCACTCCGGCCGGCATGGACCCTGACCTCTATCAATACCGACCGCCGATAGACCTCACGAACCCCCGTTTGCTTAAGCTGGCCGCGGAGCTAGGTCCGGCCTATGTCCGGGTCAGCGGGACTTGGGCTAATGCTGTCTATTTCCATGATTTTGACAGTCCAGCACCGCCCAATGCGCCGTCAGGGTTCAGCGGCGTGCTGACGAGAAAAGAATGGAAGGGGGTCATTGATTTTTCTCATGCGGTAAGTGCCGAGACCGTCACTTCCTTCGCAACAAGCCCAGGCCCGCGCGACCCTCAAGGCGTGTGGAAGCCCGAGCAGGCGCGCCAATTGCTCGCGTATACCAAATCTGTTGGAGGACGAATCGCAGCGGCCGAATTCATGAATGAGCCGACATATGCAGCGATGGGCGGCGCACCCAAAGGGTACGCCGCCAACGCCTACGGCCGCGACATCGTGGTGTTCCGGCCCTTCGTAAAGCAAACTGCTCCCGACATGGTCTTCCTTGGCCCCGGTTCCGTCGGCGAGGGACCATTGGCGATGCCACTAGGCGGCGGGATGTTGAAGACAGAAGACCTGCTCAAGGCGACGGGTCCGGTCTTCGACGTCTTCTCATACCATCTCTATGCAGCCGCTTCGAAGCGTTGCGCGAACATGGGCGCAGCATTACAAACAACAGCGGCAGCGGCCGTATCGCAAGACTGGCTCTCCCGACCGGAGAAAATTGGCGCGTTCTACGCGGGTCTCCGGGATACGTTTCAACCCGGAAAACCGCTCTGGATTACCGAAACCGCCGATGCAGCTTGCAATGGGAACACGCTTCGACTGGACAGCAGTGGCGACGTGCCGCTCCTCACGGGCCAGCCAACTCGAGCTGGCCGTGTCAGCTTTGCGCCGGTCAGCATCACGTTCCTGGCGATAGCCAACGCCAACAACAAGACAAACTGCCTCACGCAGCATCAGGTCGACACCCTCACCGCCTGGCTATCTGCCGCGAAGGACGAGCAGGGGCGTGTGGTCAGTTTTGGCTATGCCATAAGTGACATCTACAGCAACGCAAAACCAGGCGCCAATCTTTTCGCTTGGGCGGAAGCTCCGGGGCCGAACTTCTTCGACGCGCTGAGCGCGCTCGAGCGATGGGTCGAAAACGGCGTGCCACCGGAGACGATGACTGCGACCAAGTACACGAACGACGATCCGACTCAGTCGGGGCTGCGCACGATGCCGCTTTGCACTTTCCCGACGCAGGCCCACTACTCCGGCCATGGCAACGTGAATGACGCAGAGAACTGGTCGTGTGCCGCAAATCAGGATTTGTTGCGGGTTGGCCGCGATGGTGCATTAGCAGGACTGGTCGGGCTCGAGCGCACACAGGGCACTCCCGAAGCCGTGCGGCGCAAAGGCACGAAGCCTCTCAAGCCGGAGCCCGAACGCCGATGGCCATGAGCGAATTGCGGCAGATGTCCGCTTATGCGCATTGCCCCCGATCTACCGTTTCCAGCTTACTCGCACAGACGTCAACAGAGATGCAACTGTGGGCGAAGTCGCCGCACCGGAATTCGTCTTGGATGCAATAGCTCGGCTTTGCTCCGCGACCGACAGGCAAGGTAAATACCTGTTACGCGCCTTCAGGAGGAGAAAATTAAAATGGCAGCTGGGATGAGAGGACTTTTAGGCCAATACGTCTGTGCTATTCTTGCCAGGACAACGCTAAGCGACTTCCTATAAACAATCATGCGACACAGATCATTTGGCACTTTAACCTTGGCTCTCCTCGGATGGATCACTGCAACCGCAGCGGACACCGCCTCGCTGCCGTTCGTCAGCCCGATATTCTCCGACAACATGGTTCTCCAGCGTGGAAAACCGAATACGATCTGGGGATGGTCGAAACCGGGGCAGGCGGTTCGGGTGGAAATTGCCGGGCACATCGCGAAGACCGTCACTGGAACGAACGGCCGTTGGCAGGTGCGGATTCAACCACCCGCGCCGGGCGGGCCATATACCATCGAGATCGATGGGCCGCAGCATGAGGAGTTCCATGGAGTTCTGGTGGGAGACGTCTGGTTGTGCGGCGGGCAATCGAATATGCAGCTCGGCCTGGCCCGTACGCGGAATGGCGCCGACGAAATAAAATCAGCAAACCAACCAGAGATTCGCTTGTACATGGTCCGGGACCATCCTTCCTATTCGCAATCGGCAGTTCCTCAAGGACGGTGGAAAATCTGTTCGCCCCAAACCGTGGCTGAAGACGGAGGGTTCTCGGCTGTTGCGTACTTTTTCGGGACGAAAGTGCGGGAAGAGATTCATGTTCCTGTCGGTTTGATTGAAGACTGCCTGGGCGGCACTCCGGCCGAAACCTGGACCAGTCCGCACACTTTGCACCGGTTGAAGGATTTTGACACGCAGCTGGCCGAGATGGATCGTCTGAAGGCCAAGGGCGGACTGGAATACGGCAACTACATCATGCACTGGTATGATGATTATGATGTCGGGCTCAAGAGCAATACCTGGGCTGCTGTCGATCTGGACGATTCCAGTTGGAAAAAAGTTCAGATCCCTGGCGGCTTCCAGGATTTGGGAGTGGCTGATGTGCCGAGTGTGTGCTGGTTTCGCAAGGAGATCACTCTCCCGGACCCGTTGCCGGCGGACACGGCAACAATCTACCTCGGTGTGATCGAGAAAATGGATACCACCTACATCAATGGCCATTGGATTGGGGCAAGCGCATGGGTGGAAAATCCGCGAGCATACCAGGTGAAGGAAGGGATCTTAAAGCCAGGCAAGAATCTCCTGACCGTTCGCGTGTTCAAGCTGGAACCACAAGGCGGGTTCATGAACAAACCCGAAGAGCTGCGCCTTGTACTGGGGGATGGCACAATGGTTCCGCTTGCGGGCGAATGGAAGGGTGCACTGAGCGTCGACGCCCGGCCGCCGCACCCGCTGCCCTTGGGATTTGAAAATTGGCCCGTCATCCCGTCCGTCCTCTATCAGGGCATGGTTCAGCCGGTGGCTCCACTAGCCATCACCGGCGTGATCTGGTATCAGGGCGAGGCGAACGCTGATCGGGCATATCAGTATCGGTCTCTGCTTCCGGCGATGATTGAAGACTGGCGGAAGCTTTTTCACCAGGGCGACTTCCCATTCTACATCGTCAGTCTGCCCGGGTTCATGCATCATCAGGATCATCCGGTTGAATCCACGTGGGCCGAACTCCGCGAAGCGCAGGCCCTGACCGCCAGGAGCGTCCGGAATTCCGCGCTGGCGGTTACGATCGATACAGGCGACCCGGATAATATTCACTCCGAGGACAAGAAAATAGTCGGCGAACGCCTGGCGCTTTGTGCGCTGGCGCAGCACTATGGCAAAAGAATCCCGGATCAAGGTCCGACATTCAAATCGCTTGAGCATCTGCCCGGCGCACTCAAACTCCATTTTGACCATACCGATGGCGGGCTGATCGTCAAGGGCGAGAAACTGGAGGAGTTCTCAATCGCGGGAAAAGATCGCCAATGGTACTGGGCTGACGCCAGGATTCAGGGTGACGCAATTGTGGTGTCGTCACCGATGGTGCCCGAGCCTGAAGCTGCGCGTTACGCTTGGCAGTCTTTCCCTGCTGCGACTCTCTTCAATGGAGCAGGCCTGCCGGCGGTGCCGTTCCGTACCGATCGTTGGCCGGGCACAACTGGGAGCCCTAAACTCAGGCCTCCGCGGCGGTAATCCCACAATGTCTTTGATCTGTCCCTGCCAGATTCATGGGCAGGGTCCGCAGCGCCGGCCCTACTGCTTGACGAGTTCCACACGGCGATTGCGAGCCCGGCCCTCGTCGGTCGCATTGTCGGCGATCGGGCGGGTGTCACCTAGGCCAACAGCAGTCAGACGAGTGGCCGCAATGCCGTTCTTTACCAGCCAGGCGACTACCGCATCGGCGCGCTGCTGCGAGAGCGTTTGATTGAGAGCTTTCGTGCCGGTCGAATCGGTATGGCCTTCGATTTTCATCTTCCAGTCGGGCTGGCCATGTAGCAACGTAAGCACCTCGGCGAGGACTTTTTCGGCCTCGGGTTTCAAGGTGGCTTTGCCGGTATCGAATTCAATGCCGTATACGGCAACGTGGCCGGTCTTGTTGATTTCAGCGGCCCAGGCCTCCGCGTTGGCGGTCATCTCCTGGTTCATCCCCTGGGCCAGGACTGTGACCACGTCATACTGGCTGCTGCCGGTCATTTCGGAAGCGGCAACGGCGATCCATTGCGCCCCCTTGTGGGCGGTGACGTAGTGAACCGGGAGGTCGTAACCGGTGAAATCGAGCTTGTACCCGGCGGCCTGCAACGCTTGCTCGGCATTGCGCCTCACCTGGAGCGCTGACTTGCCCTCGCACTGGTAAGTAATTTTTTCGATCTTCCCTTCGACGGGCTTTGTTCGCGGGCTGCCGGAGATTGATACCGTCAGCTCGGCGGCATCGAAATCCGACTTGCTGCAATTCGAGATGTAGCAGCCCGCCAGTCGCGTCAGCAGGGGAGAGTCCTTGCACCCCTCATTATCCTGTTGCGCGAGTAGTCCTTTGGGCGCCAGTAGAAGCGATACTCCGACAAGCAACAATGCCTGCAGTCGCATCATCAAACCTCCCCCTGCAATCGAGCTATCATTCCTAATTTAGCATCTTGGGCGGCCACAGTATACGCACAACCGGGGGTGGTTCTCAATCAAGTTGACGTAATGCAGAGGACTCCTTTGGAGGTTTCGCGACAGAAAATCGTCGGATGTGATGGGAATCTACCTCGCGAAACTTCCGAAGGAGTCCTCTGCATTATTATCCGTGCATACTCGTGTTCTAATAAACACGTCACCGTTCTTATGGAATCGTGTACTACGTTCCCGAACTGCGCAAAAACTTTCGTCCGCATTGCATGATTAGCGGCTACTGCTTATGCAGGCCGCAGGCACGGTCGAAATCCACTTCCAGGAGCATATAAGAACATCCCGGGCAAATCAGCCACGAAGGCACAGGGAAATTTCGCTTTTGCCGCAGCCGGCAGATCTCCGATTCGAGCTGGATATAGAGTTCGGGAGATAATCCGTCATCGGTCTTATAGGCAGTGCCCTCCACGGGCCACAGCGGTGAATAGAGCGGCGTGATCCCGCGATCAAGAAGGAAGGACGCGCCTTCAAGAATGCTGGCCAGCATCTGGCTTGGAGTCATGCCGGGGGCCGGCGGAAGCAACTCGACTCCGGCCACGAATGCGGATGCCACATTGCCCCACCCAAAGACGCCAACGGCATCCAGAAGACCTTGAATCCAAAGGTCTCGCCCAACGTATCCGGCTTTTCCCGGACATACGGCCTCGAAAGTCGCCTGATCCCAAACCTCGAGATTGAAACAGCAGCTGTCTGCGCCCGCGTCTCGCAACCGGACTTCGCCGGCGCGATCGAGTGCCCCCGAACCGCAGGTCACGCGCAGCTTGTCACCGACGGCCCTGCGTGCGGTCTCCGCAATCGGGAGAAAGCGTTCTGCTTCGGAGTCGACGCTCAGTGTCGATCCGCCGGTGATATAGACGTGCCGTGCCTCGCCGGACTCGACCGCAGCATGGAGCACCTCTCCGAGCCGTTTGACCGCCGCAGGATCCGGGAGGATTTTGCCTGGCTGCTGGCCAAGCGCCTCCGAGCGCGGGGAAAAACGTCCGTAAGCGCAGAACGCGCACCGCTTGCGCACCGTGAAGTACTCGCATCCCGGCGTGACGTTGACCACGAGCATATCTCCCAACTGCTCAACACCGGCCTCGTAGTTGCTGGCGCCGTCGCTTGTACGAAACCCATGCCAGGCATGTGCCCGGACAAAGCTCACGTCACACAGCTCACGGTCGTCCTCGAACAGGCGGAAGGGTGCGCTTTTGTTCTCGCGGCGCACCGACATGGGGCTGCGATCGTCTACGCGGACACGCGCGACCGCGCCTCCTTCGAGCTGGAAGAGATATGGCACCTCAACTGGGTGTGTCCTGCCGCCGGCGTCGCGCTTCCGATACGGCCAATAGTTGGGCGCCGCGCCCTCGGCGGAAGCCTGCTCCAATTCGTCGGTGTAGCGTACGCCCTGGAACAGAAGATCGGTTTTCCATAGGATGCTTGCCGGGAGATCCGGGAAGCGCTCGCGTAAGGCTGAGATCATTTTTGCTCCTTCGATTGTTTCAACACAAGTGATCAGCCATCAGCTGCCGGCGAATGGCTACGTGCCTATGTTTTTGCTGCCCGCGCGATCCAGTGAGGCATTGGAGGCGGCAGCGGTGTCACCGAGAAGTCCACAAAACCGGCGTCTTCCAGCCAGGATTTCAGATCCGCGTCTGAAAACACCCAGCCGTGCTCCGCCGTCAGCGCCATATTGGCAGCGAACAGTGCGGAAAAAGCCGGAGCGCAACGAGTCGCGTCCGTCATCATGTCCATGATGTAAATGACGCCGCCAGGATCAAGCGCCGTGCAGGCGCGCCGCAGCAGGCTGCGCGCGGATTCTTCCGATTCCTGGTGCAAGGCGCCGAATATGATCACCGCATCAAAGCCTCCTGGAAACTCAGTTGTGCGGTAATTACCGGGTAGGGTTTTGACCCGCGCCGACATGCCCTGCTGTTCAATCAACTCCTCGGTGATGGCGGCTACTTGCGGAAGATCCAGGATCGTGCAGCGGATCTCGGGATTTGCCTGCGCGATCAACACCGAATAGGTGCCCGGACCGCCGCCGAGATCGAGGAGCCGCTTCCTGCCCGCGAGGTCCAGCAGCGGCACAGCCGATCTCCCGATGCCGAGCGCGCGGCCATGCATGGACAATACAAAGGTGCGCGTGCGGGCGGCGTCCTCTCCCAGGTGGAGTTCCGGCCGCTCGACCGGTTTTCCCGTGCGCACAAAATCGGCGAGACGGCCCCAAGCGGCGTAGACGTCCTGATTGTAACGTATCGCCTGAGAAAGATCGCCCGGTGCTCCGGGCACGAGAAAAGCGGCCGAGTCCATCGTATTCCGGTAGCGCCCGTCTTCTTTCTCTAACAATCCCAGCGCCACGCAAGCATCGAGCAGCAATCTCGCGCCGCGCTTCTCCAGCCCGAGCTCCGCTGCCAGGTCCTCGCCGCCTGCCGCGCCGCGTCCGGCCAGGCACTTGAAAACTCCTAAATCGGAAGCTGTAAATAGCACGCAGGAACCGTAGTATGCGCTCGCCAGCTCAACGATGCGCGTCGGATCAGGTCTCATTCGGTTCGATGCTCCGGGAAAGCAGCGGTCCTAGCCAAGCCTGCAATTTATGTGCAATACAGGCTGTCCGTTGATGCCAGCCGGCATATAAAAAGCATACACTAAGCTGCCTGACGTTCAACCAAGAATGCCTCCCAGCGCCGTGTTCTGTCGCGGCGGGCTCAGGTGCCCAATATGTTATCGGAGGCTTGCTTTCGGATGTTCAAGAATTTAGCGCGCACACGCCACGTACGGCCAAGGCCGGGCGGCTGCCTCGGTGCGAGCCGAGTGCCGATATCGCATTTAGGGTAACTGATTAGCCACTATAAGGGTTCGGGGTTTGCAATGTTTTTTGGGTTGTGCGATCCGGTTTTCAAAAAGGGCTCAGCAGATGCCATTCGGGCGGTTTTGTGATACCATGCGGCTTCACAGCCGACAAAGTTCCCGGTTTGCCATCGACATTGGATCGGTTGAACTCAGGCATGGCAGCTGGATTTGAGTGCAGTCACACATGAACAAGGCCATCACCTCCGCACCACTTAGCCGGCGTTGTTTCCTGAGATGGAGTACTTTTCTCGGGAGTTCTCTCTTTTCCACGTTTCCCGCAATCGCGAACAGCCTGGTTTCCGTCGATCCGATCCAGGAGGCGGCAACAGGGGATCGCATCGTCCGCGTGGGGTGCCCTTCGCACAATTGCGGCGGGCGCTGCCTGCTGAAGGTGTATGTGCATCAGGGAGTGATTTACCGGATTGAAACCGACGATCGACCCACAGACTCGCTGGAGGATCCGCAGTTGCGTGCCTGCCCGCGCGGGCGGGCCTACCGGCGGCGCCAGTACCATCACGACCGTCTGCAGTACCCGATGAAGCGGACCGGGAAGCGCGGCGAGGGGAAATTCGATCGCATTTCCTGGGACGAAGCCCTGGACAAGGTCGCCGGCGAGTTGACTCGAGTCAAGAAAACCTACGGGAATTCGGCCATGCTGGTGCCCTATGGGACCGGAAGCTATAACCAGATCAATGGCCGCCAAACCGCGCAGCGATTGCTGAATCTTTTTGGAGGTTCCCTCGGCCAGTACAACAGCTATTCCTGGGCCTGCATCTCCAGCGTCACTGGCACGGTCTACGGGACGGAAATCACAGGCAATCAGCGCCAGGACTGGGTGAACTCCAAGTACATCCTGATGTGGAGCTGGAATCCCTCGGAAATGCGCGATGGAACCAACACTGAATTTTTCCTGCGCAAGGCGCGGGACAAGGGAGCGTACCTCGTCTGCATCGATCCGCGCATGAGCTTGAGCGCCGTAGCCTTGGCCGACGAGTGGGTTCCCATTCGACCCGGGACCGATGTTGCCATGATGTCCGCCATGGCTTACGTGATGATCAGAGAAGGACTCTACGACGCTGAGTTCGTCAATAGCCATTGCATCGGCTTTGACGAAACTCAAATGCCCGCGGCGGCCAAGGGGGAGGAAAGTTACAAGGATTACATCCTGGGCGTGCGCGACAAGACCCCCAAGACACCGGAGTGGGCTGAGGCTCTCACCGGAGTGCCGCGCGAGACCATCGCGCGCATTGCCAGGGAATTCGCGACTCACAAACCGGGCGTCCTCTACCAAGGGTATGGCATGCAGAGACGCGCTTACGGCGAACAGGTGGTTCGTGCGGGATGTGTCCTCGCGGCACTGACGGGCAACGTCGGCATCCCCGGCGGCTGGGCGGGCGGCATGGGGCTTCAGGCCGTCGACGGCGGTCCGCTCTGGAACGTTTTTCCCACCGCGGCGAATCCGGTGAGGGCTATGATACCGTCGTTTCTCTGGACCGAGGCCGTTCTTCACGGCAAGGACATGGGACCGGATTTCGGAGTGCGCGGGGCAGATAAACTCGACAACAACGTCAAACTCATATACGCAGTGGCGTCGAATCTCCTGGCCAACCAGCACGCGCACCTCAATCGCACCGCCAAGATACTCCAGGATGAGCACCTGGTCGAGTTCCTGGTGGTGCAGGACAATTTTCTGACTCCGACGGCCCGTTTCGCCGATGTTCTCCTGCCGGCGTGTACGCAGTTCGAGACCTGGGGAGTCGAAGACGGATGGAAATATGGGGATGAAGTCATCCTCATGCCGAAAATTGTGGACCCGCCTTTCGAGACCAGGAGCGACTATAGGATCTGTTCCGAGATTGCCGAGCGCCTGGGCATCGGCCAGGCCTACACCGAGGGTCGCAGCGAGCGCGATTGGGTGGAATGGTCACTGCAGACCTTCCGCAAGTCCCGCTTCCCGAAGCTTCCCGCGCTCGCGGAATTGGAAGCGAGCAACGCCGGGGTCTATACTCAACCCGTCACCAAGCCTGCCATAGCTTTTGAGGATTTCCGGAAGGATCCGGCTAAGTATCCCTTGAAAACCCCGTCGGGTAAGATCGAGATCTTTTCCCAGAAGTTGCGTGATTTCAACAAGCCCAAGGAAGTTCCCGCGATCCCGAAATACATCCAGGAATGGGAGAGCCCCTTCGGTCCTGAAGCGAAAAAATTTCCTCTGCAAGCACTGGGGCACCATTCGCTTGCGAGGGTTCACTCTACGCTCGCGGGAGTAGACTGGCTGGAAGAAGCCTTCCCGCAGAGAGTCTTCATCAATCCGATAGACGCTTCCGCACGGGGCATACAGAATTCCGATGAGGTGCGAGTCTTTAACGACCGGGGCGAGATGCGCCTCCTCTGCCGAATTACCAAGCGCATCATGCCCGGTGTGGTCGCCATTCCCCAAGGAGCCTGGTGGGCGCCGGATGAGAAGGGAATCGACCACGGCGGCAGCATCAACGTCTTGACCTCGGAGCGCTGGACGCCGTACTCGTTTGGCAACGCGCAGCACACCATCATGGTCGAGGTGAAAAAAGTTTGAGGATCAGGCCGTGGTGAATCAATACGCCTTCTTTATCAACTCCGACGCGTGCTCCGGCTGCAAGACCTGCCAGGTGGCCTGCAATGACAAGAATGATATTCCGGTGGGAGTTCATTGGAGGCGGGTCTATGAGGTGACGGGCGGCAGCTGGGAGAAAAAAGAAGGGGCCTGGAGCACGACGGTCGTTGCCTATAACCTCTCGATGTCGTGCGTCCATTGCATCGATGCCGTGTGTCTTTCGACCTGCCCCTCACAAGTGATTTGGAAGCGGGACGACGGCATCGTCCTGATCGACGATACCCGCTGCTCGCGATGCCGCAGGTGTGAGTCAGCCTGTCCGTACAACGCCATTCGCTACGACCCGGTCACGGATTCCGTGCAAAAATGCCATTTCTGCGTGGACTACCTCGATGTGGGCCTGCCTCCTGCCTGTGTAGCCGCCTGTCCCAACCGAGCCATCGATTGCGGCGACTATGCGGACATGCTACAGAAATATGGCAACGTGAGCCGTGTTTTTCCTTTGCCGGATCCGGCGATTGCCAGGCCGGGTCTGGTCATCAAGCCTCATCGGAATGCAGCCCTCGTCCAGAGCCGCGATCCGGAAGTCGCCAACTGGGGCGAGCTCTGAGCCACGAATTTGTGTAATTCGTGTTATTCGATTCTGAGGGAGTCGACGGGATCCAGGCGCGACGCTTTTACCGCGGGCCAGGTGCCCGAAAGAAGGCCAATAACTCCGAAAGTAATGAACGAAACCAGGAAAACGTGGCTGTTGACGATGAGATAAATGTCCCCCTGCCGGCTCTTGTCCTCGAACAACTCGCTCAAGAAAGGAATGTAGCCGATCCAGTGCGCCAGGAGGATCGCAAGGATATAACCGCAGATTCCGCCGATCATCGATAGCGCCAGCGCCTCACCTAGAAACTGCATGCGAATGTGCCGCTTGCGCGCTCCCAGAGCCTTGAGCACGCCGATTTCATGGGTCCTCTCCTGGACACAGAAGAGCATGATGTTCATGATGCCGACTCCGGCGACGGCAAGCGTGAACAAGCCGATGACCTTTAGCAATCCCTTGGTGGCCGACGTCAGACCGTTGATGATATTGAGGACCTCGCTGTACCTTTCGAAAATGAGGGCTTTCTCGTCCGCGGGATTGAACCTGTGAATTTCCCCCAGGACCTGACGCACCTGGCGCACCGCCGCATCCTCCATGGCGCCGCTCACCGGTTGAAACACCAGGACGCTGTTGTAGCGGATGTCATGCATGGTGCCCATCACGTTGAGCGGGATGAGCGCGCAGTCGTCGTCTTGACTGAAGTAGTTTGAAATGGCGATTTTTTTCTTAAGCACGCCCACGACGGTGAAGCGAATTCCCTCGATGAAAACATCGTCGTCGAGCGCCGGGGCTTGGCTGAAGAGCTTTTTCTTGAGGTCGAAGCCCAGCACCACGACGCGGCGCATCGTGGCCAGATCTTCCGCATCAAGAAACCGGCCTTCTCCCATAAACATGCCGCGGATGTCTCCGTATTCCTCGTTGACGGCGCGGATGCCGGCAGTCGCCATGCGATCGCCCCAGCGCATCTGCATTTCGTTATAGACCTCGGGGCTGGCGCGTTTTACGAGCGTGCAGCGCTGTTGGATGATCCCGACGTCTTTAGGTTCCGTGCGCACGACGCGGCCGGCACGTGCGCCGCCGGCCTGCATAGAGGTCTGTCCGTTCCAGGTGACCACCACGTTGTCGCCGAAGTAGCTCAGGCCCAGGTTCATCGCCTTTTGGAATCCGTCGCCGTAGGCCATGAGCAGGATGAAGGATGCGATTCCCCACATGACGCCGAGTACCGTCATCATCGAGCGCTTGCGGTAGGCAACCAGATTCTCCAGGACACGTTTGACAGTCTCGATAATCATCGCACTCTACTCATATCGCAATGCTTCAATCGGATCTACGACAGAAGCAATGAAGGCGGGATAGATGCTCGAGAGCACTCCGACTAAAGTCAGGAAACCGAAAGCGATCCACCCCAACGCAGGCGTCACGATCATGCCCGCGAAGAAATCAATCTTCGGCAGGAGGTTGATGAGGGCGCACAGTCCCCATCCGATGAGGATTCCGGCCAGGCCTGCGATGAAGGTCAATGCCATCGATTCCGCGAAAAACTGCATCAGGATTTGTCGCGTTGTCGCGCCCACGGCCTTGCAGACTCCGATTTCATGGGTTCGCTCTCCGACGGCGAGCAACATGATATTCATGACTCCAACGCCGCCCAGAAGGAGGGTGACGATCGCCATGGCGCCTAGAAAGACCTTGAGCGAGGCGAACATCTTATAGATGAGCTTCGCGTCCGTCACCGTGTTCCATACAGGCAACGCGTCTTTGTCCAGGTAGTCAAATCCCTTTATCTTGGCGAGGATCTGGCGTACCTGAATTTCCGCCACCTCTCCCAGCTCCTCGTTTCTAGGCTGCAGGATCATGTTGGAAAGCTGGAATTTCCCTTCGGTGGCCGTGGGCAGTGGGAAATCGCGTGTCAGCGTGAAAAACGGGACGTAGATCATTTTGTTGTCGGGGCCGCTGTAATTGGAGTTTTGATCTTTCTTGACCAGTTCGCCAACCACAAGGTAGGGAAACTCGCCGATCATTACTGTCTGCCCCACTGCGTTTTCCTTATTGAACAGCTGATCTCTTACCTCGTTTCCGAGGATGCAGACGCGCAGTGCGTTCGCATTGTCTCCTTCATTGATCTGTCGGCCTCCCGGTTTGACCTCGATAGTGCGCATCTCCATGTAGTCGGGAAAGACGCCGTGGGTGCCGAATGTTCCGTTATTCAGGGTTGATCGAACCGGCAGAGAGCGTTGAATCTCGGGGCTCGAGCGTTCGAGGTAAGTGGCCTGTTGCCTGACCGACAGGAAATCGTCCAGCGTCAGCCGGATGTCCTTACCAGCGCGGGAGCCTTCCATCCCCTTGCTGGTAGTGCCGCCCCAGACGATCATGATGTTTTGGCCGAGGGTGCGCGACTTCTGCTTCTGCGC
Source organism: Acidobacteriota bacterium (assembly GCA_050011535.1). Classification (GTDB taxonomy): domain Bacteria; phylum Acidobacteriota; class UBA6911; order UBA6911; family UBA6911; genus JAFNAG01. The sequence continues at coordinate 44,301 of JBEKIX010000012.1, forward strand.
AACCCACATGCCCTCCCCCATCGCCGTCATGAGGATGAGACAGACGAGTCCCCAGGCGATGCCGAACATGGTCAGGAATGATCGCATCTTGTTGGCCTTGAGATTCGACCACGTCTGCATCCAAAGCTCCATTTATGCCCTCTCCCATTTCATCTCAGAGGTGGGTTGACCTCAAAGCAACACTGGAGGCGACGGATGACATGCCCCCTGGCACTCTTCACCCTTTTCATGTCATTGGAGAACGACTCTGTCTCCGAGTTTCAGTCCCGAGATCAGCTCCGTGCGCGCTCCGTTGCTCAGCCCGGTCTTAACAGCGACCTGACGCCGGCCGGTGGGCGTCGATACATCGGGCACTTCGACGAAAGTCTCCTTCTTTTCGTTGTAAATCAACGCGCTCTCCGGAATCAGGAGCACGTCGTGATGTTCATCGAGGACGATCTCGGCGTTGGCGCTCATGTTGACCTTTAGAAGATCAAGATCGTTCACAATCGATACGCGCACCTCGAAACGGGTCACGTTGTCTTTCTCGATGCCCATCGGCGCGATACGGAATACCTTTCCTTGGAACGTCCGGTTTTTGTAAGCATCGACCGTCACGCGCACCGGCTGATCCAGCTTCACCAGACCGATATCCGTTTCGTCGACTTTCCCCTTCACGTACAGCTCCTGCACGTCGCCCAGTGTCATGATCAACGTCGCATTCGAGCCCAGCTGCAGGATGGAAGATACGGCATCGCCGACTTCGACCTCGCGACTCAATACCACGCCATTGATAGGTGACCGGATGGAGGCATACGCGAGGTTTTCCTGCGCCTGCTCACACTGCGCCTGCGCCTGCACCAGCTCCGCGCGCACTGTTTCGATGGTGCGCGCGTTTTGCGCGAGCTCGGCCTCTTTCACCGTCACGGCAGCCTGCAGGGAGTGAAGGGCCACCTCGGCTGCTTTCATCTTTTGCTCCGAGCCGTCGAAATCGGCCCTGGCGATCAGGCCTGCGTCGAACAGGCCCTTACTGCGTTTGTATTCCGCAACCGTGAAGTCGTAGTCCTTGCTTTCGGCTTCGAGCTGCGCCTTGTGGAGGTTGGCCTGATAGGTCTTGTCCTGGGATTGCATTTCCTGCAGCTTGCTCTCTGCAGCGTCTAGAAATGCCTTTGCCTGCTTCAATTGGGCTTCCAGGATTTCCTTGTCGAGCTCGACCAGCAGCTGACCCTCGCGGACGGGGTCTCCCGCGTTGACATAAAGATACTTGATGATGCCGCTGGCCTTGGATTTTATATCCACTTGCGACAACGCTTCTATCTTGCCCGTGGCGACCACCGACTTGGCGATGGACCCCTTCTCGATTCTGGCGAGTTTTTCGGACGGGATTGTCTTGTCAACCGCAAAGAGCGCTGCGAACACCCAATAGCCACCGAGAATCACGAGCAGTCCAACGACGGACAAAAAGGAAATCGTGAAGATTCGTTTTTTGGCCATGCGCTACCTCCATCTGCCTATACGAGAATCCGGCGCATAAAGTTTGCTGGTTTTCGCAGTTTCTCCGTCGCCCTCCCAGGGGATATTGCAGCGCGCTCTCTGCCTATGTGACCGCCGGTCATGCCCGTTGAATAAGCAAGTTTCCTGCCAGGCCACAAGTCATTCTTCCGCCACATGTTTGTTCCCGAGAGATCGTGAATTGTCGTCACACGTGTGCCGGGACCGTCACAAAACAGCGTTGAGAAGGCGGAGCAGAAATAAGTTCGAATTGCGGGCTGAGGAGAGCGGCGGCCGGCCGCCACTCTCCAAGGTGTATTCGGGGCTCAAACATCGAAACGCCAATTATCGGATAAGCTTCACATCACCAGAGGCGGTTGAAATCGTCAGCTTGACGGCACCGGAACCCAGAAGTCCGGAGGCTTTCTGCCCGTGCGGCTGGCGCTCCTCAATCGTGAGCGGGAAGTCGGTCTTGACCGATCCGTTGACCGTGGACATCTCCACCTGAGCGCTCAGTTGCGCCGGAACTTTGACCGTAACATCGCCGCTGGCGCTGGAAAACTTGAGATCTCCGGTCCCTTCGATCTGAGTCAATTCGACATCCACGTCTCCGCTGGCCGTGCTCGCATTCACTGTGCCCGCGACACCGCGCACTCTTACATCCCCGCTGGCGGCCGAGGCTTTCACCGATCCTTGCACCTGCGTGATTTCCACGTCGCCACTGGCAGTTTTGACATCCACGGAACCGATCATCGAGCCAATCGTTACGTCTCCGCTCGCGGTTTTCGCATGGAGATCGCCGGCCACGCCGGATACCTTTATGTCTCCGCTGGCCGTCGAAAGCGACTCAAACTGATAGCTCGGTCCGCTCGGCACCTGGACGACAAAGCGGACATTCGCATCATAGTTGCCGCCATCATGCGGATACTGCACTCCCAAAACTATCTTGCCGGGAATGCTCTGGTCCACGATCTGGACTACGCTTGCGTCCTTGCCTTCCCTATAAGCGGTTACCATAACGCCAGTGCCGTTGTACCCGGAGATCGAGATTTCTCCGGAGACGTTGGCGATGTTGATGGCCCCACCCGGCGCCAGCGAATAGTTCTTTTGAAAATCCTGACCCCAGGCTGCGGTGATCGCCAGCCCGGCCCATAAACCGAAGAAAACTAACCCACCGATGCATTTCCTCATGACCGTTGCGCTCCTATCAGGTTACTCGGCGTCTTACACACACCCGGTGAGTGGCCGGTAACCGGAAAAGGTTTCATGCTCGACAAAAGTTTTGACGGTTCTCGCCGGATTCCGCTAGGATAGCCACTGCCGCCGCCAATGCGGCGGGCCGGAACCGTCGAGATCAAATTCGCGCACTGCGTGGGCTTTGAGGATGCTGTTTTACCTCCTTTTCGCCCATTGGAGAAATTTGGCTGGTTGATTGTCAATAGCATTCATCCTGGGAGGAAACTGTGGAACTCTGGAATTCACTCGGTGAAGTACTGGACTACGCAATTGGCGAAGAAGAAGCCGCCGCTGATTTTTATAGCCGCCTGGCGCTGCGAACTAAAGTTCCGGGGATGAAGTCAGTCTTTGAGGGATTTGCGCAGGAAGAGATGGGCCACAAGGAGAAGCTTCAGGCCGTCAAGGCCGGAATCACGTTCCTGTCAGCCTCACAAAAAGTGATGGACCCGCGGATCGCCGAATATGTCGTGGATGTGAAACTCGACCCATTTCTGAACTATCGGGACGCGCTAGTCTTGGCAATGAAAAAAGAGAAGGCTGCCTTTAGGCTCTATTCGATTCTCGCCGAGAGCATGGAAGATCAGGTCTTGAAAACGACATTTCTGGCATTGGCCCAAGAAGAAGCCAAGCACAAACTGCGCTTCGAGCTGGAATACGACGATCTGCTCATCGAGAACTAGGAGCGGCCCCTCCTGATTCTCGGACGGTAAGTGTTTAGACACATCTAAAAGCAGCCACGAATTACCTAGCGCGGCCAGTAGGCTGCAATCAAATGTGATCGACCAAGCCTGATTCGAGATTCGAGATTCGAGATTCGAGATTGAGAATATTGAATCTCGAATTTCGAATCTCGAATTTGATTTCGACTTGGCCGCTAAACATTTACCTTGGACCGGTTCCTCGGATTTCAAGTCGCGTCGGGTGCAGGCTCGCTGTCGATGGAACTTTGCGACCGTTGTGTGAGGATCAGGCTCAGCAGGATCATGCCCCCGCCCAGCATCTGCCAGGAATTCATCCGTTCGCTCAGTATGAAGTAGGCGAGCACCAGTATGCATGGCAGCTCGGCGACACTGACCACAGATGCTTGAAAGGCGCCGATTCTCCTGATGGCGAGATACATCAGGTTCATCGGCACCACGGTGGAGAGAACCGCGAGGCTCAGGATGAAAATCCAATCGTTTCGGGGAAAGGCAAAAGAACCCCAGGACTGCCGCGGAAAAAGCGCCAGGAGAGCCACGGTAGAGACCGTTGAGGTCGTCGTTGCGATCACCTGGGAAGACACATTCTCTGTCAGCTTCTGGCCATGAATATTCATGAACGCATAGGAAAAGGCGGCGCCAACAGCCAGGATCAGCCCCAGCCGGTCGATGGCAGCCGTGGTTCCATGGAACAGATCGACGGAAAGCACGGCACCGCAGAATGCCAGCAGCAACGCCACCAGTTCCGCGGGAGCGGCCCGGCGTTTTTCCACCACGATTTGATACGCAAGCACCAGGGCGGGATAGGTGAACAGAATGATGCTCAAGAGCGAGACATCGATTCGCTGCGCTGCCCAGAAATAACACACCGATATGGCGAAATTTCCGGCCAGCCCCTGCCAGATGAGACGGCGCAGCTGTCTCAGTCCGACCTTGGGTATGCCCTGTAGGACAAGCAGCATAGGCCACATGAATGCAATCGCCACCAGGTTTTGCATTGGGAGCAGAGCGGCGGGCTGCAATCCGGCGCGATACGCCAGCTTGATCAGGATCCCGGCGGCGCCATAGGAACAGGCCGCCAGGAACATCAAAACGATTCCGAAAGTGCGCTGCATGGGCGCGTCCGCGGGATTTCCTTTTGTCTTGCGCGGGCTGTCAAGGGCGAGAGTTGAGACGCGCGGGCAACCTGGAAATGGCTGCCCGCGTGCCGCAGGCTACATTCCGAACTTATCGATCAGCGCTTTCTTTCCCAGGCCCAGAATGCCGTGTTTCGCGCCGACTTTCCTGAATGCCGCGATGGCGGTGTCGAGGTGATGCTTCTCGTGAGCTGCCGAGAGCTGGGTACGAATGCGCGCCTGCCCCTTCGGCACAACCGGGAAGAAGAATCCGACGGCATACACGCCTTCCTCAAACAGATCGCGAGCAAAGTCCTGCGCCAGTTTAGCGTTGTAAAGCATGACCGGCACGATCGGGCTTTCCCCTTCCTTGATGTCGAATCCGGCTTCTTTCAACAAGCCGCGCCAGTATTTGGCGTTCCACTCCAGCTTGTCGCGTCGGTCCGTAGTAGCGGAGATAAGGTCGATTACCCTCAACGCTCCTGAAACGATGACCGGGGCGACCGTGTTGGAAAAGAGGAACGGGCGCGCCCGCTGGCGGCACATTTCCACCAATTCCTTGCGCCCGCTGACGCAGCCTCCGGACGCGCCGCCAAGCGCCTTGCCCAGCGTGGTGGTGATGACGTCGATCTTGCCGAATACGCCGCAGTGTTCGTGGGTGCCGCGGCCTGTCTTGCCGATGAACCCGCTCGCATGCGAATCGTCCAGGAACACCATCGCGTTGTATTTTTCCGCCAGCGCGACGATCTCGTCCATTTTGGCAAGATCACCGTCCATGGAGAAGACGCCGTCCGTGACGATCATCCGGAAGCGCTTGTCCTGGTGCTCCTGGAGTTTTTCTTCCAGATGCCCCATGTCAGAATGCTTAAAACTGTCTTGCATTGCCTTGCAGAGGCGCATGCCGTCCACGATTGACGCATGCACAAGGCGGTCGGCGATCATCACGTCCTGGTCGTTCAGGCACGCTTCAAAAAAACCTCCGTTGGCGTCCATGCAGGATGGGAACAACAGCGTGTCCTCGGTTCCCAGAAACACCGTCAATTTATTCTCGAGCTCCCGGTGAATGTCCTGCGTTCCGCAAATGAAACGCACTGACGACATCCCGTATCCGCGTGTCTCAAGCCCCTCGTGGGCAGCCTGGATCACGGCGGGGTGGCTCGACAGCCCCAGATAGTTGTTGGCGCAGATATTGATGCACTTCCTCATTGCCGAGCCGGCCGGGAACTCTACTTCGATCTCCGAAGATTGAGGAGAACAGATGTATCTCTCATCTTTGAACAGACCCGCGGTCTTGATTCCCTGTATCTCGGTCTGATACCAATTACGAACTGTATCGGCGAAGGCCATAACTCACCTCTATGATTGAGTCTGAATGAATGAGGCATAGAGCTGATTCGAGATTCCCGATTCGAGATTCAAAATCCCCAATTGCCGATCTCGAATTTCGAATCTCGAATTTCGAATCTCGAATTCTCAAACTACGTTTTTTGGAACCGCCGCACAAGATCCACGATCTTCTGGACGGAATCGAACGCGTCGGGCGTGGCATCCGCGTCGGGGATCTGGACGCCGCACTTCTTTTCCAAAAACCGTTTGAGCGACACCATCGAAAACGAATCGACAATTCCACCGGAGATCAGCGGGGTCGTCTCGGTGACTTGACGATCATCCCCTTCCTCCAGATATTCTCGGACTACATAGTCGCGCACCAGCTTGGTCAGTTCATCCATTACGGCTTTGTCTCCTCTCTGGCATTGGTTCTTCGGTGCCCGGACTGCCAACGACCCGGGGCCGTCCTGCTCATGTCAATCGTTCATAATCGTGGAGAGATCACCCACGGGTTCATTAAACTCTTTGCTGCGCAAGACGCGGCGCACGATCTTGCCGCTGCGTGTCTTCGGAAGGGAGTCGATGAATTCGATCTCCTGCGGCATTGCCAGCGGCGACAGACGCTTGCGGATGTGATTCATGATTTCCAGCTCCAGATCGTCCGACGGCTGATATCCCGGCTTCAGAGTGACGAACGCCTTGACCACCTCCATATTCACCGGATCGGGTTTAGCGACGGCGGCGCTTTCGGCGACGGCAGGATGCTCGAGCAATGCCGATTCGATTTCGAACGGGCCAACCAGATGCCCGCCCGTGTTGATCACATCGTCGTCCCGCCCCACGAACCAGTAGTAGCCGTCGGCATCGATCGAGGCCCGGTCGCCGCACAGGTACCAGCCATTCCTGAACTTGGCCTGGAACCCGAGCTCGTTCTTCCAGTAGAAACGGATTTGAGAAGGCCAGCCGGGGCGAAGGGCGATCAGGCCGGCGATGCCCGTCTGATTGACGGGCTCATAGGTGGCCGGATTGAGCACGGTCGCGGTGATACCCGGAAACGGCTTTCCCATAGATCCGGGTTTGATGGGCATGCCTGGAAGGTTGGTGATCACGATGCAGCCGGTCTCCGTCTGCCAGAATGTGTCGTGAAACTCCTTGCCGAACACCTCGCGCGACCAGAGGACTGCTTCGGCGTTGAGCGGTTCACCGACGCTGCACAGGTGGCGCAGGCACGAGAGATCGCGTTGCCGGACCAGGTCGTTCCCCTCTTTCATCAGCAGGCGGATCGCGGTGGGCGCCGAGTACCACACCGTCACACGGTGCTTTTCAATGAATTTGTACCAGCGCTCAGCGCCGAATCCGGAATCCAGGACGGCTTGTGTGACACCGTTGACCCAGGGGCCGATGATGCCGTAGGAAGTGCCGGTGACCCAGCCGGGATCGGCGTTACACCAATAAATGTCGTCAGGCCGCAAATCCAGCACCCATTTGGCGGTGAGATATTGCGAGACGATGGAATAATGAACGTGCTGCGCGCCCTTGGGTTGCCCGGTGGTGCCCGACGTGTAATGCAAAACCGATGGGGTTTCCGCCGTCGTGGGATAGACCTCGAACTCCTCGATGCGCGGCACCCTTTCCATTTGAAAGGATACTTCCCGTTCCTGCAGCGGAGCTTCGCCCGCATCCACGACGACGATGCGGCGCAGGTTCGGCAGCTGGCTGCGAATCTTGCGCACTTTGTGGACGTGTTTCTTCTGCGTAATGATGGCAGAGGTCTCGGCGTTGGCCAGCCGCACGAGGAGTGATTCATCGCCGAAAGCGGAAAACAGAGGTTGCGCCACGGCGCCGGTCTTCAGGATTCCGAGAAACCCGATGTACAGTTCGGGCACTCGGTCCATGAAAAGGCAGACCCGCTCCCCGGGCCGGATGCCGAGCCCAACCAGGAAGTGGGCTATGGTATTGGAGAGCACGCGGACATCGTTGTACGTGAACCGCCTTTCGTTGCCCTGATGATCTTCCCAGATCAGAGCAAGTTTCTCAGCCAGACCCATGCGGCAGATGCGGTCGCTGCACATCCAGCCGATGTTGAGAAGATCGCCCTTTTGGTAACCCAGCTCCTTTTCGGAGATCGACCAGTCGAAATTTGCCGTACGTTCTTCATAGGAAGGATAAGTGCTTTTGGGCATGTCCGATATTGCTCCGTGAGTATTCAATCTTCCAGGATGACGATTGCGCCGGCCCGATCGTCGTCATCCGCGATAGAGAGATGAATATGCCGGACGCCCAAGCGTCCGGCTTCCGATTCCATGCGGTTTCGCAATACAATCTCGAATCCGCCGTTCAGTGCCGGCGCCAACTCGACCTCTTGAAACATCGCCAGGTCGCTGACTTTGACACCCAGGGCCTTTAATGCAGCCTCCTTGGCTGCGAAACAGGCGGCAAACTGGCGTGCCGGTCTCCCGGCGGAGCTGCAGTGCCTTATTTCCTCGGGTGTAAAAATGCCGTCTTTGGGCAGCCACTCGCCCCGCATTAATTCCCGCTCGACGCGGCCGGTTTCCAGACAATCGGTGCCTAAACCCAGAATCACGTCGGGATGACCCTTTCGCGAGGTGCATGCGGACTTGGAGCGGATGTCCTCAGGCAGCAGAACTTTATATCCTGTGCGCGGTTCCGGGGCAAGCGAAATTCACTTCCTTGAGGGGCAAAGGGATAAAGGGGAAGAGGGGTAAAGAGGTAGACGGGTAAAGGAGCGGACAGACGACTCTCTTTACCCCTCTACCCCTTTATCCCTTTGCCCCTTACTTGCCGCCGAAGCATGAGGGCAGCGCTATGTCGCGCATGGTCCTCAATCCCGGCGCAGCATTCAAGATTTTCGGGATCATGTTGGCTGTAATCGACGCGGTGGCAATGTCACCATGGATGCCGCCGTCGATCTTCGAATGCAGCCGTGGGACTCCCTCAATGGTCACCGCATCGTAGGATTCCGGCGCGCCCAGATAGGCCTCCATGTGGAGCGTGATCAGAGGTTTCTCTCCCTGGTAGCCGATTCCATCCTGAATGATGCCGCTAACCCGTCCCACATCGACCGTCAGGAATTGACTCGAAACCTCCTGTTTCGCTATTTTGGGTCCGATCGTGTCCGTGATCTTGTCTAGCTTCCAGCCGAGCGCGTCGGCGATCATGGCGATCGACTCGGTCAAACCGACGTGGCGTACCGTGCCCGCGTCAACCTTGTCCTGGAACTGTGCTTTTGTGAGGCCGGAGCCGATTTTCTTCTGGAAGGGAAGCCGCCGGGAGCGCGCGTCCTGAATCCTGTCGACGCGAATGGAATCCACTCGTTCGCATACGCCGGTGAGCATGATCGGCAAGGCGTCCATGGCAAAACCGGGGTTGACGCCCGTGCCCAAAATGGCAACCTTGGCTTTCTTGGCCATTTCATCGATCTGCTTCGCGACCTTTTTGTTTGACCAGAACGGATACGATAATTCTTCGGTCGTTGAAACGATAGGAAGTTTGAATTTGAGGACGGTCGCAATCTGCGGCACAATCGCTTTGACGGAACTCAGGGTGCACAACACGATAACGTCCGGCTGCGTCTTCTTGATTGCGGCCACCGGGTCGTCCATCACTTTTGCGCCCAGCTTCCTGTTCAGTCCCGCGATCTCGCCCAGATCTCTGCCTACTATGTCCGGGTTGATGTCAATGCCCCCCACAGGCTTGAAACCCTTGCG
>JBEKIX010000013.1:0-52137 GCA_050011535.1 Acidobacteriota bacterium
GCACGTAGATCAGGCCTTTCTCGATCGCCAGTTGTTGCGAGTATGCGAAGGCGTCGTCCCATAACCTGCCGTGCTGGATGGCCTCGGCGCCGTACTCCCGGACGGCTGCCACTTTGGAGGCATTGGCTCGCTCCGGCATCACCACCACGCCCGGGATGCCCTCGTGGGCCGCAACATAGGCGACCGCCTGCCCCATGTTCCCTGCCGACGCCGTAATGATTCCCCGTCTTGCCTCGCCTCTCGGCAGGTGGCGCACTTTGTTGAAAGCGCCGCGGGGCTTGAAGGAGCCGGTCTTTTGCAGGTTCTCCGCCTTGAGATAGGCTGTGAGTCCGGTGCGCCGGCTTAACGAATTCGATGAAAACATCGGCGTACGATGCACCAGGCCTAGGATCGTGGCGCGCGCTTCAGCCAGGTCTTCTTGAGAGATGCGGAGGTTCATCATGGTTCCCTTTTAGAATGGAAGAGGGCGGCGTGAGTCAGGTGCCCTATCACCTCACGGTAGTTCCACGCGGCGGCCGAGCACGGCGGCGATCTGGCTGATCTCTCCCATCAGCTCTCTCAGCTCAGCAGGCAAAATGGATTGATTTCCATCCGAAAGAGCTTCTTCGGGTTTATGGTGCACCTCGACGATCAGGCCGTCGGCACCCACGGCGATGGCGGCACGGGAGAGCGGCAAAACCTTCTCTCGCCTCCCGGTCCCATGGCTGGGATCGGCGATGATCGGCAGATGGCTCAACCTCTGGACGGCGGGAATCACGCTCAAATCCAGCGTGTTGCGCGTGTGATCCACGAAGGTGCGTACGCCCCGTTCACACAGGATGACGTTGTAATTGCCCTCGGAGAGAATGTACTCCGCCGCCATCAGAAACTCATCCAACGTCGCTGAAATGCCGCGCTTGAGGAGCACGGGGCGCGAGGATTTTCCAGCGCGCTTGAGGAGCGAAAAGTTCTGCATATTGCGCGCGCCAATCTGGATCACATCGCCATACTCTTCGACAAGCGCCAGCGTTTCGTGATCCACTGCTTCCGTGACGATCTTCAACCCGAATTCCGCGCGGACCTCGGCAAGAATCCTCAAACCTTCCTCGCCCAGTCCTTGGAAGCTGTACGGCGATGTGCGCGGCTTGTAGGCGCCGCCCCGGAACAGCCGAGCGCCGGCAGCGCGCACGGCGGCTGCAATCGTAAATGCCTGTTCATGGCTCTCTATTGCACATGGACCGGCGATCACCGCGATCTCCGGCCCTCCGATGCGTACGCCGTCTCCGAGATCGACAATCGTGGAGTCTTCCCTGAGTTCGCGGGCCACCAGTTTGTATGGCTTCGAAACCGGCACACACTCAACAACTCCAGGAAGAGCTTCCAGCGAAGTGGCCTCCACCGGCCCGCGGTTTCCCGTGATGCCGATGGCGGTTCGCATGGCGCCGGGGATAGGATGTGCCCGGTAGCCCATTTCCTCAATTTTGCGGCAGACCTCGCGGATTTCTTCCGAAGTTGCGTGCGCTTTCATCATTACCAGCATGGCTTCTGTTTCTCCTTGAGTGACTGCTTAGTGTAGTTGAGCCGCGCGGCACAAACAAGATCGACGCCATTCCATGCCGGGAGCAACTCAAGCCCGTAGCTTTTTGGGGTTCGAAAGACATACACTAGCCCCGGAGGACTGCGATTTGGCCCGGGAAGTGGCGATAGGTCTCAATGCGGTGATTACCGCCGTGACAGAGGAAGTGCCGAGATTCCTGGCAGTGAAGGCGGCCGGGAACAAGCCGGCCGTTCCATTTGATGCTTTGCCTCTCGGCACCTTCGACCCGGCGCGCGACCGCACCCTGGAACTGGGACTGCGGCGGTGGGTGCGCGAAAAGACGGGCATCGACATCGGATATGTCGAGCAACTCTACACATTCGGAAACCGCAATCGCGATCCGGATGAGAGTCGCGGCGGGCCGCGCGTCATTTCCATCGCCTACCTGGCGCTCGTGCGTGAAGTCCCGCTCGCGGGCGGCGAGCAAGCCGTGTGGCGGGATTGGTATCGATACTTTCCATGGGAAGATTGGCGCGCCGGACGCCCCACGGTGATCGACAGAAAAATCGCTCCGGCTCTCGACCGGTGGATTCGAGCCGTTGCGGCCGAAGAATCGCGCAGGGAGAGACGGGAGCGTTGTGACATCTATTTTGGCCTCCATGGTGCGCCCTGGGTGGCCGAGCGCGTCCTGGACCGCTACGAGCTGATTTATGAAATCGGACTGGCCGGCGAGGCCGCGCGCGATGGAAAAATCTCGGGTACCCACGCCCATGACGCGTCCCACCGCAGCCGGAGGGAAACTCTCGGACAACCCATGGCCTTCGACCACCGCCGCATCCTGGCCACGGCCCTTGGACGACTGCGCGGCAAACTTAAGTACCGCCCAGTCGTCTTCGAACTGCTGCCCGACACCTTTACACTGCTCCAGCTTCAGCGGGTCGTAGAAGCCCTGGTTGGCATGGGTCTGCATAAGCAGAATCTGCGGCGCCTCGTGGAATCCGGCGGACTGGTGGAGGGCACCGGATGCGTGGATATCCGGACCGGCGGCAGACCGGCCGAACTCTTCCGATTTCGCCGCGACGTGCTGCGGGAGCGTCCCGCGCCCGGCGTCGGCATCTCGGGCCTGCTGCACGGGTGATTCCGCCATTGACAGGAGATATACTCAAGCCTAGTATAAGTGCGTCGGTCCGTTTGGACCCGTTTTTTGGCACCTATATATGCTCATCATGAGTATAAGAGAGAAACAGTTATGAACGCAAGAAGCACAGACCAGGTCGTCGCGCCGGAGGATCTGGCCTTCACTCCCGAGGTCGATCGCGAGACCGCCGCGATTTATGAGCGCCTGCGGAACGTAATTCCGGAGATCGAGTGGCCTGTCCACGCCCCTTATATTGCCGCCATCCGAAGGCTCAAGGTTGAACGCAACGCCGTCATCCTGGCGCACAATTATCAGACTCCGGAGATCTTTCATGGCGTCGCCGACCTCACCGGGGATTCCCTGGCCCTCGCTCGGCAGGCGGCTCAATCGGAAGCCGAGAGAATCGTCGTGTGCGGAGTGCATTTCATGGCCGAGACGGCGAAGCTCCTGAACCCGGACAAGACCGTTTTGACTCCCGATCCGCAAGCCGGGTGTTCCCTCGCCGATGCTATTACCGCTGAGGATGTGCGCGAGCTGCGCAGGCGCTACCCGGGCGTACCCGTGGTGACTTACGTGAACACATCCGCGGCTGTGAAGGCCGAGTCCGATCTCTGCTGCACCTCTGCCAACGCTGTCGAGGCGGTCGAGTCCCTGGGTGTGGAGCAGGTAATCCTTCTGCCCGATGAGTACCTAGGCAGGTACGTCGCCAGCAAGACCCGGGTCCGGGTGATTGTTTGGCAAGGCCACTGTGAGGTGCATGAGCGATTTACGGCCCGGGATCTGCGCGGCTATCGCGCGCACTACCCGGACATTGTCATCCTCGCGCACCCTGAATGCCCGCCCGACGTGCTCGCGGAGGCGGATTTTGTCGGCTCCACAGCCGGCATGATTCATCACGTGGGTCTGCGGAGGCCGAAACGCGCGGTCATGGTCACCGAGTGTTCGATGAGCGACAATGTGGCCGTGGAATTCCCGGAGATTCAGTTTATTCGACCCTGCAATCTGTGCCCGCACATGAAACGCATCACGCTTCCCAAGATTCTGAATTCCCTGTTGAATGAAGAGCACGTGGTGGACATCGACGACGCCGTCGCACAGAGCGCCCGGCTCGCCGTTCAAAGAATGATCGATCTGCCCAAAGCGGTGAACTGATATGAACAAGACTGTGCAAATGCTGCCGCCCCCTCATCCCTTTCTTTACGAGGACGCCGTGCGCCGAGCTCTTAGGGAAGATCTGGGCCGTGCCGGTGATCTCACCACGGACGCGATCGTTTCGACCGGCGAGGAGGCCGTTGCCACGATAGTTGCGCGTGCGGAGGGTCGGATCGCCGGCCTGGACGTCGCCCTATATGCATTTCGCTGCCTCGACGCGCACCTGGACGCCAACGTCCAGATCTCCGACGGCAGGGACGCGGAAGCCGGTGAGCGGTTGGCTGTGATCCACGGATCGGCCCGCGCCGTTCTTTCGGCGGAAAGGACCGCATTAAACTTCCTTGGTCGCCTTTGCGGGGTGGCCACGGCAACACGCGGCGTCGTGGCCGCGGTGGCCCCTTACGGAGCAAAAGTCGTCTGCACGCGCAAGACCACTCCGGGCTTGCGGCTGCTCGAGAAGTACGCCGTGCGCGCCGGCGGCGGCGCCAATCATCGATTTGGCCTGGACGATGCGGTGCTGATCAAGGACAACCACCGCCTGATCGCGGGCGGGCTCACCGAAGCGGTGCGCCGCGTGCGCCGGCACATCGGGCATATGGTCAAGGTTGAAGTCGAGGTGGACACACTCAGCGAGCTGGAAGAGGCGCTGCGTCTCGGCGTCGACGCCGTTCTCCTCGACAACATGCCGGTGGAAACGCTGACGCAAGGCGTCCGCATGGCGAAGGGGAAAGCGCTCACCGAGGCTTCGGGAGGCATCACCCCGGAGAATGCCGCGGCCATCGCGGCGGCGGGAGTTGACCTGCTCTCGCTAGGGTGGATCACGCACAGCGCCCCTGCGCTGGACGTGTCTTTGGACCTGGCACTGAGGGTCTGACCCCATTGCCGCCAAAGGTCCGGGGATCATTCAGATTCCGGAGTGGCCTTGGTCAAAAAGAACCCGGGCAATACTTGGCGTGAGCTATACGCCAGGATCAAATTTCCTTTCGCGCGTGCCCGGAAATCCTCAGGGCACGATAACCATATCGCCGCTATCCAGAAGGATGTTCATACTCAGAGTTCGGCCATGGATGACCTCATCGTAGTTGAAGAAGCGCACCCTGCCCTCTTTTTTTCTTATGATCTTGATACTCTTCCCGTGCGCAAGATCTGGAATCAGGCCACCGGCTTTGGCAATCAGTTCCAGCACCGTCATAGGCGCCGTTAAGGGGTACACTCCGGGCTTGCCAACGTTGCCGACAATGGTTACCTTCAAGCTCTCGATTCTGAGAACGGTCACGGTCACAGCCGGAGCAGTGAGAACCTCTTCAAGCTTGGTTGTGATCGCCTCCTCCAATTGCTTCGGAGTAAGCCCGTCCGCCTTGATGTCGCCAATCATCGGCAACGTGATCATGCCATCGGGCCGAACTACGGCTTGCGCCACCGAATGATCCGGTTCCTTCCACACATTCACCGAGAGAATGTCTTCCAGGCCAATTACAAAATCATCGGGGACCTTGGGAAGAGCATCCTTCTGCGGGGTTGCGGTCTGAGGCGGCGCGGTTGCGGTCTGAGGCGGCGGGCTTACACTCTTCGCCGGAGGCTTTTGCTGGGCTGCGCCCGACACTGCAATCGCCAAAATCATGCATACGATCAATAGGGTCTGCTTCATTTCTTTCTCTTTCCTGGACAAGGCAGTGAAATTCCGACGAAAGATCCTCCAACTTCCCATCGGCAATTCACCGGCTGGGGATCAGAAAAATCCTATTTCTTCAAATGCGCCGCATTCCGCGAAATGCTGGCCGGAATGCCGCGGCGCCATGGTATTCTCTTTCATTGTCTAATGTCCGGATACCATATTTCAATCCCCAAAGGCAGGGAGTTGCAGAAAGGGTGCCCACGGTGAAAAAAACCAAGTCCATCCAAAAGGCCGCGCCCCCCGGGAAAACCGGATCTTCGATCCTGAATTTCATCAAGGAACTGGCATTCATCTTCGGCGCCGTACTGATCATAAACAGCTTTGTGATGGCCTCATTCGAGGTGCCCACGGGTTCGATGGAAGACGCCGTGCTTATCGGCGACCGTGTGTTCGTGAACCGGTTCCTCTATGGGGGCTCGACACCATACACGATCCCCCTCACCTCCATTCGCATACCTCACGTGCGTGTGCCTGGATTTCGCGGCGTGGCGCGTGGCGATGTCATCGTATTTGACTGGCCGGGCCCGCGCGACCAAGTGGAGAAGCCGACGCAGATGTGGTACTTGAAGCGCTGCATCGGCATGCCGGGCGATGAGATCCAGATCCAGAATCGAGTCGTCTATGTCAACGGCACGGTCTTTCCGGATCCACCTCATTCCAAGCACATTCGCGCGGCCACGATAGCTCCAGGCGTGATAAATCGCTATATCTTCCCGCGCGGTTCGAACTTCAACGAGGACAATTATGGGCCCATCGTCGTGCCTCGCAAAGGCATGAAGCTCAAGCTGAACGCCGCCAACTTTCCTGCGTGGGAGGTGTTCATCCGGCGCGAAGGGCATACGGCAGAGCTCCAGGGAGGAACCGTCCTGATTGATGGGGTCGAATCACAATCGTACGAGGTCAAACGGGATTACGTGTTTGCCATGGGAGACAACCGGGACAACAGCCTCGACAGCCGGTACTGGGGCTTTGTGCCGATCGAGGATGTGATCGGCACGCCTATGATCGTGTACTGGTCATGGGATCCGACGATTCCGATCTATGACCTGATCGACAAGATAAGATCAATCGACCTTCGCCGGATCGGCACCATCGTCCGGTGATGCCAGCGTGAGGGAGGTGGATTGACGGACAAACCGGTTGAAGTGCCCATTGAAGACTGGATCGACCTGCACACCTTCCCGCCGCCTGAGATCAAAAGCCTGGTGGAGGAATACCTCTACCAGGCAGTCCTTCGAGGCTACAATCAGGTCCGCATCATCCACGGGCGCGGCATCGGCGTTCAGCGTGAAATCGTGCGAAAACTCCTCAGCCGGAATCCGGCGGTGGCTGCTTTTGAGGACGCCCCGGATCGAGGTGCCACCGTGGTCTACCTCAAGCATCCAGGGTCTGTCACGGGATAACAGATCCCCAGGAGCCAGTCCGAGATCCGAAAAAGTGGTTCTGTTCGTGAAAAGTCCTGCCGAAAGAGTGTAGGGGGCGGCAAATGTGAGCTTACGGCTGCTCGAGGCGCGGACGCCCGGCAGCGATGCCCTGAGAAAGTCTCGAACGTGGGAAAAGATTCGGTTTTGTGGGAAGGTTTGGATTTGACCGCGGCCATCCGCATCCTGGGACAGGCAGGCCTGCACGATCCCACCAACCTCGATCTGGAGCCAAGACTGCAGATTCAGGTGCTGATCGACGCGCTCTGTGATCTGTCCATGCACGACGGGCTTACCGGACTGGTCAATCCCACGTTTTTTCATGCGGCACTCGCCACGGAGTTGGACCGGAGCGCCCGCACAGGCCGCACCTGCGGCCTGCTCGTGATCGATGTCGACCGGTTCAAACTGATCAACGACGGCCACGGTCACGATGCAGGAGATCGCGTCTTGAGGGCAGTTGCGGCACAGCTGAAAAGATCGCTCCGGAGCATGGATACCGCAGCGCGCGCAGGAGGCGACGAGTTTGCGGTGATCCTGCCGGAATGCACACCTGAAGATGCATTGACCGCGGCGACACGTATCCACGGGGGTATGAATCCGCTGGCGATCTCAACTGGGGATCCCATCCCCTCAGTGACAACCAGCGCAGGCCTCGTCTGGACCGAACCTGGAGTGACCATCACCGCCAAAGTCCTTATGGCGCGCGCTGACGCGCAGCTCTATCACGCCAAGCGCGCCGGCAGGATGCGGCTATCGCACCCGGCGCTCGTCCACACGCGGGTATCCACCGCGGAGCACAGCGCGCTCATTGCGCGGCAACTCGAGGAGGATTCCCATGCCCAATGAAAAGCCTGCGCGACGCTTCGCCGTTATCAGCGGGAAAGGAGGTGTCGGCAAGACTGTCATCACGGCGAATCTCGCTGCAGCCCTCGCCACTTGCGGAAAGCGCACCCTCGTACTCGATGCCGATCTCGGTCTTGCCAACATGGACATCATCCTTGGATTGAACGCGGAGGGATCGATTCAGGACGTACTGGCCGGCAGGATGACCGAGGAAGAAGCGATCGTACACACGCGTCTCGGGTTCGATTTGCTGCCAGCTGGGTCAGGACTGCTCGAGTCGACCCTGCTGACCCCGGATCTGACGACGAACATGGAATCACTTCTCCAAAGACTGGAGTCACGCTATGACGCGATCCTCTTCGATGTCGGCGCCGGGATCGGCGATGTGGTGCTGTTTTTCGCGCGCATCGCGGATGAAGTCGTGGTCGTCGTCACCCCCGAGCCTACTTCCCTGATGGATGCTTATGCGCTGATAAAGATCCTGTCGCTTCGATTCGCTTGCAGGAACTTCCGCCTGGTGGTCAATCAGGCAGACCCCAGCCACCCTGAGCATTCGGGCATGGTGGTGGCCGCACGCTTGCAGCAAGTCGTTTCCAGATTCCTGGAGGAAAGCGTGGGCGCGCAGGTCAGCATTCGTCTCAGCGGATCCCTCCCAACGGATCCTTCCGTCGCAAGGGCGGTGAGCCGGCAGCAGTCGCTTGCAGAAACCGATCCGACGGGTCCAGTCGCTTCTCGCATCCCACGCCTGGCGGAATCTCTCAGCAGGGCCCTGCCGTAAGGTTGGGACTTGGGCTCCCATAAGCGCGAAGGCGGCTTCGGTTAGCCCTTATAGGAAGGGCTTGCTGGCGATGCTAGTCCGATGCGACGTAGCGGCGGGAGGCGAAAAACGCACTCAGCCGAGCGCTGCATTCCGTTTCCAGAATGCCCGAGGTTACTGCAAATCTATGATTGAGCTGCAGGGATGAACCGATGTGGAAGTGCGAGTCGAGCGCACCCGCTTTAGTATCGGCGGCGCCATAAATCACTTCCTCGACACGAGCCTGCACCAGCGCGCCGGCGCACATCACGCAAGGTTCCACGGTCACGATAAGGATGGATCCAGGCAATCGATAGTTTTTCATGAAGCGCGCCGCCTGGCGCAGCGCCAGAATCTCGGCGTGCGCTGATGGATCGTGGGTCTGTATGCAATGGTTGTGCCCGCGGCCGACAATCTTGCCATTGATGAGTACCAAGGCTCCAACCGGAATTTCACCTGCGCATTCAGCTTTACCCGCTTCTTCCAGCGCCTCACGCATCCATTGTTCCGCAGTCTCTCGATCCATTGGGTGCCCCGATTGCCATCCTTGTTGATTTCAAGCTACCATGGGGATCCAAGGCGCGTCAAATGGGCTACGGTCCTAACGAATTGCAATGGAGCCGGAACCACTGTGCACTTCGATCAAGCTGCCGCCACCGTGCACCTTGCCGCGGAGTTCGTGTTTGTTGAGCGTTCCGGTCACAGTGACAGGATAGTCTACGGTTATGTTGCCGGAATTGGCGTGCGCGTAGAGGTCAAACGCGGCACCGGCATCCAGGTGCGTCGTGATACTGCCCGAAGACGCGGAGAGCTTCCAGTCACCCGCCGGAAAGCCGCTGGCCGTAATCCCTCCGCTGCCTGTGCTCGCGTGCAGCGATCCGTGCACACCGGAGAGTTCGATTCTTCCCGAACCGGTGCTCGCTTCAACATCAAGATCTCCATTTCCACCCGGCACTTGGTCCAAAACCATGCTCCCGCTCCCCGTTCTTGCGGCGATCGGTCCCGAAATGCGTTCGGCTCGAATGGAGCCGCTGCCGGTGCTCACCTCGACCCGTCCCGTTGCGCCGTCAATCTGGATACTGCCCGAACCGGTATGGGCCTTCACATCGTCACCGATGCCTGACATGGTGATTGATCCTGAACCGGTAGTGGCATCCACGGGCCCATGAACGCTCGCAATCCGCTCGCTGCCGGACCCGGTCCTCAAACGCACTGTCGTGTGTTCAGGAACCACGATTTCATAGCTGATGGAGACATTGTTCCTATATGCCTCGTTTTCAATACGCCCAATCCGAATAATGTTGGCTGTTTGCTCAAGCGGAGGATTCGCCACAAGATAACGGACTTTCTCTTCCGCGTTGCTCTTCCAGTCGTTGCCGGCACGGATCTGTCCGTAGACCTGCACAATCGAGGAACCGCCTGCCCGCACGTCTATTCCTCCAGATCCGGTGGTCACATCAAGGTCCACCGATCCGCTGACCTGTAATGTACGCTCAAACTTGCCCTCCGCAGCCGGGTAGGCAAAGTCACAACCGGCCAGAGGTATCAGCAAGGCACAAAAGAGCAAATACACAGTGTGATGTGGCAGTCTCATAACGTTCGCCTCCCTATCCCTCTGAATACGCATTTCAGCGGCAGGAGGTTCGATGCAAAACAAGAATATAGCAACAGCGAGAGTGCAGGCAGGTGCAAATCAGGAATTCGTCACAGGCCGGGAACACCCCGGCCTGTGACTCGAAAACGATTAAACGGCGGGATCCTTATCCGATCTTTTTTTCCAGCAGGTTCTGAATGCGAGCATCCACCTTCTGGAGTCGCTGCTGGAGGCGCACCTGCTGATCGGGGGTCAGGATCGGCTTGATCTCAGCGATCATCTGGCTCCTCAACTGCAAAGCGTTCCACTGCGCGTTGGTAGCGTTGTCGAAAGCCGCCTTCAGATCCTGATCTGAGGCGCCGGACGCAAGCGCCCTGTTCATGACCAGCTTGGCTTTAATGCCATCCGTGACGGCCGCTTTGATGGCATCCTTGTGACTGGTGAGAATCGCCTTAACCTGATCCTTTTGCTGTTGAGAAAGGTCCAGGCCGCGCAAGGCCGCTCCTGGACGGATCATCGAACGCAGCACCCGCTTCCGAGCACCATTCTGGCCAGGTTTGGCGTTTTGCGCATTAGCGGCAACCGCAACGGTTGCGGCCAATAGGAGTGCGGCTCCCAGCGCCAGCAGCGACTTCAAGTATCTCTTCATGTTAGTAACTCCCTTCCAATTTCCCGTGATCTCCAAGCTCATCGCCGCAGCCGCCATTGCGACCCGGTCCCTCGATGGTTCGTTCTGTCGACTGCTACCTGATATAACCTGCATCTGCAATTTTTGTTGCAAAGTCGGCACCAGTCCTGATGAAATTCCTGTGCATCTCCGCACCTGCGATTTTGACTTCATTTTGCCGCTCCTTCCGATTGACACTTCGAGGGTGGAACTGTTATATCCATTCCCTTGGTTTGGTTTCCTGGTTCGACGCGGTTTGCGTCGCAAGGAGTTGTCTCTCATGTCGGATGATGGCAGTCACCCAGGCAGCGGGGAGATGCGCCGACCAGCCTGACCCGTGGACGAAAAGCGTCCCCGCCTTCGTCAGGCCGCTCGGCCTGAGGCAGAAGCGGATCAAAGCACGCGTGGCTTTCCTCCTCTCCCGCCCTTCTCTCCCTCTGCGAGTTTATTGAATCGCGGCACAGACCGCGTAGTGCTCATTTCTCGGATGCGGCAGAAGGAAAATGGTCCAATGACCGGGAGCGGGGGCGGTCCATGTACTGGATCAGCAAGACTTTTCACATCCTGAACCGCCTGGAACGACGCACCCTCATCTTCCTTGCAGTCCTCGGGCCAGGGCTCATCACGATGGTCGCGGACAACGATGCCGGCGGCATTTCGACCTACGCTGTCACCGGCTCCAAATACGGTTTCAGCCTGCTCTGGATTTTCTTCATTCTTGTTCCGATGGCCTTCTATGTTCAGGAGATGACGGTAAGACTCGGCGCCGTAACCAAACGTGGGCACGCCGAGGCGATCTTCGAAGGATTCGGTCCCTTTTGGGGCTGGTTTTCGCTGATCGATCTGGCCGTCGTTAACTGGCTGACGCTCGTGACGGAGTACATAGGCATGACCGCGGCCATGAGCCTTTTTGGCGTGCCTCCATGGCTGACATACATGGTCATCACTACCCTTTTGTTCATCGTGGTGGTGTCCGGACGCTATTGGACCTTTGAAAAGATGACGCTGGTGTTTTGCGCCTTTAACCTGGTGTACATTCCAGCCGCCTTCTGGGCCATGAAGACGCCGACGGCGCCCGCGTGGAGCGAGGTCGCCAGGGGTTTGTTGCTCCCCACATTTGCGGGCGGATTCACCAGCGAGCTGCTCTTCATTATGCTGGCAAACATCGGCACCACGATCACTCCCTGGCAGATCTTCTTTCAGCAGAGTTCGGTCGTGGACAAGGGCCTGGATTTGCACGACATCGGCTTCGGGAAGGTGGATACCTTCATCGGCTCACTGGTGACGTGCATCGTCGCGGCGTTTATCATCATTGCGACCGGCGCGGCCTTTCACTATCACCGTCCGCCGATTACCGTGGAGGACGCAAAGCAGACCGCGCAGGCGCTGGTGCCCCTGCTTCCACACAGCCAGGGAGCGTCTGCTCGCACGCTGTTTGCAATCGGCCTTTTTGACGCCGGCTTTCTTGGCGCGCTCTGCATTTCGCTCTCAACCTCATGGGCGGTCGGTGAGGTCTTCGGATGGGCCCATTCGCTCAACAAGAAGATCAAGGAAGCTCCATGGTTTTACGGACTTTACTTGCTTATGCTCCTCAGCGCCGGGGCGGTCGTCCTGATCCCCGGAGCTCCGCTGATCACCATCACCATGTTTGTCCAGGTGGTTGCGGTTACCCTGTTGCCGTCGGCGCTCGTTTTCCTGATTCTAATCCTGAACTCCGAATCATTCATGGGCGATCAGGTGAATACCCGCGCGCAGAATATTGTCAATTGGACCATCGTCATCTTCGTCACGGTCATGTCCACGCTATTTGCGGTCAGCACGCTCTTTCCCAACTGGCTGAGAACTGTCAGGTAGGAGGTCCACAATGTCTACGATCTCGAACAACTCGGTATCCCGGAGTCTGGATCTCCCGCCGGGCCTCGCCAGTTTCCGCTTCATGTACTACTCCGAACTCATGAAGCGCCCGATCTGCGTCGGCAAGATCAACAACAAGATCGGAAAGTTGACCGATCTGGTGTTTGTCATCAAAGAACCCTATCCCGAAGCCGTTGGCATCTACCTCGAGTTCGGATGGGGAAAGCCGACGCAATTCATCCCGTGGGCGCGCGTGATCAAGATCGAAGATGATGCCATATTTGTGCAGCCACCCGAAGAGGGAGATGCCTATCCACCATTTGTCGACCAGCCCGGCTGGATCCTGCTGGGCAATCATCTCCTGGGGCGCACGATCCTGGACATGGACGGCCGGCGCACGGAGGTAGTGAATGACATTCATCTTCTCGAGGCCAAGGGCCAGCTGTTAGTGATTCATGTAGACTCTTCCTTCAACGGATTTCTGCGGCGCATGGGCCTTCGCGGCATCCGTTGGGTCAAGGAAGAACTGATCTCATGGAAGTACGTGCAGCCACTTTCCGTTGAAGATGCCGTTAAGACCGACAAAGTTTCCCTGTCGGTGACCCGCAGCCAGCTCAAAGAGCTCCCAAGCGAGGACCTTGCCGATGCTCTTGAAGAACTGAGCGGACAGGAACAGCAGGCACTCTTTTCGGCGCTCGACTCCGAGAAGGCAGCGGAAACACTGATCGAGGCAGAACCGCGCGCTCAGCGGCAGCTGATCTCTTCACTGCGCAGGGAACGCGCCGGCCAGATCCTTGGGGAGATGTCTGTTGCCCAGCTGTCCAAGTTGCTCGCAGTGCTGCCCCACGACCATATGACCGCGATGCTCGAACTGGTGCCGCCGGAGAACGCAGCGCGCATCCGCACCATTTTGTCCGAGCAGGAAGCGAAGGCAGGCAGCCTGATGGATTCGAGTTATCTTGCCTTTCCGCCAAGTTCGAACGTCGGCGACGTTTTGCGCATCATCCGCACGTCAGGGCTCGATCCGGATGCTATCTCGTATTGCTATGTCATCACGAACGAGTCAAGAACACTCCTCGGCGTGGTCGATCTTCGCGAGCTTGTACTCGCTGCGGACAACCTCAGCTTGGCAGAGATCATGGCGTCGCCTGCCATCACGGCCGAGGTAGACGATATCCAGGAGGACGTCGCCGAGATCTTTGCCAAGTACCACCTGCGGATGATCCCAGTGGTGGATTCGGAAGATCATCTGTTGGGCGTGATTCGCTATCACGATTTGATGACGGGCGCGGTCACAACCGTCAAGGTTTAGCCCGCACTTCTCACCAGAAAGCCGGTGAGAAATGCTGGCTAGAAGAGGTGTGGGATGCCAAGAATCAAGATGACACCCATGGTGCGTTTTGCTCTCTACTTCCTGCGCATTTATCTGATCATCCTGTTTGCCCTGCTGGTGTTTCGGTTTCTCCAGGTTTTCCGCTAGAGTAGCAGTTCGAGCGGCTCTCCTGCCAGTATTCCGGCCGCGATTGTCTGCACAAACAGACCTTCTTCCCGCCACCAGCCATAAAAGCGCGTGACCGAATCGAGACATTCCACGGTGAAGGGGGTCCATCCGGGCACGTGCTCACGAGCAACCTGTACCTGGACGGTTCGGGTGTCGCGCCGCAAGCCTTCACGCAGGCATTTCAGCGCGCTCTCCTTGGCACTCCAAATCAAAGTAGCCCAAAGAGGTCTCACATCAGAAGGCGCACTCGTCACAAGGGATTGTTCCTCGTCCGTCAGATAATCTTCGATAAACTCCGGATTGCGCGCCTGAATCAGCTCGATGTCGCAGCCCAGCGCCTGCCCCGGAGGGCCCACGACACAGAATCCCTTTCCTGCGCTATGGCTGAGGGCGATGGATACAGGCGCGGGCACGCCGGAGTCGAATGCTTCCGGAGCGCCGTCCGGCGCACTCCGAATTTCGAGATTTTCGAATCCCGGCGGCGACATTCCCGCCTGAATCAGGTACGCGCGAATTGCCCGCTTTGCAGTCCAGCGGCCAAGGAGCCAGTCGCTGCGCCGTTTGGGAAAACGTAGATCGGCGGCGCGGACACGCTCACTCTCGGCAAGCCAGGAGATACCACCGGGCACCTGCACATGACCTTGCGTGAGATAGAACACTGGCATCGTATCCATCAATTTCGCACGGGAGCGATCAAACCCCGGCAGGAGACGCGCTCAATTTAGAGATGTCACAATCACCTGTCAGTTGAAGGCGTTCCGAAGCGGCTCCAGAAGAGAGTCCTCGACTTGATCCGGCATCTCCATTGTTCGATATCCGTGCAATGTCAAATACACGTCCCCCTTGTCGTCCACCACGTGGGCATCAAAATCCCCGCCGGCCTTCGGAATAACCACCGACTGCAGCCGCGCCGATTTCATGTCCGGCTGCTTGAGTATGCTGAGGCTCCCGACCCGGTAGGGCAACCCCATGCGTGCCTTGGTCGCCAGCTCCCACATACCGGCAGTCTGGAAGCAAAGCTCGATGAGCCGCGGCGAAACCAGCGTGGGCGCGCTGGCAGGATCATGATTAGGCGGCAGGTGGGAAGCAAAGAGTCCGACGACCTTGTCGCCCTGTCGCCATGAACTTTCCATCACCTGATAGGCGGGGCCGTGGAAGTAGAGGCGATAAATGTCGGCCGCGCTTACTTTGTGGCCGTTCGGGGGACTGGCAATGGCTCCGGCTTTCTGCGGTTGCAACGGGTCGGCTACAAGACGGACGCGCGCCGTAAAGTGGGTTGTGACCTCCGGATCGCTCTGCCCGTGAAGGATGCGGGCGCCGATCAACCGGCAATTGGCAATGATATCTTCTCCTTCTGCTGAAAAATCGGCTCGCAGCGTCACGGTGCGGGGCTGAGAACGATAGAATTTGAAAGGAGAATGGAAGTTCACATCCTCGATCGCGCCGATGTGCCGTTCGGGAAAGACAAGCCGGGCGGCTTCCGCCATCGCTTCGATTCCCATGACGCCGGGAAGCACCGGAATGCCGTTGATTTGGTGATCGTAAAGGAATGGTTGCCGGGCCGGATCCAGAGTGGTTTCGACCGTCAGCCCGCTATAAAGGCCCATGCCGAGAACTTTCCCGGTCATGATTCCGAGAGCGGCGTCCATCCTACCTCCTCTAGCTGGATCCAGCCCGCCCTGCTCATCAAACTCCTTTAGCATGATTCCCAGATTCTGGGCGACGACCACTTCGCCCTGCCCGCCCGTGATAAGCTCTTTGCGAACATACGGAATTCCGGCTTCCGGCGCCAGCATGTCGATGCCAGCCTGTTTCATCACAGCTGGTATCGAACCACGCGCGGCCATGCCGATGCCGCTCCATGCGGTCCAATCGATGGCTATGCCGCGGGTGCGAGGACGCGTGGCACGGAAGTTCGAAATACTCTTGCAGAGCAGGTCGTTGGCGGCACTGTAATCCGTCTGCCCGCCATTGCCGAAACGGCCGGCAATCGAGCTGAAAACGACAGCGGCTCCGAGCGGCATGTCTCCAAGGTTTGAGAGCACGTTGAACCAGCCGTCGCTCTTGACATCGAAAACAAGATCAAACTCGGCCGGCTTTTTATCAGGAAGAAGATGGCTGATTTCCAGACCGGCTGCGTGCAGGAGCACATCGATGCGGCCGTTGGCGTTAGCGATCTGCTTCATGACCGCCGCGACGCCGGCCGTATCGAGGAGGTTGACGCTGTAGTAGTGTACGATGCCCCCAGCTCTCTTCACCGCTTCGATCGCCGCAAGAGCCGCATGCGCGCGCTCCAGAACCGCCATTTCCTTTTCTACTAGAGCCGGCGTGGCGCGTTCGCCGCGCATCTTGAGCCTTTCAAAAATGTCTCGCTTCAGGCCCTCCTTGTCGGCAGCAAGGCGCTGCAGGTCCGGGTTTGCCGGGTCGGGTCGCGGCGCAAGATCGAGCAGGTGGAAAATCC
Organism: Acidobacteriota bacterium; assembly: GCA_050011535.1. GTDB lineage: Bacteria > Acidobacteriota > UBA6911 > UBA6911 > UBA6911 > JAFNAG01. The sequence continues at coordinate 16,622 of JBEKIX010000013.1, forward strand.
CGCCCGAAGCCGCTGCCAGGTCCGCGGTAATCGCTGAAACGATACTGCCGGCGGCGCCCGTGATGAGGAATACGGTGTCCTTTCCAAGCGCGATGCCGGAATCAGTCGCGCTTGGCGCTCTTTCTTCCAAGCCGATGGTCCAGCGCTCGCCGTGCTTGTAACCAATCTCCACGGCTCCCGGATCCCATTTCGTTTCCTCGATCAGGATGTCGGCCAATGCCGTGGATTTCCTGCTGGGCTCGAAGTCGACGACCTTGACGAGCGCATCGCCCTTTTCGCGCTTGAATGCCTTGGTGAAGCCGGTGACGCATCCTCCGGCCGCGGAGACCGCTCCGGCATCGTCATAGCCGTGCATCCCGCCGAGCCTGGTCGCGGAAACCAGGAATGTCCCTCGCGCGCCCACCTGGTCATAGAGAGCGCGCATGGCGGCGTATAGTAGCTTTACCCGGACGCGGGTCGACTCGCGCCAGGCGTCAATATCCATGGTCGCGGCATCGCCCTCATGGTCCAAGGCCGGCAGCCAATAGATGCCCTGGATCGATCCTTGGGCCTTCCATTCCTCGATGCGCCGGATCAGCACCTCCGCCTCGGGCGCGTCACTCACCAGCAACACCTCAGCGCCCAGCTTCTCCAATTTCGCTGCCAGCGCTTTCCCGATGCCTCCACGATCTGACATTACAATCACGCGGCAGCCGGCATTCAGTTCGACGCCTGTCGGCTTGCACATGGCCAGCGAAGGACGCGGCCGTGGAACCGGAATCCTGCGGGGCATCGCTGCGGCGGCGTCCATGCTTCCCGCCATGACGCTCTTGGCGGCGATTGCTGGAACAGACTGCGTCACGGGCGGCACTGGCTCCGGCGCAGCGAGCGCGGGATTCTGCTTAAGGTCGGGCCGTCGATCGTACACAAATTGGATCGTGTGTTGCAGCGTCGGAAAATCACGCAGTTTAAGAGAGTCGTCGCGCGGGATATCATAAGCAGCGCGGATGGCCGCGAACATTTCGGCTTGTTTGACGGTATCAATGCCAAGATCGGCTTCCAGATCCAGGTCAAGATCGAGCATGTCCGGGGGGTAGCCGGTTTTTGCGGCGATAATCTCCAGAACTTTGTCCCTGACCGGATCATCCGTCTGTCCATGCTCAACTCCCACTGGCGCGGCAACCGTCTCGGGCGTGGCCGACGACGACGGAAGTGGGAGCCCGATGGGCAGCAAGTCGGGCCGTCGATCGTACACAAATTGGATCGTGTGTTGCAGAGTCGGAAAATCACGCAGTTTGAGCGAGTCATCGCGCGGAATGTCGTACGCCGTGCGAATCGCGGCAAACATCTCGGCCTGTTTGACCGTGTCGATGCCAAGGTCCGCCTCCAGATCCAGATCAGGGTCCAGCATGTCGGGCGGATAGCCAGTCTTCTCCGCGATGATTGCCATCACTTTATCCTTCACGGAATCCGGCGCCGGCGCCGCACCCGCGGGGGCCGTAGTCTGCCGATCCGGAGAGGCTAATGATGGAATCGCAGGACCAGATGGAGACGGCGCAGCTATAGGAACCTTCAGATCCGGCCGCCGGTCATAGACAAACTTGATGGCATGGGCAAGGGTTGGAAAGTCGCGCAGCTTCAGCGCGTCGTCGCGCGGGATGTCGTAGGCCGCGCGGATAGCGGCAAACATCTCAGCCTGTTTGACAGTGTCGATACCAAGGTCAGCTTCCAGATCGAGATCCAGATCAAGCATGTCGGCGGGATAACCTGTCTTTTCCGAAATGATGCGCATCACCTGCACCTGTACGGGATCGACCGCCGGGCCGGACACAACGGGACCTGTCTCTGACGGCAGGGGCGGAGCGGGGATCTGGATGGCCGGGACAGCGGCAAGCTGGACAGCCGGAGACGAAGGAAGCGGCTGTTGAACCTCGACGGCTGGCGCTGCCGGCGCCGCCAACCCGTTCACGCGGGTCTGAACTGTGCCAATACCCGCAGCAGGCCCCTGATCCTTGACCCGCAGCGTGCGTCGGGCGACTTCCACCTCGGGTTCTTCATAACCGCTGATGCGCTTGATCCAGTTTCGCCAAGCGTTTTCATCCGTGATGCGATAGGCGAACCCCAGGGCGTCGGGGCGCCGGTGCTCTCCGTCCGGGGTCGGTATCCATCGCGACAGGGTCATGCAGATCTGTGAACCGAAACCCGCGCCAAGCCGGAGCGCATACTGCACGGGATAGTGGCCGCCCTTCGACAGATTCAGCATGCCAAGCTCAGGATCCACTTCTTTAAAGTTTGGCACCGGGGGAACGATTCCGGTTTCCAGGATTTTGACGCCGACAACGTCCTCCACGCCGACCGCCATCGGGTGCCCCGTGGCGCCTTTCGTATTGGCCACGACGATTTTGTCGGCGGCTTCCTTAAAGACGTAGCGCAAAGCGAACACCTCGGCCGAGGCGCTGCCGCCGCGCGCCGGCGTATAGGTTTCGTGCGACACGAAGACCGTCTGCGGGGCGATCTCAAACCGGTTGATGCCCCATTGCGCCTCCGCCTCCGAGATCAGTTTTTCCATGATCTGGCAGATGTGGCCTACATCGAGGCGTGTGCCGTGGTACGCACTGTTGGCAACCACGGAGCCGAGGAGTTCGCAGATGGGTTGCAGTCCACGCTCGCGCGCAGACTCCAGCGTTTCTATCACCATCGCGGACGCGCCCATGCCGATGATCAGGCCGTGGCGCCGGCGGTCGAAAGGAGTGGCCGCCTCCTCCACGATCTCGTCAGTGGCCGCCGCGCCGGAGGCAAGAAATCCGGAACCAAACCAGCCCATCAGGTTGTCCGAGGTGATGTCGTCGGCGGAAATGATGATGACGCGGCGGCACCGTCCCGTCTGAATCCAATCGGAGGCGATAGCCACCGCTTGTGTGCCGCTGGCGCAGGCGGCGTTCGTGGCCGTGTTGGGGCCGCGCGCGCCGATGTACTCGGCAAATTGGGAATGTCCCATGGAGAGGACTCTGAACAGGAAGCGGCGGTCGAACCGGTAAGGTTTCTGCTCAATCTCTTTCCGAAGCGCTGCGATGCGCTGGTCGAGTTTATCAACGAGGCCGTTTCCTCCAAGGTGGACCGCGCTGGCACGAAGGGTAACCAGTTCTTCGAGACGCTCACGCCGTATTCGATCGCGATAAAATCCGGAAATAATCTCTTCGAATGAGTCATAGCCCGGGAACGCCGAGGTAAAGAGCACGCCGGTATCGTCCCTCATCTCCTCCGGGAGCCCCCAGCGGTCGGGGAGCATTGTCCCTTTGGTCGTCGTCTTATAGCGCATCACGAGCGGAATGCCGGCATCACGAAGCACATCGATGCCCGCTGCGATCGCCAGTTTGGTGACATGATCCAGGGCCGCGAGGCGGTCTTCGGGAAACCCGAAATCCCGAATGAGGTCAAAATCTCTTGCCCTGGCAGCCAGCTTGATGACGTCATCGAGGCTCTCGATGGTCTCGAATCTGCCTTCGCCCGCTTCAGTCTTGACGAGGCGTGTGATGTTTTTCTCCACCATGGCATGGCGCAACTGTTCCGGAACCGGGTCGATGAATTGGCCGCCGCGCAGGATGCGGTCGATGTTCGCATCATCAAAAACCTGATCCACGCCCGGCAGACCAAGCGCCGCTCCGGTCACGCAGATCCGCGCCGGACTGCGTACGGGACGCGCGCTGGAATAGACCTGGAAGCCGCGCTCGAGAAACTCGGCAAAGAGATGACCAAGTTCCACATAGCGTTCCGAGCCCAGCAAGCCGCCCGCTTGCGGGATTACCGGGACGCGTTGTTCCATCGGCTTCGGCGCGATCGGCGGTGCCGCGACGGTAGCTTCCCTCTTCGGCGTCTGCACCGGCGCCGGACTGCTCGACACAATCTCTACCGGCGCCTGTCGCACCGAAGCGCTGCTGGCTGCACCGACACCCAGACCCGCAGCATAGAGACCGCAAAGGGCCAAGTTGACCGAGGCCGCCTCTCCGATTCTCGGGTGATTCGTAAAGAGAGGAATGACACCGTCGCGCTCGCCGAGAACATCTTCCACGAAACCATAGAGGACGCGCTTTGGACCTACCTCGACAAAGATCCGGGCGCCTGCCTCGTACAGTGTGTTCAAACCCTTCACGAATTGAACAGGAGAGGCGACTTGCTTCCCCAGCAACTGAATCATCTCTGGCACTACCCCGGGTCCCATCGGGTAGAACGACCCGGTCACGTTGGCGATGATCGGGATTCCAGGCGGCTGCAGCCTCATGCCACGCAGCACTTGGGCTAGCGAGTCACTGGCCGGCGCCACGATATTGGTGTGAAACGCGTGGCTGACCTGCAGCTGCTGGGCGCGGTAGCCGGCGGCGCGAACTGCCTCCATAGCCTTCTGGACCGACTCCGTCGATCCGCCGATCACGGCTTCTTTCGTGCTGTTGATGTTGGCGATGACGACATACCCTTCGATAGTGGACAGAATTCTCTGGATCTCATCGGTCGGGCCAAAAACCGCAGCCATGATGCCGTTGTCATCCAGCGCGCACTTGGTCATTTCATTTCCGCGCGCGCTGACGGCGCGCAGCGCCTCTTCAAAGGAAATCGCGCCGGCAGCGACAAGAGCGCCGTACTCTCCCAGGCTGTGCCCCATGACCATATCCGGAGCAATGCCATAGGCGCCAAGCAGGCGTGCGAGCGCAGTCTCGGCAGCCAGCACGGCGGGCTGAGTCACCGCCGTCTGTTTGAGGTTCTGCTCGGCAAGCACCAATGCTGCTTCGTCGTTTTTATCGAGAAAAACGCATTCACTCAGCGGCTTGCCGATGAGCGGCAGCATGACCTCATCCGCGGTGGCAAAGGTCTCGGCGACGATGCTTTCGCTCGCGCGCAGCGACTGAAGCATGTTCACGTATTGCGAGCCCTGTCCGGCAAACAGAAATGCTATCTTGGGGGAAGGACCTCGGCCGAGAAAGATCCCTTTGGCGCGCAACGCTTTCCACCTGCCCGCCTGATTCTCATCAAAAGCCTTGAGCGCCTTGCCGCATTTGTCGGCAAGGTCGGCCGCGTCCGCATAATCGATCGCCAGGCGGACCGGCGCCCGCAGGTCCGACTCGGCGGGAACCGCAGGCGAAGGGGCCACGCCGCTCTCGGCCTCTTTCAAAGCGGCGCGCAAGCGGCCCATCACCGCAGCCTCCGATTCCGCGCCGATCACCAGGGCACCGCGCAGGGGCGTTTTGGCCTCGATCTTGCCCAGGCTGTACTCCACGGCAGGGTACGACATCGTGAGTTTGCTCTCATCCTCGTAGCGGCCGGGGGTGAATTCCTCCAACACGACATGGAAGTTGGTCCCGCCAAATCCGAAAGCGCTCACACCGGCGTGCCGCGAGGCGCCAGGCTCCACATCCCAGGGTCTGAGCTGCGTATTCACGTAGAACGGGGAATGGGAAAGATCGACATCAGGATTGGACCGCTGGAAATTGACGCTCGGCGGCAAAAATTTTTCGTGCAGCGCGAACGCGGCCTTGAGGATTCCGGCAGCGCCAGCAGCGCCCTTGAGGTGACCGATGTTCGACTTTACTGAACCGAGAGCAATCGATCCGCTGGGCAGACCGAACTCCGCAAATACGTCAAGCAGACTCTGAATCTCGGCGAGGTCGCCGACCACGGTCGAGGTGCCGTGCCCCTCCATCAGGTTCCCGGGCATGGGAACAATTCCGGCATTTTGCCACGCGCGGCGCAGGGCAAGTTTCTGGCCGATCGGATTGGGCGCGGTGATGCCTTTGCCCTTGCCGTCGCTCGACCCGCCCAGGCCGCGAATTACGGCATAGACACGGTCGCCGTCGCGTTCCGCATCGCCAAGCCGCTTAAGCAGGAAGACCACGCCTCCTTCTCCCATCACGAAACCGTCGGCGCCGCGGTCAAATGGCCGGGACCCGGTAGGAGAAAGGGCTCCGATCTTACAGAACTTCACGAAGGTCGACGGGCTCATATTGGCGTCAATCCCACCCGTCAGCACCGCGTCATAGTCATGCTCCACCAGGCCGCCGATGGCAGAGCTGAGGGCAGCCATGGTAGAGGCGCAGGCGGCATCCGCGACGAAGTTCGGTCCCTTGAAATCATAGAGAGCCGCGATGCGCCCGGCGATGATGTTGGCGAGTTCTCCCGGCATGGTGTCTTCGGTGATTTCGGGGAGGCGTTTGCTAACGGCCGCGCGCAACTGTTCGACGATGGCCTCGCGCGCGTTGGTGGGTAGTGTGCTGAAGCCGGGAGTGCGCCGCAATTCTTCGGCGTAGTCCGAAAAAAGGATGCGGGCCGCCGAGTACAGGTGCGTGTCGCCCGCCATTGCGTTGCCGAGAATGACGGCGGTTCGTTCCGCATCGAGCGGGCGATCGGGATAACCGAAATCAGCCAGCGCTTCCCGCACAGCGACGATCGCCCATTTCTGAGTCAGATCCATTGCCTGGCTGACTTTTGGTGGAATGGGCATGCGCCACTTCAATGGATCCCATTCCCAATCCCGCACCCAGCCGCCAATTTTGGAGTAGGTCTTGTCGGGGACCTTCGGGTCGGCATCATAATAAAGCCGCGGGTCCCAGCGCTCCGGACGCACCTCTGTAATGCTGTACACTCCGTTTTTGATATTCTGCCAGAACCGCGGCGCGTTGGGCGCATCCGGCAGAACCGCTCCTACACCAACAATGGCAACGGCCCTTCGGGCTGAAACTCTCATTACTTTACACTCCCTCCAGACGCGGAGGCGCGTCCATAGATTGCGTCGGCGACCTCGTCCAAGTCCTGCACGAGACCGCTCTGGGCACGGTGAAGCCCAGCTAAGCCTAACTTGGTTTCGAGATCCTGAACCTCTTTTTCCTTCAGAACAGCAGCGCCGACGATCCAGCGCATGCCCTCCGCCGCCAGCCTGATCGAAGCTTCCCGGGCAAAGCACCGGCTCATCGCCGCCAAGGCCTTCGGGTTGAAGCGCGCATTGGCCTTTTCGTTCAAGGCACCCTCCGCCGCGCGCGCCGCGCGCCGCGCCAGGCTGCCGGCGCACTCGGCGTAGGCAATCAGTTCGCCCAGGCGGAAGAGGATATGCTGATGCCGCGTCAGCCGGTGAACGCGCGCCATCTCCAGCAGCTCGGCGAGCGCGTGCAGGCAGAGGCCGGCAATGGCTGCGCCGATCTGCGAGTGCCGGGCCTGCAGTTCCTCGACAGTACGCGCCATGTCGTGGTAGTACTGCCCGTGCGTCTTCAGATGCAGTTGCCAGCGATCGCGGCAGATGGTCATCTCCATGATCTCCGACGTACCTTCATAAATCGTGGTGATGCGCGCATCGCGCTTGATTTTCTCGACGACGTATTCCCTAGTGTAGCCGTAGCCGCCCAGTGCCTGAATGCTGGCATCGGCAGCCAGATTCCCCGCCTCGGTGGCCATGTATTTGGAAATGGCGCCTTCCGTATTGAGATTGCCTCCTGTGTTGTCGATGCGCTCCGCGGTTTCTTCAATGTAGGATCGGGAGGCTTCGAGGCGTATTACGTGCGGCACGATGAGCTTGTGGGTATATCCCTGCTTTTCGGACAGTGGAGCGCCACCCTGGATTCGGCCCATCGAATAAGGTATGGCACGGTCCAATGCGGACCACCCGGCGCCGAGGCCGAATGCCGCGACCATGAGGCGCGTGTAACCGAAAACGAGTTGCGCCTGGATCAGCCCCATTCCTTCCTGGTTGCCTAGCAGGCGGTCCGCGTCCACATAAACGTCCTCGAGTGAAACCGTGGCAGTGTTGCTGGCTCGAATGCCGTGCTTATCTTCGGGCTTGCCGTGACCGAGGCCCGGCGCGCCCCGTTCGACGACAAACCAGCTCGGGCCCCCGGGAGTGAGTGCAAGGATGCTGTAAAGATCGGCCACTCCGCCGTTGCTGATCCATTGCTTGTTGCCGTTGATCTTGTAGCCGGTGACCTTCCCGTCTTCGCAAATCGGGGTCGCGGTCGTGCGCAAGGCCGCCAAATCACTCCCGGCCTCAGGCTCCGTTGCACCATAGGCCATGAGGAGGCCTTCACGGGCAATGCGCGTCAACCATTTTTCCTTCTGCTCGTGAGTTCCCCCGAAAATGATCGGATCGCTCCCGAGGAAGGTAGCAAGCACCCCGGTCGCGAGTCCCAGATCGATGCTCGCCATTTCCTCGCAGATCCGGTACACGTCGAAAGCCCCTCCTCCCATTCCCTCAAATTCCTCCGGAATGAAGAGAAGTTGGATGCCCAGTTCGGATCCGCACATGTCATGCACGGCTTCGGCGGGAAATTCATGGGTCGCATCCAGTTGAAGCAGTTTTCCTTCAGGCAGGCGCGCCGCGGTGAAATCGACAATGGCCTGCAAGGTCAGATCGAGAGTTTCCTTATCAAGTCCTTTGTGCATAGTATTTCGGGAGTCCTCATTTCCAGTGGCGTCTGCCTCTAGACAGAGCCTGATTTTCAAGGCTGCTCAATCCTCCAGTGGCGGGCCGATTGACCTCTACGTCCAGGCTTGGCGCTCCCGGAGGGACGTGCCTCGGGATGCCTGGCTCGCGCATATCGGATATTCTGCCAGGTTGCATGTGCCGACGTGTCATAAAGACACTTCGGCGCATCGTTCCGTCCGGCAGAAGAATGTCCTCCTTACAAAATGGAAGATTTTCGCACAAATCGTCCGCCAATAAAGAGTTTTTGTTCAAAAAAGCGCAGTCGAGGATTTTCCCGCTGTGCCGGCGGACGCAAGTTGTGGCGTAGCAACAAATTAGGATTTCCTTAAGCTGCGTTCCTTTTGTATCATTTCTCAAGCAGAAGCGTATCCTTATTAGGACATGGGGAATGTTAACAGGATGGAGGTGGATATGACAAAAACAACGCTCGTGATCTTCTCAGTGCTCCTATTAGCTTTTGCCAGTACGGCTCTCTATGGGCAGACCCAATTCAAACCTCTTGACGTCAGCGGCACATGGACGGGAGACACGGAATTGCCAAATTCCGATGCCAAGGATCATGTGACTCTGATCCTGAAGAAGGCCGGTGACTCGTTCTCCGGAACGATTACCATGCTGGGAGCGAAGGAGGCGGCGGTCGAAAACTTGAGCTTTGAAGATGAAGACACCTTCAGTTTCCAATTTACGACGACCAGCGGCGGCACCAAAAATGTGGTGAAGGTGAAGCTGGATGTCATTAATGACAAGCTGCTCGGAAACAGCTTGATGGGCGCCTGGACCATGGACAGCGGCGACTATGGCAGGCTGGAACTGAACCCCAAAAAGTAAATTGCTCTTGGGCCTCTTGAGAGCTAATCTTCTCCGTCCACACAGGCCTGGCGCATGGCTTGCCTCGGGGCTTTTTCGATTCGTAAAGCAGTAGCGCCAGGAGTTACAGCTTTCAGATCCTCTCCTGCGCAAAAATTCGGCTGTTCGGACGCCGGCCGCCGGGTGTAGGATATCCTCCTCTTTACCAGCGTCATTGCGGGTTCCAGTTAGCTGTCTGCAAACTATTCTAATCAGAGTGAGCGACATGGCGAATCTTCTGACACCACTCTCATTTTCAGGATTGACCCTGCGCAACCGCATCGTGATGCCGCCCATGTGGTCAGGGCAGGCGGAAGCGGACGGCCGCGTCACGGACAAAATCATCGAATATCACAGATTGCGCGCCGCCGCCGGCTGCGGGCTGGTCATCGTGGAACATTCCTTTGTTCATCCCGGCGGCAGGCACACGCTGACTCAAATCGGAGCGTACTCCGATGAGATGATCCAGGGCCTCCGACGACTTGCAGCCGCGATTCGCAAGGAGGGAGCAGCCGCGACGTTACAGATTTCCCATGCCGGTTCGCGTGTCTCACCTGAGGTTCTGGCCACCGTCAGGCCGGTCGCCCCTTCTGCGATACAACATCCATATGATCCGGGGGGCCGGGTGCCGGAAGCGCTCACAAAGCCCCAAATCCAGGAAATCGTGGCCGCCTTCGGTGCTGCTGCGGGGCGGGCACACGCTGCGGGCTTTGATGCGGTTGAGATCCATGGCGCTCATGGTTTTCTGCTTTCGGAGTTTCTGTCGCCACTCACAAACCGGCGTGAAGACGAATACGGAGGCACGCTGGAGAACCGGTTGCGAATGCACCTGGAAGTCCTCGCGGAAGTTCGTCGGCGTGTAGGAACTCGGTTCCCGATCTTCATCAGGCTAGGCGCCCACGATGAAACTCCGGGCGGCCTGGAGAGCGAGGACGCCGGCCAGGCTGCCACGCTTCTCGCGAACGCGGGCATCGATCTGATCGACATTTCCGGCGGCTTGCAGGGTTCCCGCGGGACAGGCAAGGACCCGGGTTACTTTGTACCCTATGCTGAAGCCATCAAGGGCAGAGTGCATGTACCGGTAATGGTCACGGGAGGCATCCGGGAACCGGCGTACGCGGATCGTATCATTCGCACTGGACAAGCAGATCTGGTCGGTATCGGCCGGGGGATGCTGGAAGATCCGGATTGGGCACGAAAAGCGATCACGTCGCTGTCTGGCTAGTAGCCGTCGCTCACCATTCTTGTAATCCTATCCTCTGCCACTTGATTTGTCGATTAGAGTACAGATTGAGGTATTCGATCGGAGGAAGATCCATGAGCGGAATAAGTCGCATAGGCTTGCTGACCGCCGGGGGAGATTGTCCGGGCTTAAACGCAGTAATTCGTGCTGTGGCCAAGACAGCCATGAACCGCTATGGGCTCGAAGTGGTGGGCATCGAGGACGGTTTCCTGGGCCTCATACAAAACCGGATGCATCCGCTCACAAACGAGTCTGTCAGCAACATTCTCACACTGGGCGGTACCATTCTTGGCACGAACAATCGGGTAGAACCACGCAGGTATCCGGTAAAAATCAACGGCACGACCGAGGTCCGCGATGTTACCGACCGTTGTCTCGAGCATATTACCCACAACCAGCTCGATGCCATCGTCGTGATCGGCGGCGACGGTACCATGACCGGAACCTCGCATTTTGTGCGCCAGGGAATAAACTGCATCGGCGTCCCTAAAACGATCGACAACGATCTTTATGGCACGGATATCACTTTCGGTTTCGCGACCGCGGTCGCCGTGGCGACGGAAGCACTGGACCGTGTGCATACCACCGCAGCGAGCCACCATCGGGTCATGGTGCTGGAGGTCATGGGCCGAAACGCGGGTTGGATCGCCTTGCATTCCGGCATCGCCAGTGGGACCGATGTGATCCTCATTCCTGAGATCCCCTATGATCTTGGAAAGGTCTGCGAGTTTGTGGTTGCCCGCTCAAGACGGGGTAAACGCTTCAGCATCATTTGCGTGTCGGAAGGTGCCCGGCCCCGGGACGGAGACCAGGTTGTCAAGTTCATCGATCCGACAAGCCCGGACCCAATTCGCCTCGGCGGCATCGGCCAGAAAATCGCTTTCGACATTGAAGCGGCCACCGCCATCGAGACCCGCACGGTGAGCCTCGGCCACGTGCAGCGCGGCGGTTCGCCCGTGGCGACCGATCGCGTGCTCGCCACCGAATTTGGGGACGCTGCCGTTGAGCTGCTGATGGCTGGGCAACGCGGCCGCCTGGTAGTCATGAAGGACGGGGCCGTAACGCATATTCCGCTGGAAGATGCGGCGGGCAAGCAGCGTCTCATTCCGCTTGATCTACCCCTCCTGCGGGCCGCCCGCAATGTCGGCACCTGCTTCAGCGATTGAAGAATTGATTGAATTCAATCGGGGACAGTCCCTTTTTGAACAGTAAGATATGATGACGGCAAGCAAGATATAATAAGGGAATATCTCCGATTGAAACGCGAGGGGGCCGATGGATATGCGCCAGCCTGCAGGATGCCCCAACATCAGCATTCTTGACGACGTGCTCGGCCCCGTGATGCGCGGTCCGTCCAGTTCTCACACAGCCGCTTCCTACCATATCGGGAAGGTTGTCGCCGCCCTCTTCGATTCCCCTCACGGATCGATCAGGGTCGCATTTGATCCCAACGGATCCTACGGCCAGGTTTATCGGCAGCAAGGTGTCGATCTCGGATTTGCCACGGGCCTCCTGGGCTTGCCTCTCACGGACCCCATGTTTTTTCATTCCTTAGAAGCCGCCGCGTCAAGCGGCATCGATCTGCAATTTGAGGTGCGCCCGCTTCTAAATTCTGACCATCCTAACAATGCCGACATTCATTTGTGTGCACCGGACGGGCAAACGCTCCAGCTGCGCGCCCGCTCTATCGGCGGTGGCGCAATCGAAATAACGAGGATCGACGGGTGGGAAGTGCTGGTCACGGGTCAGTGCCACGAAGTCATGATTGAGTTGACGGAAAGCGCCCTGCCGCATGTGCGCACATTCCTTGCGGCAGAGGAAAACTTGCTGGGAGAGCCCGGTTTGCAGGTACGGAACAGGCTTGCGCTTCTACATGCCAAACGCCGAATGGCCCTTTCCCTGGAGGCGCGTGCCGCGATCCTCGCCGTGCCCGGAGTCTCACGCATGTGGAATGTTCCTCCAGTGGCGTTAGTCAAGCAAGGTTCGCCGTTGTTTGGAAGTGCTGAGTCCATGGTGTCGTTGGCCGCCGGGCGCGGCTGCTCTCTCGGGCGCCTCGCGCTCGCCCACGAGGCGGGCCTGCTGGGCGTGACCGAGGAAGAAGTGTGCGCAGAAATGGCGCGGCGCGTGGGCCTGATGTACGCGGCAGTTCAGGAAGGACTCAGCGATCGTGCGCCGGGCATGCAGCTGCTGACTCCCACTGCCGGTGCCATCTTCCGCGCCGAGGCCGAAGGGAAACTGGCCGTCGGCGGATTGCACACGCGCGCCGCGGCTCGGGCCTTGGCGGTCATGCATGTCAACAGTGGGATGGGAATCGTCTGCGCGGCACCCACGGGCGGCTCCTCGGGTGTACTGCCGGCCGTTTTGGCGACCCTCCGGGACGAACGCTCGCTCAACAGGGATGCAGCCGTGCTGGCGGCGCTTGCCGCGGGGGCTATCGGTATTGTGGTCGCTGCACGAGCGACCTTCGCTGCCGAAGTTGCGGGATGCCAGGTGGAAATCGGCGCTGCCGGCGCCATGTCCGCAGCGGCTGTAGTGGAAGCCGCCGGCGGTTCAGCGGCACAGGCGGCAGATGCTGCCGCCATCTCCTTTCAAAACACGATGGGTTCCGTGTGCGACCTCGTGCAGGGAATAGTCGAGATCCCATGCCACACGCGCAATGCTGTGGCCGCATCGAGCGCATTTGTATGCGCGGATCTGGTCATGGGAGGTTACGTAAATCCCATCCCGCTCGATGATACTATCGACGCTGTACTGGCGGTCGGCAAAATGATGCCGCCGGAATTGCGCGTGACTTCGCTGGGAGGGCTCGCGGTCACGCCGGCGGCGCTCAATCTTCAGCGGCGGAGGTAGCTCCTTCCCGAACAGCCCGTTACCAGTCACGTTTCAGGACGCAAAGACTCGTTGAACGGGCGCCGGTTTTGTGAAATAAAGGCTTTCCATATCCGGCTTGCCCAACCTTTCAAGGAGACGAGATGATGGTATCACGCCGCGATTTTCTCAGGTCGTTGTCGTTGGCGCCAGCCTTGCCCGCCCTGCCAGGCCTGGCGCAGTGGAACTATGAAAGAACAAGCGCACTCACTCTTGAATACCCCAAACCGGGCGACCCTGCCTACTGGAAAAAGGTTCGCAAGATGTTTCTGCTGCCAGAGAACAAAGCCTTCTTCAACACGGGAACGCTCGGCGCTCAACCGGCAGTCGTCTACGAGACTGTCGCACAGCACATGCACAAAGTGGCTGCGGAAATCGCCGATTGGGATTACAAAGGGGACGACTGGATCTCCGGTTACCAGCCCCTCACCGTAATCCGCGGCAAGCTGGGTGATTATCTGCGCTCCGGCCTCCAGAAGATACCCAGAGTGAAAATCAACACTCCGTTACATCCGGCTATGTGCGCGGGCATCACCAACTTCCAAATCGAAGGCGTGAGCGGCACCGCCATGCAGGATGCCTTGTGGCTAAAGGGAATCCGTATCCGCGGGAATCGCCAGTCCACGCATATATACAACAATGAAGCCGAGCTCGATGCGACGTTAAACGTACTGCGTCAGCTCGCAGCCTAGCAGGAGAAAGAATGGAAGATCTCGAAAGGCGCTTGAGCAGTATGACGCTCGCTCCCTACATCGTCAAAGCCATGGCCCTCATCGGCGTCAGGCGCCGTGCCGGCAGCAACATGTTCCGTCATCAGATCAGCACTATGGGGATCTTGCTCGATTACAAGTTCATCGATCCTGTTCTTCTCAAAGCCTCTCTGATTCACGATCTGTTCGAAGATGCCCTGGGCATGCCGGGCGTCAGCCGGGAGGAGATCGTGCGCATCGATGCGGACGGCCCGGCCGTCTATGACCTGGTCATGGAGATGACTATTCGGATCGTGGACGGCAGGAAGGAGCTCAAATCGGAGTACTTGACTCGAATCATGAAGACGGGCAGTTCAAGGGCCCGTATTCTCAAACTTGCGGATCGCATCAGCAACCTCGTGTACTTGGGGTTCGTGCACGAAGAGGAATTCGTGACAAGGTACCTCACTGAGACCCGGGAGTGTATTCTTCCTTACGCAGAACAAATCAGCCCGGACATGTTCCGTGAACTCTCCGATCTCGTGGCCGATCGGGAATTGAAGCTGGCAGCCAGGCGCCATCTCTAAGCGGAGCAAGGTTTCCAGCGGCGCGCTTATTTGAGCGCGCGCTTGATGGCATCTTCGGCCAGCGGCGCCATGATGGCATAGCCCTTGGAGTTTGGATGGAGGTCGTCTTCGCTCAATTCCTCCCGGAGCAATCCGCTTGCGCCCACCATTGCCGAAAAATAGTCAAGCCAGACGTGCCCGTGATCGCCCGCGTACTTCTTGATCCAATCGTTGAGCGCCTGGATCCGCGCCATTGGCCGTGCTGCTGTTTGCGGCAGGGATGAACTACCCGGTGCCTGATGATACGCGCTGACGGGAAGCACGCTCGCCAGCACGACCTTTATGCCGTTCGCCTGGGCGATCTCGCACATGGACGCCAGGTTTCCTTGAATCTCCTCGTTCGTGGCCGGTCCGGTATTGCCCGCAATGTCGTTCGTGCCGGCCAGAATTACGACGGCTTTCGGCTTGAGATTCACGACATCGGGACGAAAGCGAATCAGCATCTGCGGCGTGGTCTGTCCGCTGATGCCGCGATCAACATACGGCTTGCCGGAAAAGAAGTCGCCAAAGCGGGGCTGCTGCCAGAAATCCGTGATTGAGTCGCCCATGAACACCACGCGTGCCTCCTCCTTCGCTGGCGCCGGCAAGGCAATATTGGCCTCGCGATAGCGAGCCAATGCCGCCCAGTCGCGCAAGCGGACGTCGTTGCGCAGAAGGGAGTTGAGAGCCTGTGCGAGTTCAGGGCAATTCGCCGAGGTGGCGACTGTCGAGGTAACGTTCTGGGGCGTCTGCGCCCGTGGCGACGCAACGGCCACAAGCAGAATCCACGGCACCAGAATGAGATGCTTTGCCATGTTTCCTCTCCTTGTTCAGTTCTTCTCGCCGCCTTGGGCCGCGACGCCCGAGGAGGGCAGAATGTCGATGGCGTAGCGCTTGATCTTGGAAAGCAGGGACACGCGCGAGATGCCTAAGATCTCCGCTGTTGCCGTTCGATTCCCGTCCGCAAGCTCCAGCACGTGCCGGATGTGCTCGGCTTCCATCTCAGCCAGAGTTTTCCTCTCTGAGACAGGGACCAGGGATGCCCGCGACTTCGTGACCGCGTTGAGGAAATAGCGCGGAAGGGAGCGGCGCGTGACGGTTCGGCCGCTTTCCACCACCACGACCTCGGCGATAATGTTCTCCAGCTCGCGCACGTTTCCGGGATAGTCGTAGAGATCGAGAAGGTCCAGCACATCCTGTTCGATGACGGATATGGCCTTCGCATTGAGGCGGTTATGTTTTTCGAGAAAGAAATCCGCGAGAATCTCGACATCGCCCTCGCGGTCGCGGAGCGGCGGCAGATAAACGGAACAGATGTTCAAGCGATAGTACAGGTCCCGCCGGAAACGTCCTTTCTCAATCTCCTCCGTCAGATCCTTGTTCGTAGCCGCGATGATGCGGACATCGGAGCCTCGTTTCTCGGTCGATCCGACGCGGAAGTACTCCCCCTCCTGAAGCACACGCAGGAGCTTCGACTGCACGGGCAGCTCCAGTTCGCCAATCTCGTCGAGAAAGAGAGTGCCGCCGTCGGCCTCCTGGAAGAATCCTGTCGTGCTCCTGATGGCGCCGGTGAATGCACCTCTCTCGTGGCCGAAGAATTCGGACGAAAACAACTCGGAGGCGAATGCGCCGGCGTTCACGGCTACAAAGGGTCGGTCCCGGCGGCGGCTGATCTGGTGGATGGCCCTTGCGACGAGTTCCTTGCCCGTGCCGCTTTCGCCCCAGATCAAGACGTAATTTTCGCTCTCGGCAATCTGATCGACCCGCTGAAGAACCCTGAGAAAAGCGCGGTTTTGCGTCAGAATTGCCTTGAAAGCTTCTTTATGGCGCAGGCCCTCGAGGCTCGCACGGTCGCGGAGCTTTGAAATCTCGACATGCAGCCGTGACCTCTCCATGGCGCGCTCGAGCGTGTGAAGAAGCCGATTTTCGTCGATCGGCTTGCAGAGGTAGTCGTACGCCCCCATCTTCATGCATTCGACCGCAAGCTGCACATCTTCCACTCCAGTAATCACAATCACTTCGATGCCGGGATGCTTCTCCCTGACGTACTGCAGCACTTCGCGGCCGTGAACCACGGGCATGTCCATATCGAGCAGGATCGCATCAAACTTGCCCGCGTCAATGGTCTCGAATGCCTTTGAGCTGTCGCTCAGAATCTGAGTCTCGTAACATTGCGTCTGGGCGAGCAAAATCCGGAAGTAATTGAGGACAGCCTCGTCATCGTCGATCACCAATACCCGATTCATCCTTCACTCCCTACCACGGGAAAGTGGTATCGCAGGCTCGTCCCCTCTCCCAGCCTTGTATCCACATCAACCCAACCCTGGTGATCCTTGATTATGCCATAAGCGACCGAAAGCCCCAGCCCCATACCGCCGGTTCGCTGCTTGGTGGTAAAAAAGGGATCAAAGAGTTTCTTTTTTACGTCATCGGACATGCCCGGCCCATTGTCCGAAATGCAGATGCTCACGCTCGCACCGGCGGGGTCCGCCGCAGTTTCCACCTTGATAATTCCGTCCTGGCGTTCGCCGAGCGCTTCCGCCGCGTTAATCAAATTCGCCACCATGACCTGCTCGATTTTGTTGGTATTGCCTTTGATCTTGGGGAGATCGGGATCGAGCACAGGGATGACGTTGTGGCGCTTGATTTTGTTGTGGACAAGCCTGAGGCTCGAACGGACGGCCTCGTTCACATCTACCGCCTCGTCGAAATTACCTTCTTCGGCACGCGCAAACTTCTTGAGGTCCCTGACGATGTCCGCGATCCTGACCGTGCCGTTGGCCATGTCTTTGATCAAAGTTCCTATGTGCTGGCGGAAAAAAGGATACTCGAGGCGTGCAATCCGGAATCCGGAATCATCCTTGACGTAGCGGTCGAGAATCGGAAGGATGCTCTCCATTGCCTCGCTCAACACCCGCATATTCCCCTGAATGAACTGGATAGGATTATTGATTTCATGCGCCATGCCGGCGGATATCCTACCCAGAGAGGCGAGTTTCTCGGATTGCACGAGCTGTTGCTGTTTCTCTCTAAGCTCGCGGTTGGCAATCTCCAGGTCGCGCGATTTCTTCTGGAGCATGCTCCTCGCCTGGATGAGTTCATACTCGCGCGTGCGCAAGCTCTGCACGATCGGTGAACTCAGGTAAATCGTGCAGATCAACGTGACAAGAAGCGTCGTGCTGACGAACAGGATGTACCAGACATTGTGGTATCCGGGAGATCCTACGAGTTCTTTGATGGTGTAGTGCGGGATGGTTCTGTTGTATTCGAGAATCGCAACCGTCAGGAAAAGCAGAAACGCGAACAGGCCGTCGGCCAGAACCTGCGGACGCCTGAGGATGATGCTGCCGACGATCACGTGCAGCAGGTAGAGAAATACAAATGGATTCTCCACGCCGCCGGAGAAATGTAGCAAAGCCGTAAGGGAAACATAGTCCGCACAGATCTGGAAGTTCGCTTCGACCTGCGCGATTCGCGGATCGGGGGTTCCTCTCCTGAGCGCCAGGACATGATGGATGAACAACGCCGTGTTGTAGGCGAGGATGATCGCCCCAACACTCAGGATTTTGGAATAGGGGAGGTCGATGTGGATAGCCCGGCTGGTCAGGACGGCAAGTATGAGGCCGGCGAGAAAGGCCCAACGTATCCGGATGATCCAGCCCAGCCTCTCGAACAGCTCCTCTTCGATGAATAGCCGGTTCATTTGCGTCCTGTTCCCGGCGCCGGGTGCCCTCGGCGCTGCGCGCGGAGCATTATCTCATAAGGCTCAACTCCGCGAGCTTCTTTTCGAGGACCGCGTCCAGCGAAGCGTAGGGGTAGACGTTCGGCACGGAGGCTGTAGAATCGAGGCGCACCGCCGCGAAGGCTGGCGCAGCCTGAGGCTTGCCGGGTCGGATCGAGCCGGTGATGCATGCCGGTTCCGTCGCCGGATCGAGAATTCCCAACAAAGAACTCATCTCCTGTCGAATGCCGGCAGGATCGATAGAGCGAGCCGGCTTACCAAGCGCTTGGGCCAACCGGCCAAGAACCTCGGCGGTCGTCAAACCGGCGACCGGGCGTGTGGCCTCATGTACGGCGCGCAGCTTGCCGTCGAAACTCACCACGAAACCGTTGGTTTCCGCGAGGCTCGCAGCCGGTAGGACCACGGCGGCCAGTCGAGCCGTGTCGGTAAGGAAGTGGTCGATCACGACCAGTGGCGCTACATTCGCGAGTTCCTTGGAAGCGAGATAATCGCCGAAAGGATTCTCGAACATCACGACCGCGCCGCGCAGCCGCTCGAGGTGAAGCGGATTGGCAATTCCGGCCAGGCGCGCGCCCTCGCCGTTGCAGTCCGATTGCAGCAATAACAGCCCCTCTCCTTCCTTCCCGATGTGGCCGGTGAGAATCAGAATCTGGGCAAGGGCTTTAAGGTCATCAGTGGACCTTTCCAGAGTATCGTCGAGGTCATAGATAGCCACGACCTTGCGGGTACTTGCCAGCTTCTCCGCACAGGCTTCGATTTTTGCGGGATCGATCCCGGCGACGAGCGCCCCCTCCGCCATGGTGGCCATGGCAACGGAGGATTGGAGTGCATCGCATCCGTCGCGTTTCGTGCCGGAACCGTCAGGAGCACCCTTCTGTAGGAGATGTTTCAGAATACTCGCGAACACCACTCCCGAGGTGCCCCGGCGGGCATCGAGCCACAGATCGCTCGTGCGCAGCAGATCGACCTGGCTCGAGTTGATCGAGATAATCTCGGCTCCTCTCTTGGCGGCACGTCGAATTGCCATACCCAGAACGGGATGGCTCGTGCTCGGATCGGCCCCAGCAAGCAGGATCACCTCCGCCTTGCTGAGATCGTCCTGAACGCATGTCGACGCGGTTTCTCCGAAAATCGCGTCGAGGTCGTGGCGCGGCCCGCCGCGCCGATTCTGGCCGAAGCTGCCGACCTCTGTTGTTTCCAGAACCTCTGCGGCCAGGTGGCGTACCAGCCACGCCTCTTCGAGAGTCATGCGCGGCGTAGCCATGACTGCCAGGGAGTGGGGCGGATGCTTGGTCTGGTGTTGTCGCAGCACATGAGCCGCGGTTTTGATGGCTTCATCCCACTCAACCTCCACCAGCTTTCCGTTTTTCCTGACAAGGGGCTTGCGCAGCCTTTCCGGACCCTGCATGAACCCGGTCCCAAAACGGCCTTTCACGCAGAGTTCGCCGCGGTCGGGAATAAGTGTCTCCGGGGCAGTGGCCCAGAGGAGTCCGTCGGCGACCACGTTGAGGTCCATTTCGCAGCCGACGGAGCAGAAGTTGCAGACCGAAGGAACCTTGCGCGCTTTCCACGGCCCCTGGCGCCCGTAAGGCAACCTGGCTTCGAGAGCGCCGGTCGGGCAACTCTCCACGCAGGCGCCGCAAGCAATGCAGGCACTGTCCGCCATCGGTTTGCCCAAAGCCGGCCTTACGGTAGTCGCGAAGCCGCGGCCCACGAATCCCAAGACAGCGAGCCCCACAATGTCGGCGCACGTGCGCACGCATCGGCCGCACAGAACGCACTTGTTCGGGTCGAGAGTGATAAGCGAATGGCTGCGATCGACACGATGCCGGCGCACTTCTCCTGCAAGCCGCGAAATGTCGATTTTATATTCGGCCGCGTATCTCTTGAGGTCGCATCCAAACACGGACTTGCAGCCGCATTCCATACAGCGAAATGCCTCGGCTTTCACCGAAGGTTCAGACAGCCCGGTCTCGACCTGACAGAAATCCTGTGTTCGCTGCGCGGCGTCGCGCTCCGGCATCACGCTGCGCTGGGTCCGTTCCACCTGCTCGAACTGCCAGTCCGGCAGGGCGCCGAACGCATCGCGGCGGCTGAAAAAGACCGTCTGAGGCTTCTTGACGTCTCCTGATTTCAGAAACCCATCAATCGCTTCCGCCGCATTCCGGCCGTGCGCAATCGCATCGATGACCGCCGAAGGACCGAGAACTACGTCGCCACCCGCGAACACCCCCTTGATGTTGGTCATCATGGTGGCAGAGTCGGCTTCGAGCGTCGCCCAGCGGTTCACTTTGGGGCGCACGGCATCGGGCTCATCCCGAAGCATAGCCAGGTCGGTATCCTGGCCGATGGCGGCAAAGAGGTAGTCGGAATCGTATTCGGTTATCGCCCCTTGAATCGGAACGGGCTTGCGCCTGCCGCTCGCGTCGGGTTCGCCAAGTTCCATGCGTTGGCAACGAATGGCTTTCAAATGGCCGTTTTCCACAATGAGTTCGCCAGGAGCGACGAGAAGTTCCAGCTTCACGCCTTCTTTTTCGGCAGCATCCACTTCTTCATGGTGAGCAGGCATTTCCACGCGAGTGCGGCGGTACAGAATCGTCACCTCGGCGGCGCCGCATCGTATCGCGGTGCGGGCCGCGTCGATCGCGGAGTTTCCGCCACCGACGACCACGACCTTGCCGTGAAGAGCCGGGGCGCCGTGGAGTTCAACATCGCGAAGAAAGTCGAGCGCGGGCCGGACGCCTTCCGTTTCGTCCTCACCCTGCAGGCCCATTTTCTTGCCGCGAGGTGCTCCGAGGGCGATAAATACTGCATCAAATTTGTCCTTCTCCAGAAGGCTCTTGACCGAAAAATTCTTGCCAAGTGTCCGGTTCATCTCTATTTGGATGCCCAAGTCTAGAATCTTTTGGATTTCGCCGTCCAGCTCGGTCCGAGGAAGGCGATACTCGGGGATGCCGTATCGAAGCATGCCTCCCAGCTTGGGCAGCGTTTCAAAAACCGTGACCCCGTGGCCCCTGCCCGCGAGATAGTACGCACTCGTAAGCCCGGCGGGCCCGCCGCCCACGACGGCCACGCGTTTTCCGCTCGCCGGAGGCACGTTGGGCTCATCTGTCGACGCCTGCGCATTCTCCGCGAGGTAACGCTTCACAAAGTTGATCCCAACCGGCTCGTCCACCTGATTGCGCAGACACTTGACTTCGCACTTGCGCACGCATACACGGCCGCAAACCACCGGCAAGGGATTGCGGGTGCGGATCAGATCAAGCGCCTCTTGGTAGTGGCCCAGCCGGGCGAGACTCAAATAACCCTGAATGTCCACGCCGGCGGGACAAGCTCGCTGCCCAGGGCAGACGCAGTCAGCGTAATGATCGGACAGAAGAAGCTCGAGAGCGGTCTTGCGCGCGTGCACGATCCGTTCGCTGCGTGTCGTCACTTCCATGCCGTCGCGCACACGGGTCACGCAAGATGGCAGAAGCCGTGGCGCGCCCTTGACCTCCACCACGCAAAGAAAGCAGGAACCGTAGGGCTCGAGCTTGGGATCGTAGCAAAGCGTGGGAATGTCGTCGAGTTTCCGCTCCCGGACGATGTCGAGAATTGTTTGACCGGGCTTCGCCGATATCTTTTCCCCATTGACGATCAGCTCGACAGACAGCTGCGTTCGATCTTTTTCAACCTGAATAGCCATTACGTTACCTTTTTTCAATCGCGCCCTGGTTGCAGACCGTGATGCACTTGGCACAACGTATGCACTTGGACACGTCAATCAAATGTGGCTTTTTCTTTTCGCCGGAAATCGCTCCTGCGTCGCACGCCGCGAGGCATAATCCGCAGCCAGAGCACGCATCGGCCCGAATGGCGAACTCGACGAGAGGCAAACACGATTTAGCGGGGCATTTCTTGTCCCTGATGTGGGCATGATATTCGGGCAGAAAGTAGCGCAGCGTCGTGAGCACGGGATTGGGAGCGCTCTGGCCCAGGCCGCAAAGCGAGCTCGACTTAATCTGCTCTCCAAGCTCGGAAAGCAGTGCAATATCCTCCTCCCTTCCTTTTCCCTGGCAGATACGCTCGAGGATCTCGAGCATCCGCTTCGTTCCCACACGGCAGAAAGTGCATTTGCCACACGATTCGTTTTGAGTGAAGGAGAGAAAAAAGCGGGCGACGTCCACCATGCAGGTGGTTTCATCCATCACCACCATCCCTCCGGAACCCATGATGGCACCCGTCGCCGTGATCTGCTCGTAGTCGATCGGGGTGTTTCCAAGGGACGCCGGGATGCAGCCGCCGGAAGGGCCGCCCATCTGCACGGCCTTGAATGGCCCGCCGGTGAGCGTGCCCCCACCGATGTCGTAGATCACCTCGTTGATCGTCATCCCCATGGGAACTTCTACCAGCCCGCCTCGCAGGACCTTGCCGGCCAGGGCAAATACCTTGGTTCCCTTGGAGCCTGCCGTGCCATGGACCTTGAACGCCTCCGCGCCGTGAAGCAGGACCCAGGAAACGTTGGCGAGAGTCTCCACGTTGTTGATGCACGTGGGGTGTCCCCAGAGGCCCGATTCCGCTGGGAAAGGAGGACGAACTTTCGGCATGCCGCGCCTGCCTTCAATCGAGGCAATAAGAGCGGTTTCCTCGCCGCACACAAATGCGCCGGCTCCTTCTTTGAGAGTGATGTGAAAATGGAACCCTTTTCCCAGAATGTTGCTTCCGAGAAACCCCCGCGCCGTTGCCTGGGCAATGGCATGACGAAGTCTCTTGACCGCTTCGGGATACTCGGCTCGCACGTAGATATAGCCGGCATCGGCGCCGATGGCGTAGGCAGCGATCGCCATGCCCTCGAGCACCGCGTGAGGATCCCCTTCCAAAACGCTGCGGTCCATGAACGCGCCCGGATCCCCTTCGTCGCCGTTGCAGATGATGTACTTGTGCGCGTCTCTAGAAGCCGCCGCAAGGCGCCACTTGGTCCCCGTCGGAAACCCCGCGCCCCCGCGGCCCCTGAGGCCAGACGCCGCGATGACTTCGACCACCTGAGCCGCAGTCATTTCCGTAAGTGCCTTTTCGAGCGCCTGATATCCTTCGCGCGCCAGATATTCATCGAGGTTCCCGGGATCGATTACACCGCAATTCCGGAGTACGATGCGCTTTTGTTTCGCGATCGATTCATTCGTGTCGGCAATCCACTCGGAGATCACGCGGCCCTCTTTGACGTGCTCCTCGACGATCCGGCCGACCTTGTCGGGCGTGATATTGCAGTAGAGCGTGCTCCTGTCCTTCGCGTCGCGAACCTCTACCAGAACCTCGGCGTAGCACATGCCAATGCAGCCCGTCTGCTTGAGCACCGCATCGTTTTTCCCGAGCGCCAAAAGTTCCGAAAAACGCTGATAGACCTTCGAGCCTCCCGCGGCCAGGCCGCATGAACCCAATCCAACCAACACTTCCTGCATAAAACCCTCCGATTATCCCTGCGAGACAGCCGCCGTGGACGACACCACATGATCGGGGGGCTTGCCGGCCGCCTTGGCGGCCTCCCGGCGGTATTGGCGAATCAGCTTGCGCATTTTTGGGGGAGTCAGGCGTCCAAAGGTCTGATCGTCGATCATCATCGCAGGCGCCAGACTGCAGCATCCCAGGCACGCAACCACGGTGTAAGTGAACAGGCCGTCTTCAGTGGTCTCGTCAGGGGCAACCCGAAGTTCATCCCCGAGAACCTGGCCCACCATCTCCGCACCTACTACATGACAAGCCGTGACTTTGCAGAGACGGATAAGGTGCCGGCCAAGGGGCTTCAAGCGAAACTGTTTGTAAAACGTGATAACACCATAAATCTCAGCCGCCGGGATTCCGGTGGCTTCCGAGATCTGCTCAATGGAGAGCGGCGGAATGTAGCCGTAGCTGTCCTGAGCCGCTTGCAGAAGCGGGATCAGCATGCCAGGCTCGCCATGATGCCTCCACAGCATCCGGGTAAATGCGGCCGGAGCAGGCCGGCCGGATTCAATTTGCGTTAGACTCATAACCTTCCTGTCACGGATTTACTTGGTTGAGAAGTTCAGTACGTTGAGCTGTTTGATGCGGAGCACTCCGGGCATCAAGCGAATCGTGCTCTTTATGGTCGATTGAACTTCCTGCGCTGAGATTCCCTGCATGAGCAGGACGATCTTCTTGCCGCCGTCGGCCACGTCGCAATGGATGACATTGTCGGTGAAGTAAAGCTTCATGTAGACGTTCGCAAGCTTCGAGGCATCCACGTCGAGGATCGCGTAGGAGGTGAGCATGCGCATGTTGCGCCCATCCGTTACACCCTCATTTTCCTTCTCCGTGGCCTGCATTTTCTCGTAATCATGGATGAATCCTTCGAGGTCTTTGGAAATCTGCGGCTTCTCGCAGTAATGGACCTCGAACGCCTCCACGCCCTTCAGGGACCCGAGATGGCGTTGCACAATCTGATCGATGCTCTTGCGGTTTGCGGCCTGAAGGAGCAGAACCAGATCCCATTCACCTAACACGGGGTCGCAATAGCAGACACGATCACCGAAGCACAGCGTCTCATAAATCTCGGCCAGGTCCGCGTCCTTCTCGCCTCGGATGAAAACCAATGCGCTGGTAAGAACAAGAGGTTCAGACGCCGTTCGGGCCTTGGGTCTCTTCTCGGTTCTCGTCCCGACACGGTTGATTTCCGCTACCAGCGTTTCCATCTCGAAAGGTTTGTCGAGATAGGCGCTTCCGCCATTATTCTGGACTGTGTTGACCGTGTCCTCCGTGCCGTAACCGGTGATGACAACCACGGGAAGATCGGCATACGCAGCCTTGATGACAGAGAGGATCTTGAGTCCATCGATGTCGGGAAGCCTGACGTCCAGAATGACGCAGCGAAACGGGTCCTGTTTGGATTCGGCTGCCTTGATCTTCGTAAGGGCGGAAAGCCCTTCCTCGCATTCATCCACTTCATATCCGTGTTGGGCAAGACCCACCATCAATTGCCTGCGCAAAGACGGCTCGTCGTCGACGATCAACACTCTTGGCTGTGTGCTCATCTGATTTATCTCCTTTATGCGTCTGTTTGTGTCCATCTTCGGTTCCTTCGTCCTCGATCACTCTCGTCTTTCCCTATAAGCATGTCCCATGCCAGTTCTCAGTATTTCGCTAACCAATTGGAATTAAGGGAATTATCAGAAGCATGCGCTCAGTTGCGGAAACTGGCGAGATGTAAAGATTCTTAGCAGCAGACTTCTAACCCACTTGAATTCAACCGGATAGATAGGTGTACAGATATTTAGCACTTGCTTCGATCGAGAGGGCTGCTTCCCATTTTCCGCCCATCTGGGGCTCGGCCAACCGACCCCGCTGCCCCGTTTGGCGAAAGAAACTAGATATCTTCGTTCCCCTTCTTGTCCAAGAGACAGATTAGTTATAGACTTTCCATCCTTTTGTGGCGGGTGAAGAGTGAATCTGTCGGATGAAGCACGTCCCGGACTAGCCCGTTGGCTGGTGGCGATCGCCGTGTTGTCCAGTGCCATCATGGAAGTGCTGGACACGTCGGTGGTCAACGTCAGCCTACCCCATATCGCGGGCAGTCTCTCAGCCACCGTGGACGAAGCTACGTGGGTGTTGACTTCCTACATTGTTGCGAACGCGATCATCTTGCCCATCACCGGGTGGCTGGCAAATGTCATTGGCCGAAAAAGGCTCCTGCTGGTAGTCGTGACCGGTTTCACTGTATCCAGCATGCTGTGCGGACTCGCCCCCAACCTTCCCTTGCTCATCCTTTTCCGCGTGCTTCAAGGGACGACCGGAGGCGGTCTCCAGCCTCTATCACAAGCGGTGCTCCTTGAGGAGTTCCCCGGTAGAGAACGGGGAAAGGCCATGGCCTTCTGGGGATTGGGTATTGTCGCCGCGCCAATCCTTGGACCTACCCTGGGCGGCTGGATTACGGATTCGTTTTCGTGGCGATGGGTGTTTTATATCAATCTTCCCGTAGGCCTCTTCAGCCTGATCATGATTTCGCTCTTCATTCACGATCCACACTATATCAGGCGGGGAGCGCTCAAAGTGGATGCGATCGGGCTGGGAATGCTCGCCATCGGCATGGGTGCTTTGCAGGTCATGCTCGACAAAGGGCAGGAAGACGACTGGTTTTCCTCGCGCTTCATCATCAGCCTGCTGGTGTTGGCCATTGTGTTCCTTGGAGTGTTCGTGATTCGGGAACTGCGCACTCCTGACCCGATTGTCCGCTTTCGATTGTTGCGGAATCGTAACTTTGCGGCCGGCGTGAGTCTGGCCTGGGTTCTCGGATTCGTGCTCTACGGCAGCCTCGTGCTCCTGCCATTGTTCATGCAGACTCTGCTGGGCTGGAGCGCTCAGACGGCGGGTTTATGGACCAGCCCGCGCGGCATCGGGACCGCTCTGCTGATGCCCGTGGTTGGGTATATGCTGGGCAGAGGCTGGGATGGGCGCTGGATGCTCACGATCGGCTTCATTGCGACGAGCATCGCGTTGTTCGGATTCTCGACCATGACACTGCAATCGGGAACGTGGGACATTTTCCTGCACCAGATCACACAGGGTCTCGGCATGGCATTTGTCTTTGTGCCGCTCACGACGTTGACCATGGATTCGATCTCCCAGCAGGACACGGGATATGCCACCAGCCTCTTCAGCGTTACGCGCAACATTGGATCGAGCATGGGCATTTCTTTTGTGACCACGTGGCTGGCGCGCCGCTCTCAGTTTCATCAATCGGTCCTCGCGGAACACGTAACTCCCTACAGCATGCAGTTCCAGCAGATGGTTGGACAGGTTTCCAACCAGATGTCACTGCGCGGCGGCGTGGATCCGACCACCGCCAACAAGCAGGCCCTCGCCGAGATCTACCACATGGTTCAGCGTCAGGCCTCCCTCCTCAGCTTTGTCGAAGCATTCCGCGTGCTGGCAATTCTGTTTCTCATGTGTACCGGACTGACTCTGTTGATGCAAAAAGCCAAGCGCCATCGTGCCGGCGGGGCCGGGGCGCACTGATTCCGGGATCACCTGTCGATAGAGGATCCCCGAAAGTTTCCGCGACCTCTCATGCGGGGCGCGAGAAGGAGCGCTGAACCACCAGCCTGACCAGAGGCGATGGAAATGGGTACGGCGCGCTGATTTGCGGATTCTCTGCATCGTAAAGCACTGAAACAGCGCTGCCTATCGGAGGCGGATTTTTGATCGGGCCGATCTTGCCGTGGGCGAGAGCTCCACTCAGAAGGTAAAAATCGTAATATAGTTTCACCCCCAGCTTCTCACCGTGCGATCCTCTTTGGAGTCTCCCATGTTTTGTGACCGTGCCGGGCGTGGGTCGGCCTTCGGACAGCAGATGGCGTTGCCTCAGGAGCGGCAGAAACGCAAAGGAGCCACAAAACGCGAGACTGAAACCCACCACGAGCGGAACCCAGGAAGGCAAAGGCATCTTCACATAATCATACGCATAACTGAGATCCGGATGCGAAGGGACGAAGTGAACCGGCACAGTCGATCCAATCCGCAGGTTTTGCCAGATCCCTAGAGGGATCTTCGCGTCGTTGTCGTACGTTTGGCGCCAAATCTGGAACCGGTAAGTTATCCAAGGCTGCCTGTTCTCTCCTTTGCCGCGCCAGAGCCGCGTGACCACGCCGCTGGTGGGGACAGTCTCCCTCAGGAGAAGACGCGACTCCCGGGCCTCCCGGACTGCAACCGTTTCGAGAAGAACTCCGGCGACAATGCCGGCGCTCAGCAAAGCCAATGCGAGCGCCACCAGGGCCTTGCCACGGACGGTCAGACGCACCGCCCGCGGCCTCGAGTGATCCAGTCCATCCGGTGGGATCCAACCAATGCGAGGTTGCTGAAGCAGGATGCTGGACTTCATGATCCTCACTCCTCGGTAACTCCGTGTTGCTTCGTGTCGTCACGGTCGAAAGTCGACAGATCTTCCGCACGCAGGCGTCCCGCCTGTCGCAGCGCATTGCGCAGCAGGAACTCGATCTGCGCGTTCAGGCTGCGCACCTCCGCGCCGGCCCAGCGCTGCAGGGCTTCGTGCGTCGCCGGATCGAGCCGAAGCAAGAATGTCTTGCGTTGCGCCATACCTGATTCCTATAACGGCTCTCACCAAGCCTATTGATAAAGAGTGCCGGTGTTCACAACCGGCTGCGCGTCGCGATCGCTGCAAAGAACCACGAGCAGGTTGCTCACCATGGCGGCCTTGCGCTCTTCGTCAAGCTGAACAATCTGTTTAGCGCTCAATTGATCCAGAGCCATCTCCACCATGCTCACGGCGCCTTCCACGATCTTCTGGCGTGCGGCGATGATCGCGCTGGCCTGCTGCCGCCGCAGCATCGCGCTGGCAATTTCCGGAGCGTAGGCAAGGTGGCTGATCCGCGCCTCGATCACCTCCACTCCCGCTTTGGCAAGCCTTTCCTGGATTTCTTCGCGGAGCCGGTGAGCAATCTCCCCCGCGGACATGCGCAGCGAAGGTTGCCCCTCGACATGAGCGTCATAGGGATAAGAAGTAGCCAGGTTGCGCACCGCCGCCTCGCTTTGCACGTGAACGAAGTGTTCGTAGTCATCCACTTCGAAGATTGCTTCCGCGGTCTCGATTACGCGCCAGACAACCACCGCGGCGATCTCGATCGGATTGCCGTCGTGGTCGTTCACTTTCAGCTTGCTGCTCTCGAAGTTGCGTATGCGCAGAGACACCTTTCGGCGCAGGGTCAGTGGATTAATCCACCAGAATCCCTGCCCTTTTAGCGAGCCTTTGTATCTGCCAAACAGCTGTACAACCCTTGCCTCGTTCGGGTTGACCACGGTCAATCCGAAAAAGGCGCCGATCGTGAGGATCAGCACCAACAATGATCCAAGGATCCTGATCACATCGAGGTCTGCGACGGCAGAATTCAGCGACCAAATCGATAGGATCAGCACGACCAACAGCGCCACTGAAATCAACCAACCTGAAATACCCTTGATCTCGCGTTCTCGAAACATCGATGATCCTCCTAGTAAGATATCTATATGATATCACTTTGATTTCATCTGTGTCAACTAAAACCGGTGTCGAGGACAGATTAGATTCTTCTCACCATCTAGCGAGTCGGAGTAGAATGCGCATCATGCGTAGAAAATCGACTATCCTGTTCACGACGCTGGCGGTGTTATTTGCCGCCGCGGGCGCCGGAACAGCCGTGAGCCTGAAGCGTCCGCAAAACCGATATCAGCCCAGCGAGGGAGAGGCCGGCAAGGACGTGAAGTGGGTGCCGACCCCCATGAGGTTAGTGGAAGCTATGCTCGATCTGGCCAGACTGTCCGCGGACGATTACCTGATCGACCTGGGATCAGGCGACGGCCGTATCGTGATCGCGGCTGCAAAGCGAGGGGCGCGCGCGCTCGGCATCGAGTACAACCGCAGCCTCGTGGAACTCTCAAAGAAGACCGCGGAAATGGAAGGCGTAGCGTCGCGCGCGAGCTTCGTTCAAGGCGACATCTTTGAGGCTGACTTTTCAAAGGCCACCGTGATCACGATGTATCTCCTCCCGGAAATCAACATCAAACTTCGCCCCCAGATTCTCGGAATGCAACCGGGCACGCGCTTGGTCTCACACGCTTTCAGCATGGATGATTGGGAGGCGGATCAGACATCCATCGTCGCGGGCAGAAAGGCATTGTTTTGGATTGTCCCAGCAAGAGTGGAGGGACTCTGGGCATGGCAGGCGGCGGCGGGAGAGGCCACGCTCACGATCGTGCAGAGATTTCAGAAGATAGAAGGAAGCCTCAGCATGCACGGCAAGAGGCTGCCGTTGAAAGACGCGAGATTGCGGGGCTCCCAGATCAGCTTTGCCGCCGGCGAAAGTCCGGCAACCACGCATCAGTATTCCGGCACCGTCAGTGGCGAGACCATTCACGGCATTGAGAAAGCTGGCTCCGGCAGAGGAATCCGATGGACCGCGCAACGCCGCTCTGGGGCCGCTGCGTCCCAGCGTGGCACCTTAGATCCTGCCCCGTAAGGGACTGCTTCGAGATTAACACCTAGCACCCATCTACTTCTTTTCGCCGGCGGGCGCCGCGCCTGGCGTCGCCTTGAGCATGCGCAGGACTTCGTCGATCGCCGCTTGCAATTCACGGTCGATTCCCTTCACTTCATCCATCGGCGTATTCTGCACCCACACGTCGGGCGGCACGCCATAGTTCTCGAGATTGATTCCGTAGTTATTCGGCTTTGTCGGATCGTAAGTGACCGCAAGCTCGCTCGGTGTGCGCACCGATCCGCCGTTGATGAGCGAGTAGCTTCCGGTCCAGATCACTCCGCCGGCCGTGGGCGTGCCCACGATCTGGCCGAGTCCGAGGGTGTGAAATCCCATCGGAGTCGCCTCGCCGTCGGAAAAGGAGCGCTGATTGATCATCATCACCTTCGGGCCGGCGATGGCCTGCTGGGGACGACGTCCCCATGTTGCCGCTCCGCCCCGCTGATTCGTAAACATGTACGGCCGCCGCTGGATGATGTCGAGCAGCGGTTCGTCAATGTTTCCGCCCGTGTTATTGCGCACGTCGATGATGATCCCCTTCTTGTTCCAGTAGCGGTCGATCTCGTTTTGAAAGCGCTGGAGAGAAGGTTGGTCCATCGAACGAATGTGAACGTACGCGATTTGGCCGTTTGTCGCCTTCTCGACGATGTCGCGGTTGTTTGCAACCCATTCCTCGTACTTGATATTGCCGAGATTGGTGACGCTCGCGACGCGCACGACGCGCGCGCCCTCTCCATCAGGCGTCTTCGATACTTTCACGGGGATATATTCGTCCGAGGTCGTGCTCAGGATCTTCCAGTAATTATCGCCGGCCTTCACGTCCTGGCCGTCGATTGCAAGCACGTAGTCGCCGACCTTGAGGTCGAGCCACTCCTTGTCGGCCGGGCCGTCACGGTAGATGTGATTGATGCGATACTTGCCTCCCTCGGGGGCGATCTCAAAACCCAGGAAGCGCGTGGTAAACAGTCGCGGCATGGTACGAGAAGCCGGGCCGCTCACGCCGGTGTGCGAGCTGCTCATCTCCCCGATCATCTGGTTGCCCAGGTCGTACAGGTCCTCGTTGGTCCCCACGTATGGGAGCAGAGGTTCATACTTGGCCTTGATCGCGGCCCAATCGTAGCCGTTCATGGAGGGGTTGTAATAGCGGTACTTCATCACGCGCCATATTTCCTCAAACATTTGCTTCCACTCGGCGCGCCGGTCGATGCGAAGCTCCATCGTAAAACTGACGCGATCCTCGCGCTGCGGCGTTGCGAGAACGAGGCGGTGAACTTCCTGACCTCCCGCGCCACCCCCGCGGCCTGCCGGCGTTTGATCCTCGGCCGTGCGCGCGGCGGCCGCACGGAAGAAAATCATTCGGCGATCAGTCGTCGGCGTCATACCGGCATAAGTCCCGCTGGCGATGCGGCGCTGGTCTCGTCCGTCAATGCCGATCGCGAAGAGGCCGGTGTTCTCTGCGCCTGCTCCCGCGGCGGCGCCGCGGCCGGGACTCGGGGTAGGTGCAGGCGTGGGAGCAGCTCCACGGCCTCCGAAGCCGCCGCCTACCGCGTAGTAGATGGTGCGGCCATCCGGCGAGAGGAAGAACCCGCTCACCGCCGCGGTGCCTCGCGTGAGCTGGAGCGCGCGTTTTTCAATTCCATTCAAGTCGATCGGGCCAGGGGGGGCAGCTGCCACACCTCCGCCTGCAGCATCGGCTGGCGTGCCGACACCGCGCCCTCCGCGTCCACCGGCCGGTGTCGAAGCGCGGCGAATGCGTTCCCGAACGAGCGGGTCGTTCGGGTCCTCAGTGAGCTTGGTGAGCGATACGGCAAAAAGCTGATTCATCGCGCCGTCACGATTGGAGGTAAAAACGACCGTTTTTCCATCCGGTGTCAGCGCAGCGCTCGTCTCACTGTTAGGACTCTGGGTGACGTTGTATTCCTTCTTCGCGGCAATATCGTACAGGTAAATATCGGAATTCTCGTCGTTATCTCGCCGGCTGTAGACCATCCACGCTCCGTCGGCGGAGTACTGCTGGATGTTAAATCCACCTGCGCTGTTGCTCGCCAGCTCGTGAGGTTGAGGCTGGGCGTTCGAGAGGTCGATCTCCCAGATCTTGTTGTCACCCGTGTAAGCAAGTTTCTGAGAATCGGCTGAAAATACGATATTGCCTTTCTCCGAAGGCTGGGACGTCATGCGGCGATGCGCGCCGCTCGCCAGATCGAACAGCCATATTTCCTGATCACCCGACTCGTCGGAAATGTAGGCCAGCTTCTTGCCGTCGGGGGAATATCTTTCGTTGTGCTCGCGCCACGGGGTTATAGCAACCGGCGTTCTTTCTCCGATTCCCTGCTCGCTCGGCACGATGTGGATGTCGCCATGGAAGTCCACCGCGACGTAATCTCCATTGGGGGAAGGGCTGAAGCCATCGGCCCGGCTATCGGAGGTTAGAATCTCGAGATTGCTATCCTTCGGATCGAAGGACAGTGGTATGGAGAGTTTCTTGGGTGTTCCGTTTGGAAGATCAAGCGTCCAGAGGTCAAATTCGCTCTGGAAGATGATCTTTTTTCCGTCAGGAGAAATCGAAGGGTAAAAAACACCCCCTTGTTTAAGATGCGTCACCTGCTGCGCAGCGCCGCCCCTTGGAGAAATCCGCCAGATGTTGTAGGTGCCGTCCCGCTCGGAGGAGAAGTAGATCATTCCATCCGAACCCCACATCGGGTAGACATCGTTCACGTGATTCCGGTAATCATGCATATCCGTGTTGGTGATGTCGTGGATATCGCCGGTCTTGAGATCCTGCACGGTGATGCCTGGGCAGGAGTTGCCGCGAAACGCTTTGCGCCATACCGCCGTGGAAGGAAGCGCGCGGTTGTAGGCGAGCAGGGTGGCGTCCTGCTTCATCATGCCAAGACGTGCAACACCCATACCCATTGGCTCCGGAGGCGCACCGTCGATCGGTAAGCGATACAAGGGCGAGCCGAAGGCATCCGGACCACGATTGCTCGAAATGATGATTGCCTTGCCGTCCGGGGTCCAATAGAGGGCCTGGTCGTCGCCCGAGTAATACGTGAGCTGCCGCGGTTCCCCGCCCGCCGACGGGATCAAGAACACGTCATTATTCCCGTTGCGGTTGCTGGTAAATGCAATCCATTTGCCATCGGGAGAGAAGCGCGGAGCAAAATCATTGGCGATGTGTGCGGTCAGGCGATGCCCATTCGATCCGTCGGAATCAGCGACCCAGATGTCATCTTGGTACGTGAAAGCAATGCGCCCGTCATTCGCGATGTGCGCCAGGTGCGCGAACTTAATCGGCGCGGAAGCTTCTTGCGCACGCCACCCAAGAACAGCAAACAAAAGCAGGATCAGACACCAGATCTCGATTTTCACCTTAGTCATAGCGGCCCCCATTGGATTGCACAGCCTGGTCATTACCTTGGCCAGAATCGGATTGCGGGAGGATAAGCCTGTTGCGATACAAAAGAAACCACTTCCTACCAGAAAATGATATTGACGATCACCAGAATCCCCCCAACGACACCGGCCCACAAAGCGGGACGACGGAACCACCTGCACGGTCCCTCGTGCGCCAGGTTCGTCAAACCGTATACCAGGTCGCGCAGCTCGTCCTCCGGCTTGGGCGTCGTAAGCAGGCTGACAACGACCGTGACCGCCACGCTGACGATCAATGACCATAACGCTCCGAACATATTCACCGCCATGTCCTTGGCAAGCGGCGAAAGCGCGATGTATTTGACATGTGCCGGATTCAGTGCAGCCGGGTTGAATCGATCCGGGAAGGCGTGGACATAAACGAAAATGGTGATCGAAGAAAGAATTCCCAAGAGAAACCCCCAAAAGCCGCCCGCCGGAGAAGCCCGTTTCCAGAGCATGCCGACAATGACGGCGCCGAAGAGCGGCACTATGAAGAACATAACCAGGACCTGCAGGTAGACCAGGATGTTGCTGAAGAGCATCGCGGCATAAGCGGTCGCAATGGCGATGAACACTCCGATAATCGAACACCAGCGTCCCATGCTGACATAGTGCGCGTCGCCGGCGGTCTTGTTCAGCAGCGGACGATAGACGTCATACGTCCAGACCGTGGCAAAGGCGCTGACGTTGCCGGCCATTCCCGACATGAACCCTGCGATCATCGCGGTGACACCCAGCCCCAGCAGGCCCGGTCCCAGATAGTGCGCCATCAGCAGAGGAAGGACTTCGTTGTAACTGTGGCCGCCCGTGGCCTGCGCTACCTGCTCGGGAACAAGAGTAATGCCCATTTTCTCCTTGAGAATGACCAAGCCGAGGAGACCGGGCAGAGTGACGATCAGCGGCACGGCCATCTTTAAAGCTGCTCCAATGATCGTGCCATTTTGAGCGGAACGCAGATCCTTCGCTGCCATGACACGCTGCACCTGCAGAAAATCCGTGCACCAATAACCAAAGGAAACGGCCAGACCCAGGCCGAAAACCATGCCGATCCAGTGCATTCCCATCGGATTGTCGGCCGCCGAGCCTAGATTCGCCCACAGGCTGGTGAAGTTTTCACCCGGATGATGGGCATTGATCGACTCGATAAGCCTCCTCCACCCGCCGGCCTCGATCAGTCCGAGAATCGGGATCAGCAGCGCCCCAAGCCAGATCAGGAAGAATTGCAGGACCTCGTTGAAAACGGCTGACAGCAGGCCTCCCAAGGCTACATAGATTGCAACTGTGATGGAAGAAACCCAAATGCTGAAGTGGATGTTCCACCCAAGGATGATCTGCATCACCTTGGCCATCGCGAACATGTTCACACCACAGACGAGGACGGTCATGCACGTGAAGGAAATGCCCGCCAGCGAGCGTGCGCCCTCTCCATAACGTAGTTTGAGGTATCCGGGAACGGAGTGTGTCTTGCAGATGTAATAAAACGGCATCATGACGAGGGCGAGAACGAGAATCGCCGGGATCGCGCCAATGAGGTAGGCGTGGGCGCCCAGCATGCCGTACTGATAGGACATTGCCGACCAGCCCATGGTTTCAAGGGAGCTCAAATTGGCGGATATAAAGCTCAGGCCGGCCACCCACGCGGTCATTTTGCGGCC
>JBEKIX010000014.1:0-51824 GCA_050011535.1 Acidobacteriota bacterium
GGACTTCACGACGATGGACGACACGGCCGCATTCACGGCGAGCGCGGCTCTTGATCCGTCCACCCCTCGCTTTCTACGAATTGCTGGCGATCAACTCAGCGCCCGGGAACTGACGGCGGCCGTAAGTGAGGTGACTGGAAAGGAGTTCCGCCTGTTCCGCGCCGGAGGTCTGGGAATGCTCGGCGCGCTTATCAAGGTCGCGCGCGCGGTCGCCCCCGGAGAGAAAGAACTCTACCCGGCATGGCAGGGCATGCAGTACATGCGTAACATGTTCGACGGCCGGGCAAAGCTGGATCCGCTCGACAACGATCGCTATCCTGGCATTCATTGGACGACTGTGCGGGATGTGCTCTCAGCGCGTCAGGTTCACTGAACGGCATCTTCTCGATCTTTGATTCTAGAAGCCGAGTCGAGCAAACTGCTTCGCGGACGGAGGACCACATGGGCAAGCCACATGACAGCGGGGTGTTGGAAATTCCGACCACGATCTGGGAATCAGCTGAGACCAAGGAGGAATTGGAGGATTGGCTGCTAAGCCAAAATCCCAAGGTGATCCGCCAATTGCGCCGAATTCGCCGCCAGGAAGATATTGCAGGCAAAGGCAAATCTCTTGCTGAAGTGGCCCGGCAATGGCATATCAACTTATAGTCCTGCCTGCCGCCCAGGCAGACCTGGAGAAACTCGCCGCACGTGTTACAATGGCCGGAGCGCGGAGCGAAGCGATGAAACAAGACGTGGCAGACCTTCT
This sequence comes from Acidobacteriota bacterium, assembly GCA_050011535.1. GTDB lineage: Bacteria > Acidobacteriota > UBA6911 > UBA6911 > UBA6911 > JAFNAG01. Next base: position 749 of record JBEKIX010000014.1, read on the forward strand.
CCAGTCATTCCGAGATGAGCTTGGAGCAGCCCTGGGCAGCAATCTCGAACGGATCATTCTGTATGGCTCTCGAGCCAGGGGTGATGAAGCGCCGGATTCCGATGTGGATGTGCTCGTCGTACTGACCGATGCGGGCAAGAACATCAAGGAGAAGGTCCACCGAATCGCATACAAGCTTATGTGGGATCGCGAGTTTCAGCCACTCATTAGTCTGAACATTATTGACCGCGAATACTATCTGCTGTTGCAGGAAGCAAGTTCCAGCTATCTGGCAAATATTCTGAGCGAGGGCGAACGGCTGTGGCCGGCAAGCGAGACGAAGCCAAACGTTGGCTGACAAGGGCTACTAACGCTCTAAATGCTTCCGAAGCTCTCATTTCCAGGAAGCTGTTTGACGACGCAATATCACTTGCCGATGCAAAACCGCGAGAAGATCTCTCCCAGCAGCTCCTCGACGCTGGTTTCACCGGTAATCTCCCCGAGTTTTTTTAATCCTGCATGCAGGTCCGCAAGCGCAAACTCCTCCGAGAGGCCGTCTCGAAGCGCTACCGCCGCTCTGGACAAAGCCCGGTGCGCCTCCTCCAGGCATTGGCAGTGCCGCAGATTCGTGACCAGCAGCCCGTCGCGTTCGCCGGTTCCTTCCCCGAAGAGATGTTTCTGAATCGCCTGCCGCAGCCGATCGATGCCGCTGCCTCTCAACGCGGAGACCTCCACACATGGCCAATCCGCGCCGTAGCGCGCCTTCTGCGATGCCGTCCAGACATCCGGCAGATCGGACTTGTTAAAAGCCACGACGCAGGAGAATTCGCCCAGCCGCGCGCGCAGCAGATCATCCTCCTCCGTGCACGGACGGCTCGTGTCGACCACCAGCACGATCGCGTCCGCATCGGCCATTACCCGCAAGCTGCGGTCCACGCCAATGCGTTCAACCCTCTCCGCTCCCTCCCGCAAACCGGCGGTATCGATGAGGCGCACCGGAATTCCCCCGATGCTGGCGAACTCCGAGACCGCGTCTCGGGTCGTTCCCGGTATCTCGGTAACGATGGACCTCTCTTCGGCGAGCAGCGCGTTAAACAGGCTGCTCTTGCCCGCATTCGGCCGGCCGGCGATGGCCAGGCTGAAGCCGTCGCGCACGATGCGCCCGCGCCGGAACGTGCCGATCCATTTCGCCAATTCCCCGGCGGTTTCATCGAGCTTCGCAGCCAGCAGCGCGCGCGACTCGATTGCAAGATCCTCCTCGACAAACTCGACGGCCGCCTCGAGGCTCACGATGACGTCTGTCCAAAGTTTTTTGATCGGCTGCAGTTGCTCCGAGAGTTCTCCCGCTCGCTGCCGCGAGGCGACCTGGAGCTGGTAGCGCGTGTTGGCTTCGATGACGTCGCGAACGCCCTCGGCCTGGGCCAGGTCCATGCGGCCGTGGAGAAATGCCCGCAAAGTGAACTCGCCGGGTTCCGCGAGACGCGCCCCCTCCCGGCAAAGCACTTCGAGAAGCTGTGAGACGATCACGGGGCTGCCGTGAACGGACGCCTCAGCGACATTCTCGCCGGTATAGGAGTGCGGCGCGTGGAAACACGTTACGAGCGCCTCATCCACATCGGCGCCGGTACGCGGGTCGCCGATAGATCCGAGCAATGCCCGCCGCTCAGGCAGCTCCCGATAGGGGCTGCGGGGTCTGAAGATTCGTGAGATGATTTCGAAACACTCGGGACCGCTCACCCGAACCACGGCGATCCCGGATCGGCCCGGGGCCGAGGAGAGAGCGCAAATGGTGTCGTTCAGATCGACCATTTTGATGGCGGGCGCCCAACCGGGTGCCGCCTCTCATTCCGCGGGATAGATGGTGATGTTGCGATTGTCCCCTTCACCATCACTTTGGGAGCGAACCCCTTCGATCGGCGCCAACGCGAGGTGCACGATTCTCCGCTCACGAGGGGTCATCGGCTGAAGGCTGAGCGGCCGCCGCTGGGCGAGGACTTTCTGCGAGGCAATTTGAGCTAAAAGCTTCAGTTCGGCTTCACGAAGCTGCCGGTAGTTCTCGGAGTCCAGGATGATGGTGGCGATTTCTTCGTCCTTACCGGTGCGAAAAACCTTGTTCACCAGATACTCGATGCCGTTGAGCACGGCGGCGGTGTTGGAAAGAAGGATCGACCGATCCGGCCCCGAGAGGTTCACATGGACCGTCTGCCCCTCCGCGCGCACTCCGACGCTGAGCGTCCACTTGAGACATGCAATCAACTCCCGGCAAAAGCGCGCGACCGCCTCGACCGCATCCGCTTCCAGTGCACTCTCAGCCCTTTGATTTGCGTCCGGATCGTTGGTCACCCATCCACCTTTCTGCAATCTTCTGGAATGCGATTTGAAAAACGTTACTACATAGGAAATAGAGGTTCAAGCCGCTGGAGACGTTGAGGAAAAAGACCGTGAACACCACCGGCATGATCATCATCATCTTCGCTTGCGTCTCGTCGGTGCCGGGTGACATGGGTGTCATTTTCTGCGAAATCAGCATGGCGACTCCCATTGTGATCGGCAAGATGTAGTACGGGTCCTTCGCCGCAAGATCATGCAGCCACCCGACGAAAGGCGCCTGGCGCAGCTCGATCGCCGTGCCCAGCAGCCTGTAAAAGGCGATCAGCAGCGGCATCTGTAAAAGGAGCGGAAGGCAGCCTCCGAGCGGGTTTACATTGTGCTCCTTGTAAAGCGCCATCACCTCCTGGTTCATCTCGGCGCGTTTCGGATCCGTCTTCTTATAGCGTTTGTACCGATCCTGGATCTCCTTGACCTTGGGCTGGAGCTTCTGCATCTTCTTCATCGAGGTCAGCTGCTTCAGGCGGATAGGGAACAGCAGAAGCGTGAGAATCAGAGTGAGCAGAATGATCGCGAGGCCGTAGTTGTTGGTGAACTGATTGATGAACCTGAGCGCGGACAGGAGCGGGATCACGATGATGGCTAGCCAGCCATAGTTGATGACGCCGGAAAGATCCGCTCCCGGCACCGTTCCCAGGTAGGTACTCAGCTTCGGACCAAGATAGATACGGTAGTCAGCCGCTCCATCAGCAGGAACCGTCACGCGGATCAGGTCGCGCGCCACTTCCTGACCCCCCAGATCCGTGGCTTTCACGGGCCTGCGTTGGATTTCAAAAACATGCACGGGCTGCGGCGGAATGGCGATCTCCGCAAAATACTGCATGTCGAGGCCGACCCAAAGCACATCGCCGCTAGTCGCCTTGATCTCGTTTTCGTCTTTCGGCCCCGAGTAACGTGACACCGATCCGCCGAGATCGGCAATCGCCTGCAGCTGCGCCGACCGGTTCACGAGGTGCTCTTGCTCGGGACCGATGTCCTGGCCCAAAAGGACACGGCCGTGCAGGGATTGGTTGCCGCGCTGAAAGGTCGCCGAGAAAGCGACGACATAGTTCTGGTCTTCAAACTGAAATCGTTTCTCAATGATCACGTCACCGCGACGCAGGCGCATCACTACCGTCGCCGGCGCGGTGAGCGCAGTCCCGTCGTCTTTGCCGTTCAAGACTTCGACACTGTAATTTTGCTGGTTCGCAAGCGCCGTCAGCGCCGGATCATCGAAGCTCAGGGAGGCCGGGAATGGACGCTCGTCCATATGAGCGGAAGCGACCATGTCGAAAACATCGCCCTTGGATGTCCTGAATTGCTTGAGCTGCCAGCTCATCAGGATGCCTCCATGGTTGTCCAGAACGGCGCGATACAGCTTTCCATCGATCACAATCTGGCGCTCAGGAACCTGCTCCTCGGGCGGCGCCTCAACGGGCGCTTGGGCCGGCGGAGCCGCTGCCACAGGCTTGGGAACTGCTGGAGCGGGCGTTGGCGGCGCGGTTGTTGGCAGCGCGGGCGTTGGCGCAGATTGAGTCACGGACGGGCGATGCTTGGCAAGCTCGGCCGCGCGGTATTCTTCGTAATAGCGAAAGCCGAAGAGAATTGCTATCGAAAGTCCTATGGCGATAACTACTCGTTTTTCCATGTCTCAACTCGGAAGGTCACGGGACCGGATCGAAGCCGCCAGCACAAAAGGGGTGGCATCTCAACAGGCGTCTGAAACCCAGGTACAGCCCGCGCAAGATTCCTTTCTTTTCAATTGCTTCGTACAAGTACATCGAACATGTCGGGACGAACCGGCAGGAGGGAGGCAGCAGTGGCGAGACGAAACGTTTGTACGCCCGAAGGAGCCAAAGTACGCCGCTCTTCATACGCGCCCGCCCGGACAGGCGCCATTCCATTGCAGCCCGCCCAGCCTCTTCACCGGCAGATCTTGCGCGCCGCGGCAAGGAATTCCTCACGCAACGCTGCGTACGCGGCCGTGGCGCACTCGCGCTTCGCATTCACGACGAGATCATACTGGCAAGGAATGTCGGCGACCGATCTTCGAAAAATCTCGCGGAACAGTCGTTTGACGCGGTTGCGAACGACCGCGCCGCCGACCTTGCGCGAAACGGTGAGTCCCAAGCGATGGTGGCCTAGCTGGTTGGGCCGGCCGAAAAGAACGAAGCGCCCGGCGTCCACCCGCCAGCCCTTATCGTAGATCGCGCGATAGTCCGAACCGCGCACGATCCTCCGGCATCGTGGGAAGCTCTCGTCCGCTTTCCTATCCACTCACGCTCAGCCTCTTCCGGCCCTTCGCCCGGCGCCGTTTCAACACCAGCTGGCCTCCCTTGGTAGCCATCCTGGCCCGAAAGCCATGGGTCTTGTTGCGCTTGCTGTTGTTCGGCTGGAAGGTCCTCTTCATGATCTCAATGTCTCCGGCGGAAAGATTTCAAAAGTTCAAATACTACAGACACTAGCACGCGAAAGCAAGACCCTTGCGAAATTGGGGACAGCGACCTCTTTCGCCATACTTTCCCGAATCTGCCAAGACTCTTCCGGCGAAAAAAGTTGCTGTCCCCAATTTCGCTCACAATCGAGTGAGGTGGCTCATCTGTCTACACGCACGAACGCGCTGCCCCAGGGAGCAAGTTTCAGGCTGCCTGCGACGCGTGGACCGGCATGCCCGGCATCATCGCTCAGGTACATCGCACCATGCCGGGTTTGCCCCCAATCGAGCACTGCTTCTCGATCCGTCCCCGTCGGATTGTACAGGCCGACCAGCCAGCCTCCACCGCCGGCAAGAGGTTCGAGCGAAAACACCACGATTTCCGGCGGCTGAAGACGAAACAGCGGGGCCGGCACGGGAATCGCGGTGTCCGCAAGCAACTCAAGCAACGGCTGCCGGGTTTCCCTCCCGAACCGAACCGCCGCCTCCGGCCTGAAACCGGCATGAGGCAGAATCGAATAGCGAAACTCCGCTTTGCCTTCCTGATCGGCCTTATAATTGGTGTGCCAGTAGTTGTTCATCAGGTAGGAATAAATCAATCCGGATGACTGCGTTGTCCGGGCCCATGGCTGCTCTGCGGTGATCGAGCCGATCTCGATCAAGGGAGCATCCGGGGATGCCCACGTGATGCCGCGGTCGCCGTTGGAAATGTCAACCCAGCTTTGCGTAGAGAAGAAATTTTTGCATGAGCCTTTCAGCTGATCCAGCTCGGGCCGCACGACGCCATAGGCGACATCGTAACGCAGCTGCCCGTCTGAAACGCTAAAGGGGAAGGCAATGTGAACCGCCTCCTTTTCCCGCACGGCGCGCTTGTCGAGCCGATCGATGATGTCCACTCTGGGCATGCCATCGATGATGCGGTACTCGGCCGTGTAGCTTTTGCAGCCCGGGGCTTCCCCTTCTACAAGCAGGGAGGCCACCAGATTGCCGTTTTCCTTCATGCCGACCCTGACGTGCGAGAGCCCCCGTGCCTTCGCCGCGTCCTTTCCCAGAACATACATATATTGATCGAGGCCACCCTTGGTTCCGTCCACCCATTCGGTCTTTTTTTCGCCCCACGTGAGGCTTTGTATGGCGCCTGTTTTCGAGTCGATCGCCAACGAGAGCAGAGAATTCGACAGGGTGGTCTGCGACACCCTGCAGCTTCCGCGGTTGTCCGCCTTGCCGGGTTTGACGAAGAACCGCCTGGCTGAAAACGGAGGAATGTTCTCGGCCAGGATCGCCAGCTCGCCCGTCGAGAGGCGTTGCGAGCGCACGGGAACGCCCTTCTCGTCAAAGACTGAGTCGCCGGCGGCGAGATTTTGAACGGAAAGTAGAACCAGATCGGTGCGCGGCCATGAGTTCGTGTTGTACACATCGAAGGCTTCCGGGCCCATCTCTGTCGGGTGTTCGTTGATCAGTGTCTCCAGCTGACCGAGAAGCAGCGACGACATGCGGCCGGCATCGATCGCAAACTGGCGCTTGATGCGCCACTGTTCTCTTACGAAGGGTAGATCCGGCTCATCGATGCTGTTGTGCGCGCCCCAGGTGTGCTCGTCCCAGAGCACAACGTTTCTCCAGGCATCCTGGTACTCACGTTCCGGGAAAGATTTGGGCGCCGTCATCGCCCAGAGCGCCTCGCCCTGGATCAGGCCATCGACTGCGCGGCGATTCAGCGCCGTTTCCAGGGCAGTCGAAGCAGCGCCATCTTCCCAATATGGAGTGAAGTCTCCTTGATAGGCCGGCAGCGTCGTCCCGTAGCGTTTTTCAAATTCCGAGAACATCCGCGCGTGTGTCGCAATGATGAGGCGCGGCGAGTCATACCGTTCGTTCCACTTTTTGACGAAGTCCGGGAGGTTGGGATCGGGGGTCCCGTTGTCTCCGCCTACCGTATAGGGAAGCTGGAGAATCTCGTACGGATACCCGCTGTCGTCGAGCTTCCTCATGAGCTTCAGCAGCTTTTCGTCTCCCAGTCTGGTCAGGTCCCCCTCGTGGAAACTCGAGTAGCCCGCGCCGGCCACCCACATCAGTACTTTTTCCCCACCGGATTGAGATTTCCAGTAGAAGGGTTTGTCGCCCCAATCCTGAAGCACGTAGCCGATGCGATCGCCGGTGTTGGGGGCGCTGGCGAAGTACTTGACGCCACTGTGTGCCAGCGCGGACACAATGCCCCAGCTAAAGCCGGGAACGTCCGAGACAAGAGCAGTCGTGATGGGCACCTGGTATTGCGCCGTGATGCGGCGTGCGTACTCCGTGAAGTGATTCATCTCGGCTGCGCTTGCAAGTCCTGTGAGCTCGTTGGCGTAGAGGGCGTTCAGACCAATGCTGCCGCTGCGTATCGCCTGAATCACTTCCTGGCGTTTCTGCTCAGAAGCTTGTTGCAAGTATCCCTCGAGCGGCCACATGACTTCCAGGTTCCACTTGAAGCGGGCATCAGGCGGGTACTTTTCGGTTTGATGAATGAGTTGGAGCGCCTGGTCGAGGTTTTGCCATTGCTCCTTTTCAATCGCCGGTTGGAGATCGGTGTAGCCGATGTCGTTGTGCGAGTAAGATAGGAGGTAGATTTCACGCCGCTTGACCGGCTTTACTCGTAAAGTCGTCCGTTCAGCCACCGCCCCGTTGATCTTGAACACCACCGGAATCTCATGCTCGGAATCCGCCGCCGGTACGGACACGTAATTAATGTTGGCGCCGATATCGAGCTTCTGCTTGATCAGCACGGAACCGCCAAGGCTTACGGTCATCGATCGGCCTTCCTGCAGATTGTCGAAACTCAGCCGCAGGTACTGCCGGTGCTCTCCGGCCTCGCGGGCAAGCGCGGGCTCCGCGCGCAAGCTGGGAGTGAAGCGGAAGGCGTATTGCAACGTCATATACCAGTCGACGCTGTCCGCATCCTGCCCGGTCACTCGCAGCGTCAGGGGCGCGCCCGGCTTGACCTCGCTCCTGGGGACCCTCAGGCGCATATAGCCGAAAAGGTCCCCCACGCGATCCACCGTTGCGGCTTGAAATGAAAGCTCGGCGCCTTGTTTTCCGGAAGCTCTCCAGTTGTTGGCGTTTTCGTCCTTCAGGTTTTGAAAGGTGAACCAGCGTTCCCCGTTCACATAGAAATCGAATTTGTGAACTTCCTTGCCGGGCCATCCCTCGCGCTCGAGCCCGGCGAGCCAGACCAGCTCGTAGAACTCGTCCCGGGTCGTCTCCGGCAATGGATCGGTTTCCCAGGATATGGAAGGCGCTTCCCGGTTGGCGCGGACGAGCAAGGCCGAATCCGCATCCGGGTGCGACGAATGATAGGGGAGCACCTGGCCGTCCAGAGTTTTTCTGTAGCCGTTGATATAGGCGGCTCCGCTCTGACTTTGGTTGACTTCAATGACAATGGCAGGCGTTTCCGCTTTTCTGCCGCAGGACGCGGTCAGAATCATCGCTGCCAGTAGGATCCAGGAACAGTTGTGATCTCGGCGCTTCATAAAACCCTCCTCGAGCGCATGATCCTCGATGGGCGAGACGTATATCATAGTGCGAAATTTCCTACGTCACCAAAATTGGTTTCAGGCAACTATTTCCCTCATTTCCAGGCCATAACCGGCAAACCGAACCGTCCCCGAATTTAGTGAAATAGTTGCCTGACATAAATTTCGAATGACCGACTGTTGCTTAATGTGCTCTAACGAAGGATAATTCTGAATGATAGAGACGCGCGAAACTCAGGATCCTCCTGTGCTCCTCGTTTTCGGGCGGCAGAGAGAATCTTGCGGCCGGACCGCTGTCATCAGGTGCTCGCGCATATGTCGGATGAACACAGGTCAGAGCCATCGAGAAAGGCTCCCTCGCACACGCAGGGCGCAGAGTCCACCATGCATCGCGAGAGCCTTGCGTCACAAGAATATGCCCCGCAAGGGCTTCATCCTGAAGCTTCAGCTGCTGCGCAGCGCTCTGCCGACTACGCCGCCAGCCTGCGAAGAATCCGCATCCTGCTGGCCGATGACCACAAAATCATGCGCCAGGGATTAATGGCGCTGCTCGGATGCGAGCCGGATCTCGAAGTGGTCGGAGAGGCTGCCGACGGCCAGGCAAGCGTGGAGATGACCCTCTCCATCCGGCCTGACGTGGTGGTCATGGATGTCGGCATGCCCGTCCTGAACGGTGTCGAGGCAACCAGGATCATTACCTCCGAGATCCCGGGCATTCGCGTAATCGGTCTCTCAATGTACGACGAGGCCAGCCGTGCTACCGCCATGATCGACGCCGGAGCGGCTGCGTATCTGAACAAGGCCGGCCCGTCGGAAGAATTGATCTCCACCATTCGGTTCCTTGGACGTAAGCCCTGAACAAGATTGCCTTCCGCACTACAGGCCCGGGATCTTATCTGCGTCGAAAATAAAATCTGATTCACGAAGTTTTTTTGCAGCCCGCGCATGAGAGGCTGCATGCGAACTGCATAATTTGTAAACAGTCAACGCTTAACAATTCAACATCTCCGGAAGCTGTTCAATATCAGTAAATTAAGACAGATCCCGAGAATTTCTGACGCGCATTGTTGAATTAATCAACAACGGACAAGTCAGAGCCTCACTCCGGTCCCAGAAATAACTGACAGTAAATATCTGACAGGGTTAGTGTTATAAGATTTTCTCCTCACGGCCGCAGATTGGCACAGATCTTTCTTATACAAATGTGCCCGATTCTTTCGAAACACGCAGAGTAGAGGATCGCAGCCATTAGGGAGCCGGTGCATGGCCGCAATATACGTTATTGCAACAATTCTCGCGTTTCTGGGCATTGATCTGATTATTCATGGACCTATTGCCAGGATTCGGGCGTATGCCTCCATGAACATTTCTGCCAAGGTGCAATTGTCCCTACTACGCCTTCCGGAGGATGTTTTTTTTGCCAGATCTCATACCTGGTTGAGCCTTTCTCCTTCTGGAAAGGTGAGATTAGGTGTGGATGATTTCATTGCCAATCTCTTTGAGAAGGCGGAGGTCACCCTGGTCAAGAGCGCTTGGAACCACGTTGAAGTGGGGGAGCCGGTCCTGGTTCTCTCTGAACATGGGCGGGCGTTGACTGTGCGGGCCCCCATCAGCGGCGAAATCGTCTCGATTAATGAGAAGCTGGAGGGGCAGAGAGGATTGAAGCGTGCGGGTCAGTTCAGTGATGGCTGGGCTTACACGATACAGCCAGGCGAGCCTGCGCAGCTGCGCAAATTGATGTCTGGCGGTGAAAGTCGCTCGTGGATGTCGGACGAAACGGGCCGGCTGCGCGATTTCTTCACAAACGCAATCAGCAACGGGATGCTCTCGCCCGTGCTGCAGGACGGTGGCGTTCCTGCTCGGGGAGCGCTGCTCACCCTGGATGCAGAAGACTGGAAGCGTTTCGAGCAACTATTCCTGCAGGTGAGGTAGTTGATTAGGGATTGGAGATAGAACGACCAGGAACGTAAAGTGCGGTCCCGGAGGCTTGGACCGAGGATGTTGCCCTCGGGTCACAGCAGTCAGAGACGGCCATATCATAGGTGAATTCATGGATGCCCTGAAAAAGTGCTCCCTTATTCCGCCGGACGAGCAGCGCTGCGTTTGGATGGAGGCCGGTGTCCTCTTCTATCGACTTTGCGACCGGAGGCAGGATTGTGACAACTGTCCCTTGGACGCGGCAATGCATAGACGAGTAGCCGTCACTGTTGAGTCGACAAGCGCCGGCAGCCCGGGTGCTTCTGATGCCGGCTCGCAGGATACACTGCTGGAAGGGCTCCGATACAACCGGGGCCACTGGTGGGCGCAACGGCTGAGAGAGCATCTCTTTCGACTTGGCATTGAGCCAGGTCTGGCTGATGCGCTCCCGGATATCAAAGGAGTGGTTCTCCCGTCGCCAAGGCAACGCCTGCGGAAGGGTCAAGCCTGCATTTGGGTGGTCCTGGATGGAGGGACCCTGCCCCTCGAAGCTCCGCTCGACGGCGTCGTGCTTGCAGTGAATCCCGATCTGATTGCAGAGCCTTTTCTGCTTTGTCAGGAACCGTTTCAGGCCGGCTGGCTCTGCGACCTGGAGGCGGACGACGAGGCCGTGGCAACCGCGGGATTGATGTCGGCCGACGAGGCGCGCATGAAATATGCGATCGACCAGAGTAGGTTCACCGCATCTCTCGCCGCCGCTCCGGGGAGCAGACGCCAGCCCGTGGGGATCACGCTTGCCGACGGGGGACAGAGGATGCGGAACATCGCAGACATCCTCGGCCCCAACCGATACCTTGCGCTGGTGCGCCGGCTTTGCAGCTACAAGAAATGAGGGAATGGCGGCATCTGGCAACCTCCAAGGCTCAAAGAGCTCGAAGAATCTCCAGGGAAGCCTATCGGATCGGAGGGCGTCGGCTTCTGTGCCCCTAGTGCCGCTTTTCCCCTTGCTGCAGGGCCACTACCCGCTCCATACTCTGCACTCGATACTCAGCTCTCGGGTTTCGTGATAGGATCCGCGTATCTATGCGATTTTTTCACACGTTGACTTTTCGCGTGCTGGTAGGATCCTGTCTACTGCTGATCATTCTGTTCGGTTACTACGCCCTCTTCGCCGTGAGATTTCACGAGAGGCAGATGATGGATCAGGTGATCGACAGCGCCGCGACCGTGAGCGACATCATCAAGAACTCCATGCACTACAGCATGCTGGAGAATCGCAGCAAAGATGTGAAGGAGATCATCGACAGTGTCGGGCATGAGCCTGAGGTTGAGGGCATTTATATCTACAACAAACGCGGCGAGATAATTACCTCGACCAACAAGTCTGAGGAAGGCACGGTCGTAGACATGAGAGCAGAGGCATGCTTCGTCTGTCACGCCAGCGCCCAGCCATTGCAATCGGTTCCACGGGAGCGCTACCGGATCTACGTCGGGATGCAAGGATATCGGGTGCTCGGCTGGATCAACCCGATCCGCAACGAGCCGTCATGCTCGAACGCGGAGTGCCATGCCCATCCGCCGGATCAAACCGTGCTCGGTGTGCTGGACGTACGCATGTCGCTGCAAAAAGGCGATATGAACATCGCCGATGCGCGCCGTGAGCTCGTTTTCTATGCCGTGATCGGCACGGCGATCGTGGCGCTTTCCTCCGGCATTTTCCTGTTTGTGACCGTGCACCGCCCGGTCCGAAAGCTGCGCGAAGGTACGCGGCAGATCTCGGCCGGCCACCTTGACCATCGGATTTTCCTAGCCTCGAAGGACGAGATCGGCGATCTCGCGCGTGCATTCAACGAAATGACGAAGAACCTGGAAAATGCCGAACGGGAAAATCGGCTCTGGTCGCAGACGTTGGAGACGCGCGTCGACGAAAAGACCGCCGAGTTGAAGCAGATACATGAGCAGATCCTGCAGATAGAAAAAATGGCCTCGCTCGGCAAGCTCTCGGCCACGGTGGCGCACGAGTTGAACAATCCGCTCGAGGGGATCCTGAACTACTGCAAGCTGATTTCGAAAAGGCTGAAGAAGCTGGAACCCACGCAGGCTGTGCAATCGACGCTGGAGGATCTGGACCTCGTCATCAGCGAGGTTCAGCGGTGTGGAAACATCGTGAAAAACCTGCTTCTGTTCTCGAAGCGCCAGGTCGGCGAGTTCGGCCTGGTTACTGTCGCGGCGATCGTGGATAAGGCGGTCCGTCTGATGCAGCACCACTTCAAGATTTCCAATGTCCGATTCCAATCTGAAATCGCCGTTTCCGATGCGACGATCATGTGTGATGAAAATCAAATCCAGCAGGCGCTAATCGCTCTCTTCGTCAACGCAGTCGAAGCCATGCCGCAGGGTGGCGATCTCCGAGTTGCCGTGGCGCCGGACTCCTCGGGCGGCGTTCGCATGAGCGTTGCCGATACCGGGACAGGGATTTCCCGTGAGGACATCCCGCATCTTTTTGAGCCCTTTTTCACGACGAAAAAAGAGGGGAAGGGTGTCGGCTTGGGCTTGTCGGTAGTTTACGGTATTCTGGAGCGTCATGAAGGAACGGTGTCGGTAGAATCCGAGCCAGGCAAGGGAACGGTGTTCACGCTCATCTTTCCCCCGCCGGGCATGCACCGTCCCAGAGTCGAGGGAGGAGAGGCCGTTTCGTAAGTCGCGGCCGTATCTAGAGGCACTATGAGCAATCGGACATCCATACTCATTGTTGACGATGAAAAGATTGTGCGGGAATCGCTGACGAAGTGGTTCCTCGAGGATGGCTTTAACGTGGGGGCCGCCGAAGACGCTCCCGCGGCCCTCCGCCAGCTACAGGCTCAGCAGTGGGACATAATCCTGCTCGATATCAAAATGCCGGGAATGGACGGCATGGAGCTGCAACAGCGGATTTGCGAGATCGACCCTCTGGCCGCGATCATCTTCATTACCGCGCACGCGTCTGTGGACACTGCCGTCCAGGCGCTCAAGGCCGGCGCTTTCGATTATGTGACCAAGCCCGTGGATCCGGATTATCTTTCCCACCTTATCCACAATGCGATCAAGCATCGAGCGCTGCTGCAGGAGAACATCAAACTCAAGGAACAGATCGCGGAGTTTCCCAGGCTCGACGAGATTGTGGGCTCGGCGCCGGTCATGCAGAAGGTTTTCGAGCTGATCGAGACCGTAGCCAAGACGGACACGACGGTCATGATCCGCGGCGAGAGCGGCACAGGCAAGGAATTGATCGCGCGCGCGATCCACAGCAACAGCGAGCGGCGCTACTTCCCGATCGTGACCATCAACTGCGGCGCCATGCCGGAGGGAGTTCTCGAAAGCGAGCTCTTCGGCCACGAACGCGGCGCTTTCACCGGGGCGCAGTACCGGCGCAAGGGAAAGCTCGAACTTGCCGACCAAGGCACTCTCTTCCTGGACGAGATCGGCAACGTGGGCATGAAAACGCAAATGGACTTGCTGCGAGTGATTGAAACCAAGCAGTTCACCCGCGTAGGCGGCAACGACACAATCAAGGTCGACTTCCGCGTCATCTGCGCCACCAACATGGACCTCGAAAAAGCGGTACATGAAAACACGTTCCGGGAGGATCTGTACTATCGCCTGAATGTTTTCTCGGTCTTCGTGCCGCCCCTGAGAGAACGCAAGTCCGACATCCCCCAGCTCGTCAACTATTTTGTAAAGAAGTACGCCCAGGCCATGGCCAAGCCGATATTTTCGATCTCTGCCGAAGCCATGGACGTGCTGGTGCGCTACAACTGGCCGGGCAACGTCCGCGAGCTGGAAAACGCGATCGAACGCGCCATGGTCGTGGGCAAGCCTCCCGTCATCGTTCCCGAAGATCTGCCCTTCCGGCTCTCGGACAAGAACAACATGCCGCACACGGGTTCGCTCTCTGCGGTCGAAAAAGCCCACATCACCCAGATCCTCGAGCAAAGCAACTGGAACATTTCCCGGTCCGCCGAAATCCTCGAGATCGACCGGGTCACGCTGTACAACAAGATTCACAAGTACGGCCTGAGGAAGCCTTAGGTGCCACGCGAGATCAATATCCTCAACGGGTCCTTCCTGGAGCCGGTGAGATTGGACGTCATCTCGCGCCGGCTCGAACTGACCTTTTCCGCGCCCGTCAATCTGATCCGGGCGAATCTAGACCTGCGCGCAGCCTACGACTCGTCGCGTCGCCAGGCTCATTCCACAGAGTTGCTCTCGCAGATCCTGAACGGAACGTTCGATGTGAGATGCAAGCGCATTGGAATCGTGGACGTGGACCTTTTCATTCCCGTGCTCACGTTCGTCTTCGGGGAAGCTCAGCTGCGCGGAACCGCCGCCATTGTCTCGACGCACCGGCTGTCGAATCAATTCTACGGCCTGCCGCGCGACGAAGATCTCATGATTCGCAGGCTCGAAAAGGAGATGGTGCATGAACTCGGCCATACGTTCGGCCTTTTGCATTGCCATCAGTTCGAGTGCGTGATGCGCGCCTCCACATACGTCGAGGAGATCGATCTGAAGCAGAACCATTTCTGCGATATCTGCTGCCGCCAGATGTTACGGGTGACGGGTGGAGGGTGACGGAGCAGTATCATTGGTCATGCTTCGTTTGTCGGTTCCTACAGCGGGTAGATGTCCGGCCGGCGATCCGGCAGAAAATGCCTGCGCGCCGAACACTCCTTCAGCAGGGAGAAATCAAGATCGGAGTAAAGGATGTAATCCTGTCCCGCCGGTGCCCGGGCGATGACCCTGCCCATCGGATCGGTGACGAAAGACTCTCCTGCAAAAGTCAGGAGTTCTTCAGGACCGACGCGGTTTGCCAGCGCAGTGAAATAGCCGCTTTGAAATCCGGCCACTTGAAGCTCCGCTTCGTACACTCCCGGCGGCCACTCTGCGATGGACCCCGCCTGCGGTACCGCCACAATTTCGGCCCCTTTGACTCCGAGTCCCCGCATGTACTCCGGAAAATGCCGGTCATAGCAGATGGCCACGCCAAGCCTTCCAACGGCGGTCTCGTAAACGGCGGCTCCATGATCGCCCGGATGATAGAAATCGGTTTCGCAAAAGCAGGGGCTGTCGATGATGTGAATCATTCTCGTTACGCCGGCCAGTCGGCCGTCGGCGTCCAACACCGGGGAGGAGTCATAGGTGCGGCCGCCGCTGCGTTCGTAAAGGTTGAGCACGACCACGACTCCGAGTTTTTTCGCGAGGCCTGCGAACAGGTCCGTCGTCGGCCCCGGTATCGTTTCCGCCCAGGGCTCCGGCTGTTCACCGCGCCTTCGCTGCGGAAAAAAGCGCAGAAACGCCAGCTCAGGAAACACTGCCAGACGGGCGCCGCCGGCTGCCGCTTGCTCGAGTGCAAGGGCTCCGCGCTTGATGTTCTCTTCGCGATCCGTAGTTGCGTGTTGTTGAATGAGAGCGATTTTCATGGTTGCTGGACTCCCCCGTTGTTTGCTGCCCGTGTCGGGTTTCAGTCCGACAATGGAAATCTAAACACGAAGTCCCCCTGCGTCGCAAGGCGTTAACGAACCGGGCGTGTGAAGGGTGTTGCCTGACCATGCCCAAGGAAGTTATATTGACCCAGAACGTGCGTGCATCCGCAACGCGCAGCCCGGAGCGCGCGCGTCAGGCATATCACGCACGTCAGCCGCGAGGCCCTTTTCCTATTATGGATTCAGAAAAAACAGAAAGCGCACCTGCCGGGGAAGTTCCTCAATACACCCTGGTCGCTACCCCGGATGGGTTTCAGCGTATCCTCGAAGCTCTTGTTCCGGCTTCCCGCGCGGCGTTCGACATAGAAGCCGACAGCCTCTACCACTATTTCGAGAAAATCTGCCTGATTCAAATATCGACCGACCAGGAGACCTTCGTCCTTGACCCGCTGGCTGTAAGGGACTTGAGCGGATTCGCACCGATCATGGATGATCCCGCGGTGGAGAAAGTGTTCCACGCGGCCAGTTACGACATCCTTTGTCTGCGGCGGGACTACCGATTCTCGATCAAGAACCTCTTCGACACCCATCTTGCCGCGCTGCTTTTGGGATACGAGCAACTGGGACTGGACGCGCTACTCGAGAGGCTTCTGGGCATAGCGCACTCCAAGCGCCGCCAACGAGACGACTGGTCGCGGCGGCCTCTGGTGCCCGAGCAATTGGAGTATGCCGCGATGGATACTCATCACCTGCTGCAACTGCGCGACCTGCTCGAAGCACAACTTGAAGAGAAAGGGCGCTTGTCCTGGGCCCAGGAAGAATTCAGAGCCTTGGCCGGACTTGAGACTGCAGAGCGCGAGTTTGATCCGGAAGGATTCCGGCACATTAAGGGGAGCCGCGAACTGACCCTGCAACAGCTGGCCGTAGTGCGTGCGTTGTATCTGCTCCGCGACCGCTATGCCCGGGAAATGGACGTCCCTCCGTTCAAGGTGGTGAACAATTCGGTCTTGCTTGATCTGGCCCGCAGGCCGCCCCAGTCCGCGCGCGAGATGTTCAGACGGTCCGGAATCTCATTTCGCGTGGCGCGAAGGTTCGGCGGCGAGATCTTTCGAACCATTGAAAAGGCTCGCTCGGAAGACCCTGCGTCCCTGGTGCTGCCGGCGCGGAGTGCGAACAAGGCGCCTCCGCGAGAGGCCAAAGCGCGATTGGAACTTCTACGAGTCTGGCGCCGCGCCAAAGCAGAACAACTTCAATTGCACGTTGGCGTCGTTTTCCCTGGGAATCTCCTGGAAGCGCTTGCACTGTTTCCCCCCGCGGACCTGGACGCGCTCCAGGCCGTCGCGGGAATGCGCAACTGGCGTGTGCGAGAATTCGGCGAGGAAATTTTGAAGGTACTCCGAAAAAAGATAGTGACTCATGACGCATGAAATCGGACGCACGACGTGCAATGAGTGGGGTTAAAACTGTGTCGCAGCGTCGCCTGTCCCGTGCCACCGGAGCGGCGCCGCCAGCTTCTCAGGGCTTTGAAACTCTTGAGATCTGGCGTCTGAGTTTCTTGTTTTCGCGGAGGTGCCGGAGATCGCCGGCTAGAGATGCATGGTTGAGAATCGGATCATGATTTACGTAGGCGCCCAGAGAGAGCCCTAAGACATAACCAGCTTTTCTCAATCTCCGGCAGTACGCGGCAGGACTGCCGCCGTTATCATCTTCTCCCAGCAATCCCACGTCTTCTACTGCCCGCCTGCGGAGGACGGCGCAGGAAAAGCACAACGTGTTTTCCACCAGAATGCCTGTGTTTTCGAAGTGGTACTGCAGAATCAGGCTGCGCTCGTGAATGTCCTCCGTTAAGAAGCGAGGAATCTGTGGAACCAAGTTTTCACGCACGCGCTCCGCGCATTGCCAGTGATGGTCATCGGAGTGGAGCGGGCCGACAGCCCCGATTCTGGGGTGCGTGTTTAAAAAGGAAATCATGTTTCCCAGCCAACCCTGTGCGAGCTGGATGCCGGTGTCCAGGAAGACCAGGCAGGGATTGCAGCCGATCTGGATTCCCTGATTGATGGCACCGCTCCATCCGCGGTCTTCACGATTGCGGACAATGGTGATGGCGCGTGCGTAGATCTTGTGCAGGTCGGCGGTCTCATCCGTCGAGGCGTTGTCGACGACGTAAATGTGAAATGGAGAATCGGTGCAGCGATAGATGCTTTCCAGCAAGGCCCGCGTGCGAGCGTAAAGGTTGTGCACCGGAATGATGATGTCTGCCGCGTCCTGATCTGAAGAAGGCTGCATAGCTCGATCCCATCGTCGTGCGAATTCGTGAAACATCGAAGTTCAGAATTACATATCGACAACGGGGACAAAATCTGAATCATTTCGCGTGTTCGATCCGGTATTGACGGAGCCTGGAGTCTAACGCGGCTCAAGCAGAACGACAGTCGGGTTTCAGTGGCAGCAACAATTGACGGCGTAGTCTAGTGAATGGGGAGGCTCCTCTGATGCCTCGGAGGGTGTCCCGTCACGAAAGGCTTTCAATGCCCGGAACAGCTTCTTTTCGCAATGCTGGAGGATTTGCGTTACTTCGCTTGGACACAGGGCCAACAGCAGAGAGACTTCCTCGACGGGACGGCCATGATAATGAGTCTCAACGAACACCCGGCGTTGAACCTCCGGCCACGACTGCACGACCCCCACGATAACCTGCGATAACAGATCCCGTGACGGCTCGAATCCAAATCCACCGGTTGCCATGGCGATTCCTCCCATCCCTGGTTCCAACTCCCGCACGTTTAATACTGCTTTAGACGCAGTTTTGTTCGAAAAAGTTTTCTCAAGATTATTCCCGTTTCTCCGATCTAGTTAGTAAGGCGACTGCGGAGGATCAATGAAAACATGCGACTTTGAAAAGCTGGTTGCATTTCTGGACAAACGGCTCAACATAGATGCGAAGCTTGATGTCCTGGATCACCTGGATCATTGCGACATTTGCAGGGATGCCGTTTTTCACATCGCGCGCGATCGGGACGCGAACCTGTTCTACTACCGGCCCCAAAAGGCGGAAAAGACCCTGGCAAGGTGAAAAACCGATTCAGTCGGGCTTCTGAGCGTAGTAGCCTTTGCGCGCGCGGATGCGCACGTCCGGCATTCTGCAACGAAGCTCTAGCGAGCGATACGTCCCATCGTGTGCCTGCTTCGTCGATCGGTAGGCGAGGCTGTACTGACCCCGCAAATCCTGGCTGATTGCCTGGAAGGCACGTCTGATTTCAGTCGCCCTGGCCTGAGGCGAAAAGAAACTGCCTCCGGTCCCCTCCGCGAATTTCCTGAGTACATCAAAACTGTTGTGGCTTTCGCCGCGCACACCGATTCCATAGATGAGCACGTCGTTTCGCTGCGCTGCTTCGATGGCCTCCTTCTCAGTAGACTTGCTGGAAGTGTCAGTGCCGTCGGTAATTATGACCATCACCTTGCGTCCGATTTCGGCCTTGAGTTTTTCATCTGCCGCAAGGTAGACGGCGTCATAAAGTGCAGTGCTGTTGCCCGAGCGCAGGGTGTCGAGGGCGGCGGTCAGCCGGCTCACATCTTCCGTAAAATCCTGAACCAGATTAACCTCGGAATCGAATTGGATGATAAGCGCAAGATCACTGCCTTGGTGCAGCACGTCCTTGAAAAACTCGGCCGCGGTCTGTCTTTCGTATTCCAATTTGGTTTTCATACTCCCGCTTGTGTCGACGAGCAGCGCGATTGTAAGTGGAGTTTCCGAACCATGAGTCCAGTCGTTGAAGTATTCGATCTGCTGCGGCCGTGTGTCCTCGAAGATCTGAAAATCTGCAGCCTTGAGCCCCGATATCGCTTTGCCGTTGCGGTCGGTTGCGGTAAAGACGACATTGACAAGCTCGACCGTCGTCCGAAAGGTAGCTTTAGGTTGCTGTGCCGGGGACTGGGTCGATGGGCGGGTTGACGGAAGTGTCAACGACAGGGCCGCCAGGACAATCGCGTATTTGCAGATCATGCCTATAATTAGAGGCGCGGAGGCGTGAGAAGTTTCATGAACGGAGGAACAAAATGCGGGAGCAGCTGTCGCAGACGTGAATCTCCTCCGTTCTGAGCAGGTCGGCAAACACTTGCGGGCGGATGCGCACGTGGCAGGCGGAACACAGTTCCTCTTTTGCCTCTGCGAGCGCAATTCCTTTGCGCGCGTCGGCTATGCGCCGGTAGCGTTCCAGCAGATCGATGCTGATTTGCCGCTCCAGAGCTGTTTTTTCATCCACGAGCTTCGCAGCCTCCTGTTCGATGACCGGAGCTGCCTTTTCCGTGGCGCGTATCTGTTCCGCGAGTTCGGATTCCTTGGATTTGAAGATCCTCGCCTCCTCCTCCAGCGCGCCCTCCATCGATTCAAGCTGCTCCATGATTTCGAGGATGCCGTCTTCGGCACTGCGGATCTGATCATCCGCCGCCTGGATTTCATGCAGCATGGCGGTGTACTCCTTGTTGGTCTTTACCGCCATAAGCTGGTCCTTGAGGCGGGAGAGCTTCGTCCTCATCAGCTCCACGTCGCTCTCGCGCGTGCGTCGCTGTTTTGCCAGTTCCTGAATGCGCGTCAGGTGATTCTGGTAAGCCTCGCTCGCCTGCTTGAGTTCGTCCTGATAAGCCTGAATCTTTTTGGGGGTTTCGGAGATTTGTTTGCGTAAGGTGCTGATTTTCTGGTCGATGTCTTGCAGGGCAATCAAGTTGCGGAGATCGGGATTCACCTGCGTGCCCCCTCCGCCTGCTCCCGGGCAGGAGAGGATGCTGTCCTGAGGCATTCAGGCTGCGCCTGCCGACCGGGATGTCCTTGATGTGGAGAAACCTTCATCATTTCGCCAATCATGAAAGGGAATGGTAATATACCCAACTGCCCGACGGCTGTCAACGCATTGGCGGCCCCAGGAGGCAATAAGGGGCATGAGAGCAGTAATCCAGAGAGTCGAGCGCGCGTCTGTCACGGTTGGAGGCGCGGAGATTGCTCGTATCGGCAGAGGCATTCTGGCCCTCGTGGCCATCGAGCGTCGGGATTCGCTTGTCGATCTCGAGTGGATGGCAAAAAAAATCGTTGAGCTGCGCATCTTCGACGATGATGAAGGCCGCCTGAACCGCAGCCTGCTGGAGGTAGCTGGTCAGCTCCTTCTGGTCTCGCAATTCACGCTTTACGGCGACTGCCGCAAGGGACGCCGTCCTTCATATTCCGATGCCGCCCCTCCGGCTCATGCACAGGAACTCTACCAATCCTTTGTCGGCTTGGCGCGCCGGTACGTGCCGGATGTCCAGAGCGGGCAGTTTCAAGCCAGCATGGAGGTAGAATTGATCAACTCCGGTCCCGTCACGCTGATCATCGACACCCCCCGACAAAGTACTGAAATCTGAGTGCTGATCCGCTGGCTCAACGATCATCGCCGCATTGTCAAAGGCTACCCTTTGAGGTAACCTCCAGTGATTTGAAAGCGGGGCTTTGTGGGAACCGACAATTCACGCAATCTGCTCATCGATGCCGATGACACCCTTTGGGAAAACAACGTCTATTACGAACGTGTCATCCACCAGGTGCTCGCGCTGTTGTGTCACAACGGTGTCGATGCCTCCGGCTTCAGGGCAAAGCTCGATGATATCGAGCGCAAGCGCATCCCTACCCATGGTTATGGCACGGTGAATTTCACGCACTCGCTTGTCGAAACCGTGCGGGGCTTCTTGCCGGCGGACTCTTATTCCGGCCTCCCCTCGCAGGTCGAGGAACTGTCTCTGTCGATTCTCCATCACCCTTTGGAAATACTCGATGGCGTCCCCGAAACACTGGCCTACTTGTCCCTCCGCCATCAGTTATTCCTCGTGACGAAAGGAAACCCGGAAGAGCAAGCGCGCAAGATCCGGGAATCGAACCTTCAGAACTACTTCCACGGCGTCGAGATCCTGCCGGAAAAGAACGTGCATGCGTACACGCAAATTCTCAGCCGTTATGAATGGGAAGGGACCTGCTGCTGGATGATCGGGAACAGCCCGCGTTCGGATATCAATCCTGCCCTTGCAGCGGGCATGCATGCAGTCTATATTCCCCATCCGCACACGTGGACCCTGGAACACGAGGAGCCGGCCGTACACCCTCACCTTCTCGAACTCGAGAAGTTTTCGGATCTGAGACTTCACTTTTAGGAGCGTCTGCTTTGGCGATCCTTCTGAGGTTTCTTGCCATTCTCTGGGTTCTCTGGGCGATACTGAGAATATTTCGTTTCCCGAAACGGAAACCACAGGCTCAGCCGCGGCCCGACCCTGGCACAGCAGCGTGCCAGGACACGGTCAAGGACCCGGTTTGCGGCATGTACATGGATCCAAGACTCGCCATTCGCACGCCCGGCAAAGAGGGGGACGTCTTCTTCTGCTCCGAGGAGTGCCGGCAGCGCTATCTCAACCGCCCTTGAAGGGGGTCACATCTTCAATATTTAATATTTGGCGAATAGTTGGCCGGGATAAACCCGCATCGTGGCATCAACACCAGCAGCATCGCCGGAGGCTCGCACAACTTCAGGCACCGACGGCAAAGTTCGACTCTCTTCTATTCGGTACGCTCCCAGGCCGTCAATTCCGCGACCGCATGTTGGAATTTCCGTCGCGTTTCGCGAATGACGAATTCCACGTTCTTCGGTGCATCGAGCATGACGAAATGTGGACCCAGCAGATCGCGGAGGGCATCCAGGGTCATGTAGGGCTCACCGCTCTTGCGGAAGCCGCCGAGCCAATTCTCCTTCTTGGTGAATTCCTCCAGCCAGGTATAAGGCGACGTAATCACAAGAATACCCCCAAGATTCAGCCGTTCGTGAATGGTCTCCAGAAATCTCTTGGGGTCATAGAGCCGATCGATCAGATTGGCGGCCAGGACCAGATCGTAACCTGTGAATTGCGGCTTGAGGTTCGTCGCGTCGCCCTGGAAGAACTCCACTTGGTCTGCCACGCGGTCCAGTCGCATTTCAGACAAGCGAGCTTCGTGGTAAGAAACCACATCGCCTTCCTCGACGAGCTCGAAATACACATTGCCCTTTTCCTTGAGTTGCAGCGCGACCCGGATGAATCGGGCTGAGAAGTCAATACCGGTTATGAGATCGAACTCCTTGGCCAGCTCGAACGACGCCCTCCCTACGGCACAACCCAGGTCCAGGGCCTTGAATCGCGGGCGCCCTCGCGTGTATTGGAAACAAGCCGCGGCACATTGCGCGGGGAAAGAGGGAACATCGAAATAAGTTTTGCCGTAATGGGCTTCACAGTACTGCGAAACGGCGGAATCCGTCTCGTACATCGCTTCACGCATCGTGAGCGGCTGCTCCGACTGCACATAACGCAATCCCGCGTGTTGAAAAAAATGCCGGCGAAACGCGTAGCGGCAGTCGCGGGTCGCCTCGTTACCGGTGGAAATCCACGATCCACCTTTGATCAGGTTGTGCTGCGTATCAAAAGTCGGGGTCGAGAAGTCATCATAATACGGATGAACCTGAAACCCGTCAAAACCTGTAATCGGCGTTTCAGTCCACTGCCAGACGCTGCCAACTATGTCGAAGAATTCCCCGAATGAGAAGTGATTCACCGGGCAAGGCGAGGCCCAGTGTTCCAGATTGATGTTCCCAGGGGCTTTCTGCCAATAGGGCTGGTCCGGGATGTCGTGCAGGTCTCGCAGTCGATACCATTCGGCCTCCGTGGGCAGCCGTATGGGTTTTCCGGTCTTGCGCGCCAGCCAGTTGCAGAATGCCTTGGCCTCGAGGTAATTCACCTCGACCGGCCAATCCCACGGCATGTCGATGATCTGCGCCATGGTCCGTAAGCGGTAGCCGCCAGACGACTCGATCCAGAACAGGGGGTGCCTGGCTTTGCTGTAGCCGACCCATTTCCAGCCCTCGCGCGTCCAGTAATCCTCTTGTTCGTAGCCCCGCTCTTCGACGAAACCGAGGTATTCGTGATTCGAAACCAGATAACGGCTGGCCGAGAAGTCCCACACTTCGTTTTCCTGGCGCCCAAATTCGTTGTCCCAGCCATAAAGCGGGTTGTCCTTGGACTTACCCAGAACGACGCGCCCTCCGGCGACCGGGATCATTTCGTTCTGCGGCGCCTCGCCCGTCTCGGGACAGATGCTCCAAAGCGGCAGTTGCCTGACCATCTCGATCGGAAGCCGGCGAATGATGACCGAGGAGGTTTCCAAGTGGATCCTTTGGTGTTCAATCCCCATCAGGATCACCCAGAACGGATTGTCCCAGTTGATGGGCATCGTCAGGGGCATGGCCCTGATGGCTTCGTCCACAACACTGCGCACGGCGCGGCGATACGCCTTGACCTCGTCGAGTGTCGGCCAGTCGTAATGCGCAGCGTTCAGGTCATCCCAGGACATCTCATCGACGCCGACCGCGAACATGGATTCGAATCGGGGATTGATCCTTTGGTTCGTGATCTTGGCCACGATGAGCTTATTGATGTAGAAAGCCGCAGTATGCCCAATGTAAAAGACCAAAGGGTGTCGCAGAGGTTCAGGCCTCAAGTAGAAGGCATTCTCCGAGGCCAGAGTTTCGTAAAGCTGCTCGTCCAGGCTGAAGGTGGCGTGGAAATACTTCCTGATTTCCTCTCGCTTTTCGTTGGCGTCACCTTGATTGAGGATCGTGGTTCTCGTGTTTTTCAGGTCCATGGGCCCTCGACAATGCGCCTCATTTAAGGATGTCAGAAAACTAATGCATTTTAAAGCTACTGCAGCGAAGCCTGGGTCAATTGTTCTCACTTGTCTTGGTTCAACGGATGTAAAATGCGGAATCAGAAACGAAACCACATGCCTGTACCGGAGTTTGGTAATGAAGGTTCGCGCCAAGCAACGACAATTTCTTCGCCTTCAGGAGGTCCGTGGAATATTCCCGGAGCCATAAGAATGGAGGGGGATCGTGCAAAAAAAGTATGTTTTCGCCATTTCGATTGGCTTCTTGTTTCTCAGCCATCCTCTTTTCGGCAGGCAAGAAGCCGGAGCCAAGACAGACCCGTCAATCACCATGATTGCAATGGACCAGAATAAACTGACCTGTCAGTCATCTGACGGCCTGCGGGCAAACGCCGATCTGAATAAGTTTTACGATTCAATCGTTTCCGCGCTAAAAACAAAAGCCGCTGCTGGTTCATTCAAGCTTTCCTGCAATATGTATCTTGGGGGTGACATTGAGACGAGCCAGGCCACGGGCAAGCTGAAGAATGGGGTTAAAATCGAAATCGGGTCTGATGCCAAATACATCACTGCAGACATTTTTGTAGCCGTTCCTGGTTTGGCCTTCACTCCCGACGAACAAAAAGAGATGTTTGAAAAAAGCATATCCGGACTGGTCCAGTACATCAAATGCCCGGCCAAATAGCTCTTAGAAACTCCGAGACAGGCGCCAATGACGCTCAGGCAAGACTAATTGGAATTATCTTCAGCGCGTACCAAGCTCCAGGGATTACACCCCGAGGGGGTGCGCTAGGATCGCCCAGAGCGCGAGCCCGGGGAGATCGCAGAAACAAATAGCGAAAGAGCCCCGTAAAGACAGCAAAGCCAAGTTCGAGCTGGCCTACGAGATCAACGGTAAGGAGGGAATCCTTACACTCAAGCGCTGACATACGACCGCCACTGCATGTGGACTTTGACCTAGACGTAGACTTGGACTTTCCTGTCCAACGCGAGCATATGCGAGCTTGATTCCTACCAGGTCGCCGTGTGCTTCCGGAGACCCTCTCCGGCTGGCTCCTCGCTTTTCCTTGTTGAAATGAGATGTGACGCACATATAATAGTCTGGGTTGTAGGGATTTTTGTCTATTCATCGCGGCCAACAAGTGGATGTGGGAGAATTGAAAAACGCGCCTTCCTCAGAGGTTCCCCGCTTTTCTGAAGAACTGATTCACGATTGCCTCAAAATCATGGAGTCTGGGGACATCGAGGATCTTTTCGAAATCATTCCACGTATCGGTGTTCTGCGCGATCCTCGCTTTCACGAACCCCTGATCCGTTTGCTGTCCCAGAAGGATGCAAAACGGTGCGAGTTCGCCGCCTACGCCATGGGCGCTATGGGAAACCGGGAGTTTCTCGAACCTCTCAAGAAAGCCTTCCTGCAGGCCCAGAAAATAAAGGGGTTCGGCGCACAGGATTTTCTGATTGCCGTGATAGAAGCCATCGGCTCGATCGGCGATGATGCGGCAGTTGATTTTTTCCTCCCGATCCTGCAGGGTTCCGATCCGACCGGAAACGCTCGCATGTTGAAATGGATCGTCGAGTCGCTGGGCGCCATTGCCCAACAGGGAGGTCCACGCTCGATCGGCGCCTTGTTGGAAATGACCGGGCATCAGAACCCGGACCTCCGCGCCCAGGCGCTTTCAGAATTGGCAGTCGCCTATTGGCACAGGCCGAATGAGATCGAGGACTCCACTCTCAAACGGATCTATGAGTTGACGACCGATAGGGTTGCTTTTGTAGCGGAATCAGCGGTAGCAGCGCTGCAGAGTTTGGCGGATGTCGGCTGCCGGCGCGCGGAAGATTTCTTCCAAAACCAGGATGCTCCGGACAGTTAGAGGTGTTTTCTTCCCAGCCGAAACCGCAGGCTTCGCGAGGAGAGGCCAGTTCCCACGTGCTCGGTCCCAGCCTCCCCGTCAACGACTTCACTTTTTCAGTGCGGCCACAATGTCCTTGGCAATCTGAACGTTGGTCGCATCCTTGCCGATCTGGATGTACTTCTCCAACGTCTTGACTGCCTCTGCCATGGTCGCCTGGTCGCTCAACAGTAACTGCCCCAGCCTGAAGTACGCCTCGGCATAATTGGGATCTGCGGCGATTGCCTGGCGAAAAGTTTCAGCCGCATCCTTGGTCTGTCCGGCGTTCATCTGAGTGACACCAAGATTGTAGAGGCTCTGCCCCTTTGCGCCCGGATTGAGAGTGGCAGCCTTTTGAAACGCTTCCTTCGACTCAGCCGTTTTGCCCAGATTATTCAGCACCGTGCCATAGTTGATCCACAGAGCTGCGTCATCCGGTTTTAGGTCAATGGCTTTCTTGTAATTGTCCGCAGATTCCTGATTGAGGCCGGCTTTTGACTGAGCATCCGCAAGGTTGGCGAGAACCGTAGGTTCATTGGGAGCCTTTTCCAGAGCCTTCTGATACTCGGCAATGGCTTCCGTGAATTTTCCCTGGTCGGCCAGCGCCCGTCCGGCTTCAAAATTGGCCTTGATCTCGCCGTACATCTTCGCCTGCTCTTTTGCCTTGGCCTCCTCCTGCTTGAGCTTTTCCTGCTCCTCAGGGGTCATCTCGAACGGGAACTTCAGGCTCGAATCTCCGGCAACCAGCGGTTTGAAGGTAACCGTGGCCATCCCTACCGCGGCATCTTTCTGATCGTACACTGGAGCGTATCCATCTGCCCGGACCACGATGAAGTAAGTGCCAATGGCCAGGTTCATGTATACCCAGTCACCCTTCTTGTCCGTCTTTGTCGTATAGAGCCGCGCGCTATTGGTCCCGCGAATCGTTATAATAGCCCCGATGACGGGTTCACCTTTGTCGTTTACGACTTTTCCGCCAAATCCACGGTTCTGGGCAAGAGCGACGGATGGCAGGATGAGAGAGAAAGCCAGAAGAAGAACAAAGTACAAGCCAAGCTTGCGAAACGGGCTGCACATATTACCTCCTTGCGAAGCCTACGTATGAAGGACTTTGCGCTATTGGTTACGGGAGCATTGTATGACCGGCTCGGATACCCTGTCAACAGACGACGATCACGCGGGTCGGTCAGGAACCCGAAAGAAAGTTCCGGATCTTCGAGAAGTCATGAGTCAAAGGCGCCGGAGGCAGGCTCCTGAGGAAGTTCCTGCCATAACTCTTCGTCAGGATTCTCTTGTCCAGCAAGGCGAGAATGCCGCGATCGGAACGGCTGCGAATCAATCTTCCCAATCCCTGCTTCAAGAGGATGATGGCCTCGGGAATCTGATATTCGTAAAAAGCATTCCCTCCAGCATCGTTCAGATGTCGAATTCTTGCAGCCACCACCGGGTCGCTGGGGACCGAAAATGGAAGCTTGTCGATCACCACGCAGCTCAACTGCTCCCCCTGCACGTCCACGCCTTGCCAGAAGCTCGCTGTGGCGAAAAGCACCGCGTTCGGGGTTCTGCGAAACTCATCCAGCAACCCGCTCTTGCTTTTTTCTCCCTGCATGATCATCGGGTAGGGTATCCGGTCGCGCAATGAACGATGAATCATTTCCATCTGGGCGTAGCTTGTGAACAGCACGAACGCGCGGCCCCGACTGGCTTCCAGAATCTTCTCCAGTTCCTCGCTGGCGCGCGCCGCCCAGCCTTCCTCGCGAGGCTCCGGAATCTCCTTGGGAACGTACAGAATCGCCTGGCGTGCGAAATCGAAGTGAGAATCCAAAATCAGCTCGGCGCATTCTTCGAGCCCCAATCGGGACCGGATGAACTGGAAGTTTCCGCCAGTTGACAGTGTTGCCGACGTCAATATCGCCGTATCTACTTGTGCGAAAAGGCGATCCGCCAGGACTGATGAAATCCGGATAGGTGACGCCCACAGAAAAACTCCGCGCCCGCGCACTTCATACCAGTAGACACTCTCAGCGGAATCCGCGCCAAGGATCGTGGTCAGCTCCTCATGCAGCTCCCCGCAGCGCCGCTGAAGCGCATCGAGGGTGTCGCTTCGGGACGGCATTTTCGCCAGCGATGATTGAATTACCGACAGCTGGGACAGCAGGCGGCGGTAAGGTTCCTCGGGTGCGTCACCCCGCTGCTGCCCGCGGCGCATTTGCCTTCCCGCACCCAGCTCGCGCAACGGAAAGCGGCCCTCCGTGCCGCGGAATGCGCCAAAGAATTCCCCGGCGGCAACTGTGAGACGGGCGATTTGATCCTGGAGAAAGGTCGAGGGGTCGCTTAATTCCGACAGCGCGCTTACGGTATCGCGTGCGAACTCGTCGAGCCGGAAGCTGCTGACCATGATCCCGAAATACTGCGTTGCGATATCCTCAAGCTCATGCGCCTCATCGAAAATGACGACCGAATAATCGGGCAAAACCTGTCCAAAGTCGCCCTGGCGCAAAGCCAGGTCGGCGAAAAACAGGTGGTGGTTGACGATGACGATGTCGGATTCCAGCGCCCGCTGCCGTACCCTGGTGACGTAGCAGGCGTCGAAGTCGCTGCACTTCTGGCCGGTGCAGGTTTCGCGGCGGGCATCCAGATGGCGCCAGAGAGCAAAGTCGTCGGGCAGATCCTTCAGTTCCGCCCTGTCACCGGTATCCGTCCTCTTGGCCCATTCCCGTATTGTTTCCAGGTGCTCGGGATCGCGGGGAGAGAAAAGATAACCTCCATTGTCAATCTCAGCCAGTTTTTTCAGGCAGAGATAGTTGCTGCGTCCTTTGACATAGCAGACGGAGAACTTTCGTCCCAGCGCCTTCTCCAGAAAGGGAATGTCCTTGAAGAAGATCTGTTCCTGCAGGTTTTTGGTGCCGGTGGAAATAATCACGCGCTGGCTGCTTGAAATGCAGGGCAGAAGGTAGGCGAGGGTTTTCCCCGTCCCGGTGCCGGCTTCCACGCACAGGTGATGACGATTCTCGATGGCGTCGGCGACTGCCTGGGCCATTTGAATCTGTCCGGGACGGAATTCGTATTTCGGGTGCACGCGCGCAATCTGGCCCTCGGGTCCCAGGATTTTTCTCAGCTCGCCAGGTGAAATCATCGCCGTCAATCAACCACGGAAGTCGGGCAGTGAGCGAATACTTTATCAGCAAACTCGATCGGGATAGAGCGGATATCTTGCGGTGAGCGCGAGAACTTCCTCGCGCACCATGCGCAGCACCGAATCGTTGGATGGCGCGCCGAGCACGCGGCAGATCATGCGCCCGATGGCATCCATCTCTTCTTCCTTCATTCCGCGGGTCGTGACCGCTGGTGTTCCTATGCGGATGCCGCTGGTGACCGTCAAGGAACTCTGTTCGAACGGAATGGCGTTCTTGTTGACGGTGATGTTTGCTTTCTCGAGCGCCTGTTCGGCCTCTTTGCCTGTGATTCCCTTTATGCGGAGGTCCACCAGCATCAGATGGTTCTCCGTACCGCCGGAAACAAGCCGGAAACCACCCTCCATGAGGCTTTTGGCCAGCCTTGCGGCGTTGGCGAGAACCTGGCGCTGGTATTGCACGAAGCTTGGTTGGAGCGCCTCGTGGAGACAGACGGCCTTCGCGGCGATCACATGCATCAGCGGACCGCCCTGGGAGCCGGGAAACACCGCTTTGTCCAGCTCTTTCGCAAACTGTTCGCGGCACATGATGAGCCCACCGCGCGGTCCACGCAAGGTCTTGTGAGTGGAGGTGGTCACAAAATCCGCGTACGGAAAGGGGCTGGGAAGCAAGCGCGCAGCCACTGGACCGGCGACATGCGCGATGTCGGCCAGACAGTATGCGCCATTGGCGTGCGCGATTTCGGCGATGCACCGGTAATCCAAAACGCGGGGGTAGGCACTGGCCCCGCATACGATGAGCCGCGGCTTGTGCTCCTCGGCGAGCCGGGCGATTTCGTCATAATCAAGCAGTTCGGTATCGGCGCGTAGGCCGTAGGAATGGAAATGGTACATTTTGCCGGAATAATTAAGCGGGTGCCCGTGCGTCAAGTGCCCGCCGTGGGAAAGGCTCATGCCAAGAACCGTGTCGCCCGGTTTGCAGATGGCCATATACACGGCGATATTGGCCTGTGTTCCGGAATGAGGCTGTGCATTCACGTGCTCCGCGCCGAACAGCTTTTTGGCCCTCTCCTGCACCAGAGTTTCCACTTCGTCGACAAACTCGCAGCCGCCGTAGTAGCGTTTACCGGGATACCCTTCCGCGTACTTGTTCGTGAATACCGACCCCGCCGCTTCCAGGATCGCTTCACTTACGAAGTTTTCGGAGGCAATGAGTTCCAGTGTCTGATTCTGGCGCCGGGTCTCGGCTGCGATCGCATTTGCGACGGCAGGATCGATCTCATTAAGAGTTTTCATCTCCATTCCCTCATCCCATATCGCGGGCAGCTAGGAAAAACAGTCTACCGCACCTTTACGCGCGCCGGAAGCCATAGAAATTGGTGACTGCCACATTGAGCTTGACTGCAGGGGCGCGTACCCTAGAATTAACCGTCTATGCAGATATTATTTTCCCAAGGAGCATGACATGCGCTGGTCCAAAACCTTCATCCCGACGCTGCGAGACAACCCCGCAGATGCGGAGTTTCCCTCGCACCAACTCCTGATTCGTGGCGGCTTTGTCCGCCAGCTTGCAGCCGGCATCTATTCGTTCCTGCCGCTGGGGCAGCGCACCGCGCTCAAAATCATGAACATCATCCGCGACGAACTGAACGCCGCCGGCGCCCAGGAGTTTTTTCTGCCCGCGCTCCATCCGGCGGATCTCTGGCAGGAATCGGGCCGCTGGAATGACATGGGCGAGAATATGTTCCGCTTGAAGGATCGCGCCAACCGGGATCTCTGCCTGGGCATGACTCACGAGGAGATTTTCACGGACATCGCGCGTAAGGAAGTCCGCTCCTACAAAGATCTGCCGCAGATCTGGTACCAGATTCAAACGAAGTTTCGCGACGAGGCGCGTCCCAAGTCCGGCCTGCTGCGGTTGCGCCAGTTCATTATGAAGGATTCCTATTCCTTCGATGTGGACTGGGCCGGGCTCGACCGCAGTTATCTCCTGCACCACGATGTGTATTGCCGCATTTTCACCCGTTGCGGGTTGAAGTTTGTGGTCGTGGAAGCGAGTTCGGGCGCCATGGGCGGCAGCCAGTCGCAGGAGTTCATGGTGCGCACGGACGCGGGCGAGGATTCCGTGGTTTCCTGTGACTGCGGCTACGCCGCGAACCTGGAGCGCGCGGTATCAAGGATCGCGAAGGTCGCCGATGCACCCGCCGCGGACGCGCCGCATGAAGTGCACACTCCCGGCCGGAAAACGATCGCCGAAATTGCAGATTTCCTGCAGGTGCCTCCGACACATCAGATCAAATCGCTGGTTTACATGATCGACGATCGGCCTCATTTGTTCCTCTTGCGCGGCGATCATCAGTTGAACGAGTCGAAGGTCATGGCCACACTGGCAACCATGCAGGCGCGTCCCGCTCACCCCGAAGAGATCCGTGAGGCTTTCGGCGCCGACGCCGGCAGCCTGGGGCCGGTCGGTGTGACCAACATGCCAGTCTATGCCGATCTCGAATTGCAGGAGCGCCAGAATCTCACCTGCGGAGCAAATAAGAACGACTATCATCTCCAGGGCGTCACTCCAGGTGTTCATTTCCAGCCCGTCTGGGCGGATTTGCGCACCGTCGAAAAAGGTGAGCCGTGCTCCGAATGCGGACGCCCGCTCGATGTCTACAAGGCGGCCGAGGTCGGCCACATCTTTAAACTCGGCACCAAGTATTCCCAAAGCATGGGCGCGATGGTGCTCACCGCCGACGGCAAGCAGACGCCGATCGTAATGGGAAGTTATGGGATCGGCGTTGAGCGCATCATGACTTCGGCCATCGAGCTATTCCACGATGAGAATGGAATCATCTGGCCGGTCTCGATTGCGCCGTTCGCGGTGATCCTTACTCCGGTGAACTACAAAGACGACATGAAGGCCGCGGCTGACAGTCTGTACCATGAACTGCACGCCGCGGGCATTGACGTACTCCTCGACGACCGGAGCGAGCGCCCGGGCGTCAAATTCAAGGATGCCGACCTGATCGGAATCCCTTACCGTATTGTAATCGGCAGCGAGAAGATCAAACAGGGCAAGGTGGAGCTTTTCCATCGCGCTACGAAGAAAACCGACTTGGTCGATCTGGCGTCCGTCGCATCCCTCATTAGGAGTCTCGCCATCGAAAGTTAATTGGTTCCTGTGCGAACCTGAGCAGCAATATCGGGTGGCCGAGCCCCGGCAGGGGCGGAGCAGACCAGTGACTCTCTCGCATAAACTCCGTGGCAAAGCAGAACTTGTTTCGCGACAGTTAACTGCTACGTGTCGCTTCCTGGCGGAGCGGAATTGTTACTGCGTTAGGTTTTTTTTGCGCGCGGGTGGCAGGAACGATAGATGCGGACCAATTGCTCCGTTGTGACGTGGGTGTACTTTTGCGTCGTGGACAGGCTCTCGTGGCCGAGAAGCTCCTGGATCGAACGCAGGTCCGCGCCGGCATCAAGCATGTGCGTGGCGAATGTGTGGCGCAAAGTATGCGGGTGCACTCGCAGCCGCTGTGCCAGCTTTACCACATGACGGTCGAGGATGACCGCAACTCCTCGCGTGGTTAACCGCCCGCCGCGGCAGTTAAGAAAGATGGCATCGCCCGCGGCAGCGGATTTGCTTATGCCCCATCGGCGGCGTTTCGCAACAGGTTCCCGGCGCATGTCGAGATAGGCGGTGAGCGCCTCCAGAGCCTTTGTCCCGAACGGGACGATGCGCTCCTTGCGCCCTTTCCCAAGTACGCGCACCAATCCACCGTCGAGGTCAAGGTCGTCACGGTTCAGGCCCACAAGCTCACTCACACGAATCCCCGTCGCATAGAACATCTCGAAAATCGCCCTATCGCGGATCCCCAGGATCGAACCGGCATGGTGAGCTTCGATCAGCTCGGTCACGGCAGCAGCCGTCAGGTGATCCGGGAGCCGTTTCTCCTGCTTGGGAGAAGCAACAATCTTGGCCGGATTCGACGGGATCGCGCCCTGGCCCGCAAGATACTTCAGGAACGAGCGTAGCGCCGCCAGCTTGCGAGCGACCGAAGACTTGCGATTCTGCCGCCGATAGAGCACTCCCAGAAACTCGCGAATCGTCAGGTTGTCGATCTGCGCCAGCTCGGGCTCGAGGCGCGGTTCTCCCTCGGCCGTGTGTGTCAGGTAATGATGGAACTGATAGAGGTCGGAAGCGTAATTGCGCAGGGTGTGAGGAGAGGCATCCCGCTGGTAGCGAAGATGCGCCATGTACTGTTCGATCCATCCAGCCAGCGTCAGTGCCATTTCTAGCTATCGTCCCGGGTCAGAATTGTTTCCATCAGGGACTGTATCCAGCGCTCCATCTCCTCGAGTGCTCCGGAAACCTGGATCTGGTGGCGCATCTTGCGGTCACGAATATTCCTGGTCTCCTCCGTCGCTTCCGCCAACAGCCCAAAGCTTATGTTGGCGGGCTGAAAGTGCTCCGGAGCGGCGCAGCTGATGTAATGGAGGAGGCTGCCGCAGGCGGTGGCACGCGGGGCCACCGACGGTTCCTTGCCCTGCACGAGCCGCGCCGCATTGATGCCGGCGATTAAACCGGTTGCGATGGACTCGACATACCCTTCCACGCCGCAGATTTGTCCCGCGAAAAACAGATCCGTGCGCCTGCGCGCCTGGAGGGTGGCAAGGAGCAGAGCGGGCGCCGATAGATATGTGTTTCGATGAATCTGCCCGAACCGGAGGAACTCCGCGTTTTCGAGCCCGGGAATGAGACGGAAGATGCGTTTCTGTTCCGGAAATCGCAAGTGATTCTGGAATCCCACCAGATTGTAGCTGTCCGCCATCAGGTTTTCCTGACGCAGCTGAACCACCGCATACGGGCGGCGATGGGTGCGCGGATCGATCAAGCCCACCGGCTTCATGGGCCCGAAGCGCAGCGTGTCGATTCCGCGGCGCGCCAGTTCCTCGATCGGCAAACAACCCTCGAAATACATGGCCTTCTCAAATTCACGCACAGGAACGGATTCGGCGCCGATCAGAGCTTCATAAAAGCAGCGATACTCCGCTTGTGTCATCGGCGCATTGATGTAATCCTCCCCGCCCTTGCCGTATCGCGAGGCGGAAAAAACCCTGGATTCATCAATGGTAGCGGCATCGACGATCGGGGAGATGGCATCGTAGAAATAAAGATGTTCACGCCCGGCGAAGGAAGCGATCGCTCCGGAGAGGGCGGCGGAGGTCAGCGGGCCCGTCGCCACGATCGTGACGCCCTCCTGTGGAAGAGACGTGACTTCTTCGCGCGCGATCTGGATGCGGGCTTCGCCGAGAATCTCCTCCGTGACACGTTTGGAGAACAGCTCGCGGTCCACTGCGAGCGCGTGGCCGGCCGGTACGCAAACTTCGTCCGCAATGCTCATCAGCAAGCTGCCCAGCCGCCGCAACTCTTGCTTGAGCAGGAAGGGCGCGGTTCCAGGAAGGTTGGATTTCAGCGAGTTGCTGCAAACAAGTTCTGCGAAATCTCCGGATCGATGGGCAGGCGTCAATACCGCGGGGCGCATTTCGTACAAGCGGACGCGCAGACCTGTGCGGGCAACCTGCCAGGCCGCCTCCGTTCCCGCCAACCCGCCGCCGATGATGGTCACATCCGGTTTCATTCGCGAAGCTCCTTAGTCCTCCGTCCTGAACGTGGGCTTCGACCTGGACGTGGACTTGGACAAACACAAATAAAGGGCGACCTTGTAAATGTTATAACTGGAAAGTCACCTCGGACAAGATCATCCAGGTCCACGTCGAGGTCCAAATCCAGGTCCAAGCCGCTCACTCGGATTTTCGACGTAACCAGAGAGTTTCGCGAACGAAACTAGCTACAGCAAGAAAGATCTGGTGCCCGTGGAATCAAGACAAAACCAAGCTCCAAGAGTGACGCGTCACTCGCCGCCCGGCTTGTCCGGCTCGAACTTGAGCGAGGCGGAATTGATGCAATAGCGCAGCCCGGTCGGCTCCGGTCCGTCCTCGAACACGTGGCCGAGATGACTATCGCATTGACGGCACAACACCTCCACGCGATGCATG
Source organism: Acidobacteriota bacterium (assembly GCA_050011535.1). Classification (GTDB taxonomy): domain Bacteria; phylum Acidobacteriota; class UBA6911; order UBA6911; family UBA6911; genus JAFNAG01. The sequence goes on from JBEKIX010000014.1 coordinate 36,191, forward strand.
AAGTGGCTGTCGTCCGGGGCCGTCATCACGTTTTCGGCATCCGCCGGCGCCGTATAGCTGGGCCAGCCGCAGCCCGCATCAAATTTGGCATCGGAGGCGAACAGAACGGCGCCGCACGCGACACATTTGTAAATTCCATTGTCGAAATTGTCCCAGTAGGCCCCGGTGAACGGCCTCTCGGTTTTCTTGCGGCGCGTGACTTCGTACTGCTCCTCGGTCAGCAGTTTTTTCCATTTAGCATCAGATTTGGTTACCTTTCCGGGCACGCTGCGATACCTCCTTGGCTATTCTAAACTCGTATTTACTTCTTCGGCAGGTTCAGCGCGTCATCGAGGGCGATGCTATGGGTGGACAAGGTGTCTCCTACCGCTTGATCGAGAGCGATGCGGCTCTGGATCCAGGCGATCTTCGCTTGCAGCAACACGTTCTGGGAGTTTTCCAGGTCGCGCTGCGCCTGCAGCACCAGAAAAGTGGTGCTTGCTCCCAGCTCATACTTGTCCTGCTCTCCCTGCAGCCGCTTCTGCTGGTAATCCACGGCGACCTGCGCGGCGGCGACGCTGTTGCGGTTCATCTCCACGGTGTCGAAGGCCTGGCGCACTTGCAAGGCGATCTGCTGGCGCAGGGATCGCAAGGATTCCTCCCCTTGCAGGTAGGCAATCTGCGCCTGGGCGTGATTGGCACGCGCCTGATCGTTTCCGATCGGGATCTTCAGGTTGAATCCGAAGGCGTAGCCGATGTTGCTGCCGCCGAACAGGGAACTGAGTGAGTCCAGCAGGCCGCCGTTCTGGATTCCAATGAGGGGCGCATTGAAAATGCCTTGCGAGTAATCGCGCAGAATCACGTCGCCGCCGAGCCCGTTTTGTGAGTAACTCGCTGTGAAATCCAGGATTGGCCGGAGCTGGTTTCGCATATAGTCCGACTGGATCTTGTTGTTGGCCTGGTTCAGCAGCTGGTTCTTGACTTCGGGCCTGATCTCGAGCGCGCGCTGGATCGCCGCCGTCACATCGTTTGCCGGCGTGGATGGGGGCAGCGGCTTGCTTGCCGGCACGATAGCGGCCGCGACCGGGGCCGTGTCCGAATGCGGGGAGATCAGTTTCATGAGCTGGTCTTCCGTAATCTTGCGGTTGAATCGGGACACGATCAACTCCTGATTGACGCTCGCCACCTGTGCCTGAGCCTGCAGGACATCCAGGGGAGCCATCGTCCCCACCTGCTCCTGAATCTGAGTCTGGTCGAGTGTAATCTGCGCGAGCTTGAGGGATGCCTCCTTGAGCTTTATGTCCTCATCGTTGAAGACCAGGTTCCAGTATGTGTTGAGCACGCTGGTCACGATGGTGATCACGCTGCTTGAAAAAGCTTCCAGGGACATGTTGTAGTTATTGCGGGCGACCTGAAGGAAGTGCCCTCGAGCGATGTTGCCGAAACCCTGGAGAAGGTGCTGGGTAGCGCCGATGGTCCATTGTGTGGTGATCGACGGGTTGAGACTGGAGAAGTAATTGTTCGTTCGCGCCCGCGTCGCACTGACGGTGAAATCAAGGTCCAGCCCCTGCACGAAAGGCTTGTGCACGTCCATGCTGTAGAGGTTGGACAGGCTGAGCACGGAGGAACCACCCTGCAAAGCACTACTTGCCGGGGTCACCACGCGATTGATGCCGGGACTGAAAGTCACGGTCGGATCCAGCACGGCACGGCCGGCTTCGACGCCCCACAATGCGGAATAAGGAACATAGCGCTGCACATTGATGTCTACATTGTTGGCGAGCGCTAGGCGGACCGCGTCTTCGTCGCTGATCTCGAGCTTCCCATTCTGGATCATGGAAGCAAGCAGGCTTTCCCCGCGCACTTGGATGAGTCGCACGGTCGGAGTCGTGTAATCGCTGAAAAGAACGCGTCTGAGCGTACTATCGTGCGTCTGAATTTGCGGGGGCTGTTTATCCTGGGCCGACAGAGGAACTGCAAGCAGCAGGATCGCGCCCCAGATCATCATCCGGACAGTCGCAGGGATTTTGTTTTGCGCCATGTTTCCCCCAAATCTCCTGAGCATAAGTTTGATGCGCCGCTGGAAGGGACCGCGAACGCGCTTCCTATTCACATTACCGCACTGCCGCGCCGGGAGCAATTATAGTGGCGGCACGCATGCCGCATTGCGGTTGCTAATCGGGTTCACCGTTCTCCCGTCCCGAATATGGAATGTCCAACTGTCTCATCTTGCGATAGAGGTTGCTGCGTTCCATTTGCAGCACCTGCGCCGTGCGGCTTACGTTTCCCTTGTGCTCCATCAGCTTTTGCAATATGAACGCACGCTCGAACTTTTCGCGAGCGTCCTGGAGCGACGAATCCCCGCTCGGTTCCGGTATGGCCGGAATCGTGCGCCGCAGGATTGCTTCTGGCAGGTCAAAGACGTCCAGGCGCTGCTGGGGCGTCATGATAATGAATCGCTCCATGATGTTGCGCAGCTCTCGCACGTTGCCCGGCCAGGAGTAGCTATCCAGAATCTCCTGCGCCTTGCGCGTGAAGGAGGGAGCCTTGCGCGCGTATTTTCTGGCGAAATCCTCCAGAAAGTAGCAGGCCAGCTCCGCGATGTCCTCTCTCCGCTCGCGCAGCGGAGGGAGCTGAAAGGGAATTACGTTCAGGCGGTAGTAAAGATCTTCGCGGAAATTGCCGAGATCGATCTCTTTTTCGAGGTCCTTGTTCGTGGAAGCGAGGACGCGCACGTCGACGCGCATCGAGGCATTGCTGCCCACGGGCGTGAAGCGTTGCTCTTCGAGGACGCGCAAAACCTTGGCCTGGGTTTTCGAGCTCATGTCGCCTACTTCGTCGAGAAACAGCGTGCCGCCGTCCGCCTGAGCAAACTTTCCCTCCTTGTCGTCCGTGGCGCCGGTGAAGGATCCTTTCACATGGCCGAACAGCTCGCTTTCAATGAGCTCTTCCGGAATGGCGGCACAGTTCATCTCGACGAAGGGTTGGTCCCGACGCGCGCTGTGCAAGTGTAAGAGGTGAGCTACCAGTTCCTTGCCCGTCCCGTTCTCACCACAAATCAATACGCGGCCGTTTGTGGGAGCGGCGAACTCAATCTGCTGGCGTAACGCCTGCATGGGCACGGAGTCGCCGATCATGACGTACTTTTGGCCGATCTGCTCGCGCAACAGCCGGTTTTCTTCTTCGAGCGAACGCTGATGCAACGCATTCTTTACCACGAGGAGAGTTTTTTCGAGCGACAGGGGCTTCTCGATGAAGTCGAAGGCGCCCAGCTTTGTGGCGCGCACTGCTGCTTCGATCGACGCGTGCCCGGAAATCATGATGACGCTTGCGGCCGGCGCGATCTTTCGAATCTGCTCGAGCACCTGGAGCCCGTCCATGCCCGGCAGCCAGATGTCGAGCAGAACGACGGCGTATTCCTTTTTTGCGACACACACAAGGCATTCTTCGCCGCTCGATACACCTTCGGCATCGAATCCATCGTCCTCCAGGATGCCCTGCAATGAGGAGCGCACACCCTTTTCATCGTCGACGATGAGGATCGCGGCCTTGGTCATAGGTGCCTATTTTGATCTTTCTTCAAGAAGACGCCAAGGGCAAATCAATCACGATCCGCGTGCCCAGGGGAATATTGCGTTCCGCCCGTACCTGGCCGCGATGGTCGGAGACTATCTGGCGCACGATGGCCAGTCCCAGCCCGGTCCCTCCCCGACGCGTCGAGAAATAGGGCAGGAAGAGACTGTCCTGATACTCCTTGGGAAAACCGCAGCCGGTGTCGCTGATCTCGATGCGCACGGAGCGCTGCAGGACGTTCCGGCTGGTGCAAATCCTCAGCACTTTGGCTGAAGAATCGCCGGACATGGCCTCGAGGGCATTATCGAAGAGGTTGATGAATACGCGCTTCATCTGTTCTCGGTCGAGGAGGACCGGAGGCAATCCGGGATCGAAAACCCTCTCGATCTGGACGTCCTGGATGCGGCTGTTGTAAAGACTCAAAGCGCTTTCGAGGACGCGGTGCAGGTCAGTTTCCTCCAGGCGCGCCCCGGGCAGACGCGCGAATCCAGAGAACTCGTCCACCAGGTTCTTGAGGGAATCGGCTTCGCGAATGATGGTTAGCACACACTCGGAGAGCAGCTTTTCATAGGCCGCCAACTGTTCGCGCCAGGCTTCGCCCTGCGCCGCCCTGCCTCCTGGCAGCGGAATCTGGCGGAAGCGATGCAGCATGCGTTCTGCCGAGAGCTGGATAGGGGTGAGCGGATTCTTGATTTCGTGAGCCAATCGCCGGGCGACCTCCTGCCAGGCTGCCATCTTCTCCATGCGCAGCAATTCGGTTAGGTCATCCAGCACAATGACCCACCCGCTATGTTGTTCGGAACTGTCGATCAGCGGTGTTACCGTGGCCGCCAGATGCAAGGTCTTGCCCTGAAGGTTAAGATCGATGTCGCGGACCACCGGCCCAAGCATGCTCGATTTCCGCAGCAGCGTCCGTAGCGTGTTGCCGGCCTGGCCCTTGACCACGTCTTCAAGGCGCGCGTCGCCGCTATGCCCGTGCGCGTCCAGCATCTGAAGGGCAGCCCGGTTCATGGTGCGAATGCGATGGTCGCTGTTCAGGGATACGACGCCCGTGGGGATCGCCTGCAGAATGGTCTCTATAAAACGCCTGCGATCGTCAAGCTGCACATTGGATTCCCGCAGGCTGTTCTGCGCTGCCTCGATGTGTGCTTTGTTCTCCTGCAGCTCGGCCGTCATCCGGTTGAACGACGTGACCAGGTTTTCCAACTCGTCGAACGCAGTGCAGTACACGCGATAGTCGAGGTTCCCGGCCGCGACGGCGGCGGCGCCCTCGGCCAGCGCCTGAATGGGCACCGTGATACGCTTCGCGAGGTACATGGCGAACCAGGAAAATGCGAACACGATCAGAAGCGTGCACAACGCAAACATCAGCAGCGTCGTGCGGCGCACTGCCGATTTTTCCTTCTGCAGCTGAGTATAGGCGGCATACGCTTGCATCACGGACTGGGACTTGAAGCGGACGCTGCCCGGAATCTCCGTCTCCGTCGCCACTACTCCGATGATCCGCGCGCTGTGGTCGCGAATTGGGGCTGTGACCCAAATCATTTCATGCAGCGCATCGGTCGGTGAGATCTTCTGCAATTTGAGGTCAGAGATCCCTTGCAGCCCTCCGGAAATCAGCTTCTCCAGATCCGCCTTCTTCTGCGGGTCCGTTTTCAAATCGCCGCTCGATGCCGGCTTGCCTATCTCGCTGGAAAGGGCGCCGTCCTTGTCATAGATGCGGATGTCCCCGATATGATAGAGGCGCCGCAGGTCCAGCAGCGCCTGGCCGAGATCGGACTGAGGGAGCAGCTGAAGGCTTGCCGCCGCACCGGCGCGCTCGGCAATGCTCGCGGCGAAATTGCGGGCACGCTCGGCGGTTTCGCTGTAGTACTGCTCGGCGATATCCTTGCTGTAGTCTTGGAGCTCCGCCGCCGGTGCTGTGAACCAGCGTTCCATGGACGCGGTAACCAGGTAGTAGGCGAGCGAGAAGAGCAGCACTGCGGGCACCAGCGACAGCACCACGAAGATGCTGACCATCTTGCCTCGGATGCGGCTGCCTACCTGGCCGCTCTTGCGCTCGAAATAGAGTTTGATCAGGTTGCGCCCAAGCAGGGTCGCCAGCACGAGCAAGGCGAGCACGACCAAAACCGTCGCCGTCCATAGCTGGAACGTGCGGGGTGCGAGCATTGGGTTGCCGACCGAGGGCTGATGAAGGAGAATCTGCGTTGCAGTCAGAGCCAGCAGCAGGAAGGCGATGGTCGCCAACACGTAGTGCCAGGTATGAGAGGCACTCTTGTCCGGTTGCTCGATTCTCGGCGGCTCGCTCATAGAGGAGATCCCGGCGAAATTATATGACAATCAGAGCTTTACCACAAAGATGTGTGGGTTTCCGCCCATAAGCGCTAACATACGATCTCTGCCGCACGTGGGATACGCAGATGGGCATTGACCCTGGAGCCGGAAAAGATTAGATTCCCTGACTTAATTAAAGGAGACCCAGTGAAAGTACTTATTACCGGCGGTGCGGGGTTCATCGGCTCGTATCTTTCAGAGGCCTATCTCGAGCGCGGCCAGGAGGTCTATGTCATCGATGACCTCTCCACCGGCAGGCTCGAAAATATCAAGCATCTCCTCAAGAATCCCGGCTTTCATTTCGTCAACGATACCATTCTGAACCGTGAGGCGATGCTCGAGTTGACAGGAATCTGCGATGTGGTCGTCCACCTGGCTGCCGCCGTTGGCGTCAAGCTGATCATCGACGAGCCGCTCAAATCGATCCACACGAACATCGCGGGAACGGAAATCGTTCTGGAGCTGGCCAACAAATTTCGCAAGAAGACCTTCCTGGCCTCCACATCGGAGATTTACGGCCGGAACTCGAAGGTTCCGCTTTGCGAAGACGACGAGCGCATCTACGGCTCGACCGAAGTCGCCCGTTGGAGCTATGCCGCCACCAAGGCGATGGACGAGTTTCTGGCGCTTGCGTATTACCGCACCAAACAGCTGCCGGTGATCGTGGCTCGCTTTTTCAACACCGTCGGGCCGCGCCAGACGGGACGCTACGGCATGGTCGTGCCGCGATTCGTCGGACAGGCCCTGCGCAATGAGTCGCTGACCATTTACGGCACCGGGTCGCAAACGCGCACCTTCACCTATGTCGGCGACGTCGTTCACGGTGTCATCTCTCTGATCGAAGAGCCCCATGCCGTGGGCGAGATCTTCAATATCGGCGGCGACGAGGAAATCTCGATCAACGATCTTGCGACCCGCGTCAAGAGCCTGACGCGCAGCTCATCGCCGATCGAGCACATTCCCTACGAAAAGGCGTATCAGGAAGGGTTCGAGGACATGGAGCGCCGCGTCCCCGACATCACCAAGCTCCGGAGAATGGTGGGCTACGAAAACACGCACGACCTCGACTCGATGCTCGCCAAGATCATCGAACACGAACGCACGCGTTGAGGTTGGCAAAAATCAGTCGTGACGTAACGCCTGGATCGGGTCGAGCCGGGCCGCGCGCATCGCCGGGAAGCTTCCTGCTAGCAGGCTGATAAGCAGAGCAAACCCTACCCCTCCTGCAACCAGCCACCATGGAATCGTAAAAAGGTTCGCCGCCGGCGCGCCCTGGTTCTGCAGATAGATGTTGGCGCCCAGGTTGATGACTCTCCCTACAGCCCATCCTAGCACGATCCCGAATGCACCTCCCACAAATCCGATCAGCGTGGCCTCGATGAGAAAGATCCTGCGGATGTCTTCATCGCTGCCTCCCACCGCCTTCATGATGCCGATTTCCCGCGTGCGTTCGAGGATGGACATGACCATGGTGTTAATGATTCCGAGAGACGCCACGGTCAGAGCGATCGAGCCGACCAATCCGAGGAGCAAATCCAGCAAAATGAACGCCCGTTTCTGGCCCTGCATCAGATCCGCGACAGACACCGCGGTAAATCCCATGTCTCGGATCTTCTTTTCCACTTCCTCGGTATCCGGAGGTCGCGCTACCTTGACCGTCGCCGTCGTGTATGTCGATTTTTCGGAGAGCTGGCGCAGGATGTCTTGTGGATTGCTGACATCGTAAGCATTCATCTGGCGCGCCGTGGCCAGGGGAATCATCACGGAGGTGAACATGCCTGCGCCCAGACCCGCGCCCGTCTGTCGCTCGATAATGCCCACGATGCGGAATTTCTTTTCCGTGCGCTGAACGCTGAGGCCTGTCTCGGAAACGCCGGGATTTGAACGGGCGGGATTTGCCGAGGTTGCGTAACCCAGAGTCAACTCTTTGCCAAGCAGGGCTTTGACATCACCGTCTGTCATATGATGCGCAAAATCCAGGCTGATCATGCAGCTGTCGCCGGCGTCATTGGGGAAGAACTGGCCGATGTTGATCTGTTGAAACACTCCCTCGCCCCGGGCGGACATAGACACTCCGGCTGCAACCGAATACTCCGAGAAATCTTCGAGTTTCACTTCCACGGGCACGCGAATGTCGGGATAAACCTCTTTGACTCGATCCAGCGCCGCCAGTTTTTGCAGCGCGCCATCGTCAAGCTTGGGGCGTGCCGCGGGCGGTTGCGCGGGTTCAATACCCTTGATAAACCTCTCCACGCCTTTCGTGCGCCGGAGCCGCGCCATGGCCGGCAGGGCTGAAGTGACCGTAATGGAATTGAACACGCCCGATCTCAGGAAATTCCCGACAATCTGATCCTGCAGGGCCACGCCGAACGACACCATGCCGACCAGCGAGGCGATGCCGATGGATACGCCGAGCGCCGTGAGCGCCGTGCGCAGGACCGCTTCGCGCAGGTTGCGCAGCGCCAGGTGAATCGTGTCGGTGACAATCATGAGCCGGCCTCCGCGACAACCTTGCCATCCAGCAGGGTCATGGTGCGCTGGACAAATTTCGACGCGAGCGCAGAGTCGTGAGTTACCAGGATGACCGTTTTCGCCGCGTTTGTGTTCAAATCGCGGAGCAGGGCGAGGATTTCTCCGGCCGTCTTGCTGTCCAAGTTGCCTGTCGGTTCGTCGGCCAGTAGGATCTCGGGGTGATTCGCGAGCGCGCGCGCGATGGCAACTCGCTGTTGTTCTCCTCCGGAAAGCTCTTTCGGCCTGTGGAGCTGGCGCCCGGCCAAGCCCACCTTTTCGAGCAGCTCCCGTGCGTGCCGCTCGCGTTGCGCCCGCGGCACCCCGGCAAACATCATCGAGAGCGCCACATTTTCCGCGGCAGTCATGGTGGGGATGAGGTTGAAGGACTGAAAAATCATGCCAACATTTTTGCGGCGATGCACGCTGAGGGCCTCGCGGGACAGGTCCGCCAGGTTGTGATCGAACACTCTGAGCGATCCGGAAGTGGGACGGTCCAGGCCGGCAACGAGGTTCAGGAGCGTGGACTTTCCGGAGCCGGAAGTGCCGAGCAAGCCGAGGAACTCCCCCCGCGCGACGCGAAGGGTGATTCCGTCCAGGGCGCGCACCACCACGCTACCCATGCTGTAATGTTTCGTGAGATCCCGCGTTTCGAGGACAATATCCATAAGCTGCATATTCAACCACATAAGGGCGCGGGCTGCCAGAAATCAAATTTCCACGATGAGGCGCCGTGCTAAATTCCTTGTGTTGGAGCCCTCCTTTAGGCTACAAACACGCTACTCAGGGTGGAGGTGTGTATGGATTCAAGGCGTCGAGCCCTATTAAAACTATGTGTGGCCGCAGGCACCGGGGTGGTTGCTTCCCCGTTGATAGCAAGTGATTCTCAAGGAACAAATGAAAAACTCTTGCCCTCGCCGGATTATGTGGGGGTGCTTGTGGACACCACCCTTTGCATCGGGTGTCGCAAGTGCGAGGAGGCGTGCAACCGCAGGAATCACCTTCCAAGAACCGCGGAGTCCTTTTCAGATCGGGATGTGCTCCGCACGTTTCGCCGGCCTTCCGAATCGGCGTTCACGGTTGTGAATCAGTTTCCAGGAAGTCCGTCTCACGATCAGGCCGGGTTGCCTCAAACCTTCGTAAAGGTCCAGTGCATGCACTGCCTTTACCCTTCCTGTGTCTCCGCGTGCATCGTGGGTGCGCTGACCAAAGCGCCGGACGGGGCGGTAACGTACAATCCCACGATTTGCATCGGCTGCCGATACTGCCTGGTTGCGTGTCCGTTCCAAATTCCTGCCTATGAATTCAACGAGGCTTTCAAACCGCGCGTGCGCAAGTGCGAGTTTTGTACGGACCGGGCCAAGGGGACCGGGGCAAATCCTGCCTGTGCCGCTTCCTGCCCGACCGAGGCACTGGTTTTCGGCCGCCTCGCGGAATTGGTTGTCATGGCAAAGGAACGCCTGAAGCGCCGCCCGGACAGATACGTGAACCACATTTACGGCGAAACGGAAGTGGGAGGAACCTCCTGGCTTTACCTGACCGGCAGGCCTGTGGACGAGATCGGCTTGTTAAAGCTTCCGGATTTCGCGCCTCCGCGCCGGACCGAAGCCATTCAGCACGGGATTTTCAGGTACGGCGTGATTCCCATCGCGTTCTACGGTGTCCTCTCCGCACTCATGTGGTACAACCACCGGCAACATCCGGACGAAGGTCCGAATACAAATGGCGAAAGCGGCGCGCACCCGGCCCGGCTGCCTGAAGGGGGTGCGAAATGACCCGTGTGATGCACAACGACAAACCACATCGAGTCACAAAGCCGTTCTTCACGTTCGGCACGTTGACCCTGCTGATCATTATGGGGGTTGGGTTCTCTTTCGGCATCACCCGTATGCTCCTTGGACTGGGCACCGTAACCAACCTGGACAACTATAACCCGTGGGGCATCTGGATCTCCTTCGATGTTGCTTGCGGTGTCGCTTTGGCCGCCGGCGGATTCACCACCGCCGCCCTGGTGGATATTTTCGGCAGAAGAAAGTTCAAGGCATTGCTCCGTCCCGCCATACTCACTGCCTTCCTCGGGTACCTGTGGGTAGCCATCGCTTTGAGCTTCGATCTGGGCCGCTACTGGAACATATGGCGTCCGATCTTCAACTGGCAGGGTAACTCCGTGCTCTTTGAAGTGGGCATGTGCGTCACCTTCTACCTCATGGTCTTGAGTGTGGAGATGAGCCCTTCGATTCTGGAAGGACTCAAGGCCAGGATTGATAAGGAAGAGTGGGGCGCCAGGCTGCTTCGCCGTGTCGAGAAACCGATCCTGGCCTTAAATACCGGGGTGCGGATCCTGCTGCCGCTTTTCATCGTGGCCGGCGTGGTCTTGTCGTTCATGCACCAGTCCTCTCTGGGAACGCTGATGCTGATCGCCCCCAGCAAGGTGAGCGCGCTGTGGAACACTCCGATCCTTCCTGTGTTGTTCCTGCTCTCGGCAATTATGGTCGGATTTCCGATGGTCATCCTGGAGTCCATCTATGCCAACATAAGTTTCGGCCGCAACCCTGAAATGGATCTTCTGACCCCCCTGGCCCGGATCATCCCGTGGTTTATCGGGACCTACGGCATTGTGAAGATCGGCGATCTCATAGTCAGGCACAGGCAATTGGATTTCTTTTCGCATCCGGCGGCGACCATCTCTCTGGTGATCGAGATTCTTCTGGGTGTCGTCGCCCCTTTCCTCCTGTTCCTGAACAAAGCCGTGCGCCGCTCGATGGGATGGCTCTTCTTTACCGTGTCGCTGATCATTTTCGGTGTGATCCTCAATCGGATTGACGTCTTCCTGGTAGGCTACAACCCGCCGTATGCCACCAAAGCCTATTTCCCGTCGGTCGGAGAGATTGCGATGACGTTTGCAATCGTCTCCAGCATTCTGTTCTGCTACCGTTTCTTTGTTACCTTTTTCCCGGTCCTTCCCGGATACGTGCCGACCCCGGAGGTCGAGCTGGCCCAGATGCGGGATGAACGCGAAAAAACCGTCAGTCCCTTTTGGACCTGGGTGATCCGGGAAATAGGGATTGCCTGTCTTTTGGGCTTCGTCCTGCTTTACAGCATGGTGCACATCGAAGCCATCCAGGCTACCGTGAACATTGTTCAAGGCGTCCAGCGCGTAAAGGCCGCCCTGCCGGCGCCGACGCTGGCGACGGGAGGGGCGGCATATCCGCAGCGCCCCGCGGCCTACAAGAACTTCTATCTCCTGAACAGCCCGTTATTGAGTTCGAAATCGGACGACTACGAACCGGTCGGATTCTCCCATAGGATTCACGACGAGCTCGTTGGCGGTGACTGCGGAGTCTGCCATCATCGTTATGCTACCTCCGAAGGCGATCGCGTAGGGGAGGATATCAGGGCATTCCACGCTTCCATCGATGTCAAACTGGGCGGGCCGTGCTCGGCCTGCCATGACAACATGGAGCAGAATGCTCCCCAGGCCTGCAGCCGCTGCCATGGGCTGCCCGACGAGCCGGACGACCCGACCCGAATCGGCCTCAAAGGCGCCTACCATCGCCAGTGCATCGGCTGCCATGAACGTCAGCTCAAGCCGGCATCGGCTCCGACGGAATGCTCCGCCTGCCATCATCCGTGGACGCCGGACCACTCGACCCTCGTGAGCTTCAAGGACAAGCCAAGCCCGCAAGAGGTCACTCGTGCCTGTTTGGGCTGCCACCCGAAGGTCGGACAGGATCTGTTGAACACTGCCCACTGGAATTGGAAGGGTTACTCCCCGACGCTCAAGGGATACGAGCATCGCATCGATATCAGCCTGACTCTGATGGTGAACAACGCCTGCATCGCCATCGGTCCGAACCTTCAGGAATGCGCGTCCTGTCACATCGGTTACGGATGGGTCGATTCCAGTTACGACTTCTCCAACCCGTCCAACATCGACTGCCTGGTCTGCCATGACACGACCGGCTCCTACAGGAAGGATATCGGCAAGGGCGGCCTGCCGGATCCCGCTCTGGATCTTGCCTTGATCGCTCAAAAAGTAGGACGGCCTTCGCGAAGCACTTGCGGATCCTGCCATTTCGCGAGCGGCGGCGCTCCTTATACCAGACACGGGGATCTGGAACCTATCCTTGCCGATCCTCCTGCCGGCTTTGACATGCACATGGGATCGCTCAAGATGCGCTGTCAGGACTGCCACTCGACCGCGGAGCACAGGATCTCCGGCATGTCCATGGGCGCCCCGGCAGTCGAAGGACGTGTCAATTGTGAGAAGTGCCACGGTTCCACGCCACACGGGGTTGCCGGCATGCTCAGCCGCCACCTGGACGATCACATCAGGGCTGTCGCCTGCGAGACGTGCCACATTCCCTCCATCGCTCATGCCTCTCCGACCCTGCTGCGCCGCGATTACTCCAAGGCGGGGCAGGATCGGGTTGTGACTCTCGACCGATATGGGATGCCTCAGTACGACAAGAGGTTCGGCGCGCTGACCTGGGGAAAGGACCTCGTACCTGTCTACCTTTGGTATGACGGGACCCGGAACGCATCCCTCGCCGGCGATAAAATCGATCCATCCACCACCGTTTTGCTCAACACTCCTGTGGGAGAAAAGCCAAATCCGGCGGCGCGCATCTTTCCTTTCCAGGCGCATGAGGCGGTCCAACCGTACGACAAGGAGAACAACATCCTGGCAATGCCGAAGCTCCTCGGAGATTTCTGGAATACTTTCGATTGGTCCAAAGCCATCGCGGACGGTATGAAACAGATCGGGCTGCCGTATTCGGGGAAGTATGGTTTCGTGGAGACCAAGATGTACTCTTCTATCCACCACGAGGTGGTCCCGGCGAAAATGGCTCTAGGCTGCGCCGATTGTCACAGTTCTCAGGCCGTGACCTGTACGCGGTGTCACAGTAATGCCCAGGGAATGGATCTTCCCGAACACCGGCGTTCCGTGTATCCCGAAGTGAAGCAGAGGCTTGATTTCAAAGCGCTCGGTTATCCGGGCGATCCTGCGATGGTGGGAGGACGCTTCTACATAACGTTCGGCCGCGGCACCCCGCCGAAATAGAATGGCGCTGGATGCTTGAGTCCGAAGGAACGAATACGTCAAAGGCCTCCCTCGCGGGAGGCCTTTGAAATGCAGGGAGATTACTTCTGCCTCGTCATTTTGCCGTCAAAAAGGAGTCGGCGAACTTCTTCCACATTGACTCGTCCATGTCTTCAAGTTGACCTTCGACGAGCTGTCCTACCTCAGGCAGTGTTTCCGGGTGACCGCCTCCTCCAACCGGTGTCAGCAGCTTGCGGATCCGTTTGATTTCCTGCTGATACCATGGTGCAGCCTTGTCGCCGATCCTCAAGCTCTCCAGGTCGGCGGCAAGCTGATCAGGCTTGAGGGAGCACACCCAACCCTTTTCGTAAGGCTGCTTCTCGAACCAGGAGAGATTCTGCGCCAATTCGGCGTTCACGGAATGGATCTTGCCCGTAACAGGGGACGCAAACGCTGCCGTGCGCTCTCCCTGACGAATCGTGAACAAAGTCTCACCCTTCTTCACCTCGCTGCCTTTGGCCGGAAACTCGACGGCATCAATCCGACCGATCATTTTGCGCGCGAAATCGTCCATGCCGACCCGCACGAGCCCGGGAATCGTGACGTTGGCCCATACGTGGCCCTCCGAAACGAAAACGCCGCCGGGCAGAATAAACTCGTGCTCATGGGGCTGCTCAGTGGTCACGACTTGCAGCGTCGGCTTGAGCTGCTTGCCCTGTTTCTCCCGCCGGCGGATGAGGCATTTCTTGGTGAATTCGACCAGCTCGTCTTCAGTAAATGGCTTTTGCACGTAGTCCATCGCGCCATATTTCATGGCATTCACGGCCGACTCGATGGTCGCATATCCCGTGATGACAATGACGTCGGTTTCCGGACTGAAGTACTTCACGCCCTTCACCACGTCCAGGCCATCCATTTCCGGCATTTTCAAATCGGTAAACACAAAATCGTATTTGTGCTTCTGCACCAGGCCAAGCGCTTCCCGGCCGCTCTCGAGCGTGTCGATGGCATAACCGGCTACCACCAGGATCTTGCGAAAACTGTCGAGAACGACAGATTCATCATCCACGGCCAGGATGCGCGCATGCGGGTTGGCGACGTCCACCCGTTTCAGTGATTTGGCTTCATCGGTGAAATCGAGATTCAATCCGATGTCCAGCGCCGCCTTGCGCTCCTTGCGTTCCTTTGCTTCGCGAATTTTTTGAGATACGATCCGAACCACAATGTCGATTACGATGAAAACAAGAATCATCGACACGACTAAGATTGCTACCATGTTGCCTCCTTAGCGGGAGCGCTCGATGCTTAAATTCATCATCTCACTTTCAAGATTATCCGGAATGATCCGCACCAGCCAGCTGTCACCCAGCGGATCGCCATTGGGTGGTTCACGTATTTCCTGGGCAAAATGATTGACCGCAATGATCCTTCCGCTCAGCGCCGACCATGCGGTGTGTCTCATTTCATCCTGGGCCACTACCTGTGCCAGCGGACCGCCCTGGCGCACTTCATCGTTCACGGATGGAAGCTCAACCCGTGAGATCCGGCCAACCAGTTGTCCGAAAAGATTTGTGATGCCGAGCAGAGCGGTGCCATCCTGATCGGCTTTGGCCCACGAACTTATTCCAAGCTGGTACCGGTGGGGAGAAGCCGCCTCCGATCCAACTCGGCGATCCGCCGCCCGCAAGGCGATGAAGCGGCCGGCTCTCTGTACGGCGCTAAGCATTTCTTCAAACGTGAAGGGCTTGGGAATGAAATCAAACGCACCGCATTTCAGAAACACGATTGCATTGTCCAGCATGGAGTAGCCGGTCATCATGATTACGACGGTTTGCGGATACTCCCTCCGGACAATATTCAGGAGCTCCAAGCCGGAAAGCCCCGGCAGCATCAGGTCGACCAACGCGATATCGGGCGGATCCACCCGAAACATGGTCAGCGCCATTTCCGCATCGGCGGTCCCCCGAACGCGGAACCCTTCGGCGCGCAGAATCTTCTCGGCGGCGCCGGTAATCACTGCTTCATCATCGACTACGAGAATCTTCGGTTGCTCAGCCATGATCTGTTCAATTGTAACAGGCAGCCCACCGCTGCGGGCAGCGCACGGCTTCCTGTTCACGCCTTCGCCTTATTGTCATCCACCGGCAGAAGGATGTTGAACGTCGTTCCTTTTCCCAATTCAGAGTCGAACCATAT
>JBEKIX010000015.1:0-48477 GCA_050011535.1 Acidobacteriota bacterium
GGAAAAATGTAGAAACTCCAGGTCCCGTCTGGCAGCCGGGACCTACTCGCGGGCCGAGGTATCTGATTTTTGCCATTTTTTTCACAGCTTCGCAGCGCGGCCCGGGTCTATGCCAGCCGGGAAAACCGCCGGTTGGAGCCTGGAAAATCAACGCCGAGCGCGAACCAGGTCGCCACGCCGAAGAGAATCGCAAGAATAAGGATCGGCAGGCTGACGTGGACTGCTTCTCCGACCGCCCGAGTACGGCAGGCAGTCAGCCCTGCACCCACAAAAATGCTGAGGATTCCCAGCCATTGATAGATTCGCAAGCCGGCGAAACTCCGCGTTTGCGGTTCGCCCCGGTAGGCTTCCTCGACAAACCTGCCGAGTCCCGTCAGAATGAGGTAAAGCCCGCAGACCATCGACACAGCTGCATGAGAAAACCAGAGCCGCGTCAGAATCGCGGCGATCACGACGTTCCAGAGAATCGAATAGACCTGCGTAGGATGGACAGGCACGCCGCCCAGATCGGAAAGACGGCAGACGCGGCTGCGGGGATGCCGGTAGACGATGCCATGTCCAACGGGTGCCCGGCTGCCGTGGCAGCAGCCTTGCACGAGACACCGCAACCTGCCCATGGATTGCACACAAGGACCTGCAACACTGAATGCAGCCAGCAAAAGCCAGGGATCGGTCCCAAAAACGGGCACAGCGAGGAAAGATCCTATCGCCACGCCCAGGACTCCGCCATAGTAGCCGAAAGGACGGAGAAGAGTCGGCGATCCCTCGATGAACTGCGCCCACAACCCGGAAGTGATGAGGGCGGAAAATGCGACCAGGAGGACAGCGCCGGCATACCGGTCCCCGATTATCATGCCGGCGATTGTTACCGCGGCGAAGGAACCGACTCCAGCGTAGAACCCGTGATTGATGATGCGAACCTTCCACCAGCGCCACTCTTTCCACGAATTGGCGACCCGCTCCGCGCCTCTCCGGATTGCCTCCCAGATAGTACGCAGGTTTGCGAGGGCAAGAAAAAGCAAAAAACCCGCCAGGATGTCTGCGATCGAGTGCATTCCCGTCGTAACACAGCTCACGCTGATCGCGCCGCCGAGCATCCACCATAGATAGCGCAAACGAGGCATGCTCCGCGCATAGACCGCCATGGCAATCAGAATCCAAACGACATGGTACGAAGGGAACGCATTCGCGGGCGTGTCCAGATTTCGTTCAACATCAAGGAGCATTCCCCAGAACCCGCCCATGATAAAAGGACGCGGGGGAGCGATCACCGGTATCAACGGAAACAACAGCAGCATCAGTAAAGTCGCAACGCCGCCTCGTATCGCGAAGGCGCGCAGGACTCTGCCTGTCGACGCCACCAGCGGCGCAAGAAGCACGAAGAGATAGGTGCTGCAGTAAAGCAGCTCGGTCCATGGCAAAACCGGGAGGTTTCTCTCGAAATGCAGGTAGGCAACGACTGCATCGGACGGAATCCCGCGAGCCGATAGCGCCTCATAGAGTATGCCCCAGGGAAGCAGCACCAGAAAGTACACGGACAGCCGCTCCGCGATCGTGGGCGCAATTGCCGTGGGTGCCGGGAAATGCAGAATTGGGCCAGGCAGAGATTCCCCAAAGCGCTCCGTCAGGTCCATCGATTCGTACCCGAGCACGAGCGCGATGCACCCGAGGATGACGATCGGAGAAACGAGCCACAAACCGCTGGCCGATCCCTTGAACAGCGCGATTCCTATGCACAGCAGCGCAAAACCCGTGTAAATCGGGTGGCGCAGCCACCGATAGGCGCCTCGCACCACGTAGAACGGCGGCGGATAGGCGTTCATCGGCATTCCTTTCCCGTAGACGAAGAGCGAAGCAATGCCCCATATCAGCAGGAGACTGCCGCTGATTGCAGCGATAGTCCCGATCGCTGTCGAATGGATGGACGGGAGCGCGACATTCGGAGCCGCCGCGCTCGCCCAAACAACGAGCAGGAAAGGCAGTATGATGACGAACAGGGTTCCGTAAAAAATGACCCCCAGGGTTCGATGCGACTCATCCGCCTCGGAATGCGTTGCCATCGTCATCCTCGCCATCGTTTTCGTTCGGCATGAATATGCCCCGCCCGACCAGCCACAGGATCCCGGGCGCCGGTCGATTCTCAGAGCCGAGCGACCTCGTTGATCAAAGGCACATCCTGCCAGGTCTGCTTCCCTTGTCTTCTCTCGATCTCGATTTCCGCGTGCGACAGAAACTTGGTGCTGTGCGGGTCTCGTGTAAGAAGCTTCAGCAGGCGCCGCGCGGCGGAAGGCAGTTCCTGCTGGTCGATAAACCCACCCTGTTGCACTGCCTCGACGTGCTGGATTCGGACACGGATCGCCTGGGAATCGGTGCGCCCTGTGAGCAGGTATGCATCCGAAACCAACGGATTGCGCGCATCCAAGGATGACTCCGCAGGCACGGAAAGCACCAGCGGAGCGGTTTCGATCAATCCGCTCTCATTGGTCAGGTACATGCGCGACCATTTCCGGGACATGCCCTCATCCGCGGCATGGGTGTACACGAGATCGCCGCCCGCGTGGTGGATACGACCCCAATTCAACGTCCGCACGGGCGTCGAAAGCGGGAAAATGGTCGAGTAAAGATGATCCATGTACCCGTTCACCTCGTGCACTGTGATGGTCCTATCACCCAGTCTGGCTTCACCGGAAACTACGGCGCGCAAGCCGATCGGTCGCCAGGTAATGCTCCGCCTGCCGCCGGTGGAGATGATCAATGGATCTGTAAAAGTATTTCCAATCAGGCTGAATTTCAGATTGACGGCACACTCCGGACGTTCCAGCGCGATGCCGGCTTCGGCATCAGACAGGACAATCTCTGCCTCCGGCATCCGAATGTGCTGCGCGTTGTCTCCATCGATCCAATCCTCATGATGGTGCGGCCGGAAAGAAACCGTGCGGCGGAAACCCCCATTCGCCTCGGCCAAATGGATCGTAAGGGATCGAATGACCGCGCCGAACATGTGCACGTATGCAAAATAGACGAAGAGGTACTGCTGCTGCGGGGTAAGAAAATCAAAATACCACTTCCGCAAGGCAAACCCCATCTCGCGTGCCTCGATATGATTCTCGCCTCATGTTTGCAGAACGCCCCGAATTGCGGCTTCCGCGCCATACTACAGGATCGAAATTGGCGACAGCTACCTTTTTTCGCCTTCCCTTATCTAAGCGGCGTTCGCTTCCCCCAATTGCACCCCAATTTCAATCTACGCTGACTTCCCGTGAGACCGATGGTATCCTGCTCCCCAAAGGTAGCTGTTTAGCATTTTTCTGAGATTCGGATCGCATGATCGAAAGGCAAGATCCTGACCACTCTGACTCAAATCGGATGGTGCCATGAACCGGCGAAATACGAGATCGATTACATCCGCGGCTATCAAAAAAGCGCAGCTCAACTATCGAGGGAGAAGAACCAATGACACGGAAACAATTCATGTTTGCGGTTGCATTCTTGATCGCCGGTCTGGCCTTCGGCGCCGGCTCACTTGGGCCGAAGCAGCCGGTCGGTGAGATCGTCAATCCATCGATCGAGACTCTGGATGCAGACAATCAGCCCGTAAACTGGACCGTGGATCCGGCACCTCGTCCAAACACCGCTCCAAGTGCACAAGTGGGTTTGGATACCGCTCACTCGGGGGCGCATAGCCTTATGATTTCGGCAAGCGGCGTATCGTGGGTAAACAAGACTCTCCTCAAGCCGTATGCGACGTACAAGTTGACCGGATGGGTCAAAACACAGGACGTGCCGTCGACAACCGATCGAACTGCCGGGTTTGATGTGCGCGGCGTCAGAGTCACGGGACCCGGCCAGAGGATCAGCGGCACACAGGATTGGACCAAGGTGGAAATCACCTTCGACACCGACGGGCAGGACAGCGCGATCGTCGCCGCTACATTAGGAGCGCGCGGAGCCCGAGGCGCCGATGCTGCGGCTCCGCAAGGAAAGGCGTGGTTCGACGACCTGAAACTGGATCTGGTTGCAGTGCGCGAACTCAAACCGACCGTGACGATCGACGTGACAAAAACGCGCGAGCCGATGCCTGACCTGATTTACGGCCAGTTCATCGAGCATTTGGGACGCAGCATCTACGGAGGCATCTGGGCTGAGATGCTTGAGGATCGCAAATTCTATTCCGCGGTCGGCGAGACGCGCAGTGACCGGGTCAACGTTCCTTCGCCCTGGCGCGCGGCCGGCGGCGCCGGCGCCGTCACGATGGTAAAGGAAAGC
Organism: Acidobacteriota bacterium; assembly: GCA_050011535.1. GTDB lineage: Bacteria > Acidobacteriota > UBA6911 > UBA6911 > UBA6911 > JAFNAG01. The sequence continues at coordinate 4,267 of JBEKIX010000015.1, forward strand.
ACATTTGTCGGCGAGCACACACCACAGGTGGACTTAGGCGTCGACGGCACGGCCAAGGGCATCACTCAGTCCGCTTTGGGCGTCGTCGCTGGAAAGGGCTACGTCGGTTACGTCATTTTGGCAGGCGACGCTCCCGCCGCGCCTATTGAGGTGAGTCTCAGCTGGGGCAATGGCGCGACCGAGCGCCAGATCATCAGAATTGCCGCCATCACGAAGGACTACAAAAAATATCCATTGAAGTACACGGCCGGAGCCTCGACCGACAACGCCTCGTTTGAAATTGTGGGCAGGGGGAAGGGCAGGTTTCTGATCGGCCCGCCGTCGCTCATGCCCGACGACAACGTCAAGGGCATGCGCAAGGATACGCTCGCGCAGCTTAAACAGCTCGATGCGCCCATCTATCGCTGGCCGGGCGGCAACTTCGTCAGCGGCTACAACTGGAAGGACGGGCTCGGCGACCGGGACAAGCGTCCGCCGCGCAAGAACCCCGCATGGACCGGAATCGAGCATAACGATTTCGGCATCCACGAGTATTTTGAATTTCTGAGGGAGCTGGGTGCGCAGTCGTTCATCGCACTCAATGCAGGCCTCGGCAGCGTCGATTCCGCCGTTGAGGAAGTGCAGTATGTCAATGGCAGGCCCGACAGTCCGATGGGTAAGCTGCGCGCGCAAAGCGGTCACCCGGAGCCGTTCCGGTGCACTTACTGGGCAGTGGGAAACGAGATGTCCGGGAGCTGGCAGCTGGGCAACGTGCCCATCGCGGAATTCGTCAAGAGACACAATGAATTCGCCCAGGCCGTGCTTGCCGTAGACCCATCCATCAAACTGATCGCCTCGGGTGAGGCGAGCCGCCCCAACAGCGACTGGGACAGACAGCTTCTTGCCAACTGCGCCGATTACGTCAACCTCAACAGCAAGCATTTTTATCGACAGGATTATCATGGCGGCGGCTTGATGACGCACGTGCGCCAGATCCCCGATTCCATTCGTGCGATTGCCGAAGGGCACCGCGATTACCTTAAGAATATTCCTCAAATCCAAGGCAAGAACATTCGCGTTTCCCTGGACGAATGGAATTTCTGGTATGGCCCGTACATATTCGGCGAGCTCGGCACGCGCTACTTCCTGCGCGACGCGCTCGGCATTGCCGCAGGCATCAACGAGTACAGTCGCGATACTGATGTCATCGCGCTGGCGTGTTACGCCCAGACCGTCAACGTCATCGGGGCTATCAAGACGAGCAAGACCGCGGCGATTCTCGACTCAACCGGCGAAGCGCTGGCGATGTATCGCCATCACTTCGGGACCATCCCGGTCGAAGTCACGGGCGCGCCCGAACCGCTGGATGTCGCCGTAATGTGGACCAAGGACAGAAAGGCGCTTACGATTTCCATCATCAATCCGACATTCGAAACTCAACGCCTGGCATTCGCGCTCGCAGGAGCGAGTCTTGCATCTCAAGGGAAAGCCTGGGTCTTAACAGGACCGGACGACATGGCCTACAACGACCCAGGGAAGGATCCTGTCGTCAAGTTCACGGAAATGGCTGTGAATAATATCCGGAATGCGCTCGAAGTGGCGCCCGCCACCGCCACCATCTTCGAGATCCCGGTGAAGTGACCCGAAAACTGCTCATCCAGTGCTATGGGAAGCTGAAGAGTTTTGTCCCGCACTCCTCCGGTAGAATCCTGCGCCGGCAAGGAGGTTTTTCGCGAACTATACAGGGCGTCATTAGTAATGCGGCAAGCGGAAGACCAACTCGGGCATGCAACGAGATTTGGGGGTGTCTTTAAACAACAGTTTTTAGGCCCGAAGGGCCGGAAGTTCGTAGGCCCGGCCGTAAGGCCGGGATCAGATTCCGAATGAAAAATCGAGCGCCAAAGGCGCGGCACTATTGAAATCTCAGGTGCCGCGCCTTCGGCGCTCCATCTCTCTGCAATCCCTATCCCGGCCTTACGGCCGGGCCTATTCATTGCCGGCCCTTCGGGTCTCAAAACCATATTGGCGGGCACCAACAATCGCTTCCCGATTATTATGTGGGTCTTACGGAATTCAGATAACATGCAACGGCCAGGCATACGGCAGAATTCATGTCGTTCTGTATGGTTTAGGCCTCTTTAGCTCAGGCCGGCCATCACTTATGAGCGCAGCGGAATGCCTACAGGCCGGGAATGCGCTGCTGCAGCGGGCCGACGTACACGCGATGATGATCCAGGATGATCTCGACGGTGGTCTTCATTTCCGCGTGGTCGTGATAGAGAACTCCGTCCTCATCGAGGAGCCGGATGAGCTTATGTTCGATCGCTTCCTGGAATTCCAAGTCCGTTGACCGGACTCCGTCGGGATTGAGGTATTTGCGCGTGAACGGAACCTTAAAAAGCAAATCGTAGGTGTGGACCCAGTAGGATGCAAGACCGTGAAGCTCGGGAATGTGCCCGAACTTGTGCTGCAGGTAGACGTAGTTATCCAGCACGGAACGGTCGCAGATGATATTGGGGTAGATCTTAGTCAGTTCCAGCTCACGCGCGATGGTCGTGGCCAGAATCCATGTCTGGGCCTCCAGACTGGTGGCCTCGTTAATCGGGAATGGACACCTCCGTGCAATTTCATCGATGAAGCCGACATCGAGACTCTGCTTTTTCAGCTCGTTGCAGAGTTCGTACGCCAGCGTCGTTTTCCCTACTCCATGAGTTCCTATGAACGCGATCTTCATCGACCTGTCCCACGAATGAGTTTTTCCAGCTGTTCGGCCTGTTCCAGAGTCCCAAGCACAACGAGAATGTCGCCGCTCATAATCTTCGAGGAAGGATTCGGCTGCAGATCAAAGGAGCCGTCGCGCCTTCGCATGGCCAGAACCGTCACCCCTGCGATCCCGCGAATCTGCGCTTCTCCGAGACTCTTGGAATCCAGGGGCGAGTCCGGCGGGATTTCGATTTCGTGCAGGCTGAATTCCACCTGGCCGCCGTGAGTCACGAGATCAAGAAAATCGCTGGTCACCGGATGCGCGGCCATGGCAGCCATGCGTCTGCCAGCAATGAAGTATGGCGAAATCACCCGGTTGGCGCCTGCCACGGTCAGCTTCTTCTCCGTGTCGCGCAAACCGGCGCGCGCCACGATAAAAAGGTTGGTGTTTAAGGCGCGTGCCGACAGGGTCACGTAGACGTTCGCGACATCCGAATCCGAGCATGCCACCAGACCTTTTGCCCTGTGGATTCCTGCATGCAGAAGGACATCGTCGGATGTGGCGTCCCCGACTATTGTCGGTATCTGCATGGGCTTTAATTCCTCCACGGTTCCAGGCTTGGGATCGATGACGACGAGAGGGAGTTTTGAAGCCTGCAAAGCCTGCGCCACTTCGTGCCCGACCCTGCCAAAGCCGCAAATAATATAATGGTCTTTCATTCCAGCGATTTCTCTATCCATCCTTTTTTTCCTCTGATACCCGAATATTTCACCTTCCACGATGATCTCCACCGCCCGCCCCGCGAGGTACACAGCGGTGCCGACACCGGAGATAATCAGGAAGATCGTGAACACCCTTCCCTGAGGTGAAAGTGGGTGGACTTCTTCAAATCCGATCGTGAACAGAGTAATCACGACCATGTAGGCTGATTCGAGAAACGTCCAACGTTCGATGACTTCATATCCCACGATCCCAATGATCGCGATGGAAAACATGAGGATCGCCGCGGGCATTAGTCTTCTGAATGGGTGCGTAAGCAGCTTCATAAAACCGGATCGTTCGCAGTGGTTTAAGTTCGCGCTTATGGGCCGACGCCTCCGGCCTCGCCTCACTCCACGAATAACGGGACGATCTCAAACTTGCTGACATCCACAAGACCCTTGTCGGTGATTTTTAGCAGCGGTATCACCGGCAAGGCCAGGAACGACATCGCCATAAAGGGATCGTGAAGCTGCGTACCTAGGCAGCGCGAGGCACGTATCAAATCTTCCATCTGGTCGCGCACGACTTCTATCGGCTGATCACTCATCAATCCGGCAATCGGCAGAGGAAGACGCGCCAGCACTCGATCATTTTCGGCGACCGCCATGCCGCCGCGCATTTCCACGACCGCTTCGATCGCCTTCATCATGGAGGCGTCGTCCATTCCGGCAACAATCAGATTGTGGCTGTCATGGGCGACCGTGGAAGCGATGGCCCCGGATTTCAGTCCCAGTCCCTTCACCAGACCGAGGCCGGTGTTGCCGGTAGCCAGATGGCGCTCGTTTACGGCGATCTTCGCGATGTCGCGGCTGGGATCGGCGACTACTTCACCGTCCCGGATGGGCAGTTCTTCGATCAGTTGCTCTGTGATGAGCTGATCGGGAATCACGCCGATGATGCGCCCTTTGGTGCCGGCTGCGGGAATCCTCAGGTGCACGCCGTCGCTCCTGAGATTCATCGAAGAGCGAAGAAAAATGGGTTTGGCGGGCCGAACCCATGGAATGGGCTTGCCGTCGCGCGCCACTAGTTTTCCTCCACGGAAGACCATCTTGGCATAAAGGTCGTTCAGATCCTCAAAAATCACCAGGTCGGCCCGCTTGCCGGGAGCGATTCCCCCGCGGTCGTGAAGACGGAAGTACTCGGCGGGATTCAGTGTAGCCATGCGAATCGCGGTGATCGGATCGATTCCGGCAGCAATCGCCTTGCGAATCATGAAATCGATGTGGCCTTCGGATAGCAGGTCAGAAGGCTCGCGATCGTCTGTGCAAAAGCAAATCCTGCGGTTGTTGGCCGCAGTAACCCCTTTGACCAAGGCGGCGAGATTTCGGGCGTTGGAAGCTTCGCGGATAAAAACATACATGCCTAGCCGCAGCCGCTCCTGCATCTCGTCGACCGTGGTGGTCTCATGGTCAGAGCCGATGCCGGCCGCCGCGTAGGCAGCAAGTTCGCGTCCCGTCATTCCCGGCGCATGGCCGTCGCTGATGGCGTTCGAAAAGCCGCGCAGCTTGTTGAGTACCTCTTCTTCCAGTTCCACCACGCCGCGGTAGTTCATCATCTCGCCGAGTCCCAGCACCCAATCGTCATGCAGCTGCGGAGCGATGTCGTACCAGCGCAGATAAGCTCCAGCGGTTTCCATATCGGTCGCGGGCACACATGAAGGCATCATCACGAAAATCGAAAGGGGGTTGTATTTCGCGGAATCGAACATGAAACGGATCCCATCGAGCCCGAGGACATTGGCGATTTCGTGCGGGTCGATGATGGCGGTAGTGGTCCCGCGGGGCACGACTGCCCGGGCGAACTCATACGGAGGCACCATGGCGCTTTCAATGTGCACATGTGCATCGGTGAAACCCGGGCACACATACTTGCCCTGCAGATCGATCACTTCTCCTGCAGCAAGACCTTTGCCGATGCCGACGATCCGGCTGTGAGCCATGGCGATGTCGGTAGGATAAATCTCTCCCGTGTACACGTTGATCAGGCGTCCGTTCACCAGCAGAATGTCTGCCGGTTCCAAACCGCGCGCCATCTTGATCATTAATGCAAGGTCCATGGGCCCCTCTCTCCAGATGCAAATCTTTGCCAGGGCGCACCCTTGGCAGAACAAGATCTGGAATTGCGAATGATATTAGACTACATCTCCCTGGCAAAACACTCATAAATCAATCTGCTTGCGAAATTGGGAATCGTCACCTTTTTTCGCCATCCCTTCCCGAATCTGCTGGGATTCTCCCGGCGAAAAAAGGTGACGATTCCCAATTTCGCGACGGTTGACTTCCCGGGTAGCGGTGTCTATAGTGAGCGCCGTTCCAGGAGGTAGGGTTTGGCTGCGTTCGGCGACCCGGGAAGCCACCGCTTAAGAATGAAACCGGAACCGACGCGCCCCTACCGCTGGGCCGTGCTCCTCTCCATGAGCATGGCGGTGTACGGCAGCTACTACGCGTTCGACTGCATAGGACCGCTGGCGCCCCTGTTCCACCGCCAGCTCCACTTTTCGGATTCCGACATCGGCCTGCTGCAGGCGATTTACAGTTTCCCGAATATCTTCATGATGCTGGTGTCCGGCATCATCATCGACCGCATCGGCGCAAAAAAATCGGTCTTTTTGTTCGGGGCCACTACTTTCGCGGGTCTTGTCGTGACGGCTCTTACTCCACGGCTCGGCGTCATGGCGGCTGGCCGCCTCATCGTCGGAGTCGGCGCCGAGTCGCTTGCTATTGCTACGATCGCAGGCAACGCGCGCTGGTTCCGTGGCAAAGAACTCAGTTTGAGTTACGGCGTCAAGGCGACGATCGAGCGCTTCGGGTCGCTGAGCGCTCAGGTATCTCCGGCATGGGCCGCCGCGGCCTATGCATACTGGCAGTGGCCGTTGTTCGTTTCGATAGGCTTCGGCGGCTTCTGTGTCATCGGAGCGACTCTCTATTGGATCCTTGAATCTCGCGGGGAGCGGCGCTACGACCTGGGCGACGAGGAACCTCCTCGAAAGGTCAGCTTCCGCGCAGCGTTCAAGTTCAATCCGTCGTTCTGGCTGATCGTCGCGATGTGCGTCACATGGTATTCGGGCATCTTCCCTTTTCTGACCTTCGCGCAAAAGTTTTTGATCGAAGCGCGGCATGAAACGCCGCGCGCTGCGTCGCTATATGTCGGAATGTTGCCCTTCTTCTCGATGATCGGCACGCCGCTTTTCGGCCATCTGGTAGATCGCGTCGCGAGGCGGTCTCTCTTCATGATGTTCGGCGGAATTCTGCTTCTTCCAGTGTACCTGATGCTGGCGTACGCCGACATCCCGCTCGCGATTCCCATGGCGATCATGGGGATTGCATTCGCGCTGGTCCCAGCCGTAATGTGGCCGTGCATCGCCTATGTCGTCGAGCCTGCGCGTCTGGGCTTTGCCTATGGCTTGATGGATGCCATACAGCAGTTCGGGCTCGTTGGTTTCAATCTGCTCATCGGCTGGTCGAACGACCATTGGGCAGCGAGTTCGTCCAATCCCGCGGGTTATCGGCCCGGCATGTGGATGTTTTCCATCGTCGGAGTGCTCGCGTTGATCTTTGCGGTGTGGCTGCGACGGGTGGAGACCGGTCCCCGTGGCCACGGCCTGGAAACGATCAGGTCTTAGGTGACCCTGACTTTGCGGTTATCGTTGAACATTGCCTCAAAAGGAGAAGTCTCATGTCAAACCAGGTACTGTCCGTCGGTTCGCTATCTGCATCTTCCGGAGAAAAGAAGTTTGGCGTCAACAAGATTGTCTTGCAGGACCAAACCTATTCGCTCCCAATGTGGCTCATCCATGGCGCTCGGCCCGGTCCCACGCTCGTGGTGACGGGCGGTGTTCATGCCGCCGAATACGCCAGCATAGCAGCGGCGCTCGATTTGGGACGCAGCCTCGCTCCTGATAAGCTGCGCGGCCGAGTTCTCGTAGTCCCCATCCTGAACGTGCCCGGCTTCAGCGCCCGTTCCATCTACATTTGCCCGCTGGACGGCAAGAACCTGAATCGGGTTTTTCCCGGAAACTCCGGCGGAACCGCTTCTGAACAGGTCGCACATTGGGTGTTTCAGAACGTGTTGAAACAGGCCGACTACTACGTCGATTTACACGGCGGCGATCTGATCGAAGCACTGATCCCTTTCACCATTTACTTTCGCTCGGGAAATGAAAAGGTGGATCAGGCCTCTCTGGACATGGCCAGGGTGTTCGGAATTCATTATCTCGTGCGCGGCGAGACTCCCGGATCCGCATATGCATCCGCGGCGCAAGCCGGCATTCCCTCGATACTCGCCGAAGCCGGCGGACAGGGCATATGGCCCGCCGAGGAAGTCACACGGCACACGGACGGGCTAAACCGCCTCATGCGGCATTTGAAGATGATCGAAGGCCCCGAGCCTAAATCCGTGCCCTGTACCCTGCTTGACCAGTTTCTCTGGCTTCGCAGCGACCAGGATGGTTTCTGGTACCCGTCGGTTGCAGTTGGCGAAGCCGTTAAAAAGGGACAGGGGCTGGGTTCCGTGAAAGACTATGAGGGAAAGGTCCTTCAATCCGCCTTCAGTCCGGCCGACGGACGCGTGCTGTTTCTTGTCTCCTCGCTGGCCATTAATAAGGGAGACCCCCTCATGGCTGTCGGAGCGTGACCAGCGGACTGCGACGAATCACTACGCAGAGGCGTGTAAGGGGTTACACCTGTGTCAAAATTGCGGAGCAAAGCCCGACCCGGAGATCATCGAGGAACTGGCGGAAAAGATGCCCGAACAGCGGTGGGAGGAGCGGACCTCCGAAATGCCGCTCTCATCTGCGCGGTGCTGGCGCTGATCACGCTGATCGCGTTCTGGGGGCTCTGGCGAAACCAGTTCGTGAACTACGATGTTCCCCCTACATCGTCGAAAACCCGAATGTCGTTACCGGCATCAACGCACGGAACCTGATCTGGGCGTTCAACGTGGGTTATGGCGGGAACTGGCATCCGCTGACGTGGATGTCTCATATGCTCGACTGCACACTCTTCGGCCTGAACCCGGCCGGACACCATGCGATCAACCTGGCCCTTCACATCACGAACACGATCCTACTGTTCCTGGTCCTGCTCAAGATGACCAAGTCACGGTGGCAAAGCGCGTTCGTGGCGGCGCTGTTTGCGGTTCATCCGCTGCACGTGGAGTCGGTCGCCTGGGCGGCGGAAAGAAAGGACGTGCTCTGCACCCTCTTCTGGATACTTTGCACCATGGCATATGTTTTGTACGTGGACCATCCAAACCGGCGCCGGTACTTACTGGTCGCTGGAGTGTTCGCGCTCGCGCTTATGACAAAGCCGATGGCGGTGACTCTGCCTTTCGTGCTTTTGCTGCTGGATTTCTGGCCGCTTAGAAGACTGCAGAGGGGATTCGCGCGGCTCGTGCTGGAGAAGGTTCCGCTGTTTGTGCTGTCCGTCGCTTCCAGCATTGTTACGATTATCGCTCAGAGTCGGGGAATGTCACTGAGGCCTCTGGAGCTGATCCCGATCGGTGTCCGAATCGAAAACGCGCTGGTTTCGTATGTGACGTATATCCTGAAGATGGTGTGGCCGCGGAACTTGGCCGTGCTGTATCCGCATCCATTGCAGCTTCTGCCGGTGTGGCAGGTGCTCGGGGCCTTTGTTCTGCTCGCGGGGATCACTTTCGTCGTCGTCCGAGAGCGCGACAGGCGGCCGTATCTGATCGCGGGATGGCTGTGGTATATAATCACTCTCATCCCCATGATCGGACTCGTCCAGGTCGGATACCAAGCGCTCGCGGACAGATATACGTATGTGCCACTGCTTGGTGTTTTCATTATGATTGCGTGGGGAATATCCGATCTCCCGAGAAAGAGAGAAAGGGAAAAAGGGCGAAATGGAGATCCGCAGTTCCCTAACACCCATCCCCAAACACCTTACACCCCTGGACTCCCGTTGGTAGTCGCCTCAATCGTGGTTGTCGTGGTCCTGGCCTCGTGCACTCACACTCAGATCGGGTACTGGCACAATGACCTGTCGCTATTCGGTCGGGCCGTTGAGTGCACCAAGAACAACTATCTCATGCACAACTTGTTCGGACTGGCGCTGGAGGACGCTGGGTAGGTCGAGGAAGCCATGGGCCAATACAACGAGGCCTTGCGCATCTGGCCCGATTACGTTGCCGCACGGCTCAACCTCGGGATCGAACTGGCTGAGCGGCTGAACAGGCCGAAAGAAGCTATCCAGCAGTTTCAGATCGCGATCAAGGCTGACCCGGACAACGCAGACTCGTACTACAATCTGGGCGTCGTACTGTATCAGATAAACGACGTCCGGGGCGCGGCAGCCCAGTTTGAGAAGGCGATTCAACTCAAACCGAACGACATAAAGACACAGACCAATCTAGGGCAGGTACTGTTGGCATCCGGACGCACCGACGAGGCTATAAGACATTTCCAGAGTGCCCTGCAGATAGATGCGTCGTCGATCGACGCGCGCTTGAGCCTGGCGGAGGCTCTGTCAAACAAGCATGATATAGCGGGCGCTGTGCTGGAGTACCGAGAAGTGATTCGAATGAAACCGGACTGCGGAGCGGCGCACTCGAGCCTGGCGACACTGCTGTTCACCCAGGGCGACTACGCGGGCGCATGGTCGGAGGTCCATCTGGCGCAAAAGTACGGATCACCGCCGGAGTCCGGATTCCTCACGGCCCTGTCCCAGAAGATGCCCGATCCGGGCACATAGAGGGGCTGGGAAACCAGGAAACTAGTGACACTACCATGTTTTGCCGGAATCCATCCCCCGGAGCTTCCATTCACGGGGGGACCATAAAACTCAAAACAGGGTCGCGTCCCCGGTTTCAGGTTTCAATGTAGCCGGTGAGTTTCGCTATAGAAGCGGATCAAGCGCCAATCTATTGTGCCCGTAGATTTTCGAAATTCGCGGCGATCCTCAGGCTCCCAATCGCGTAGCGATCTTTCGGAACAGCCTGAGAAACGGTTTGTAGGATTTATAGAAGGGGTACAGGAGTCGGAATTTGCGATAGCCGTATCTGGATTCGATGTCTGCGGCCGCCACGAGTCTGGGAACATGGTTGACTCTGTAGTATTTCCATAACCGGTAGATATTATCGTACACGATGTAGCGCCGGCTGAACTCGCTGATTTTCACGAAGTCCTTGCGCAGATACTCCGTGTTCAGCCAAAAGACTTCATCGATCGCGGATCTGTGATTGGAGTTTTTGGCGGATTGTTGACCTGAGTGAAGGCGGAAGGCGCACAGCGGCTCTTTTGCGTGAGCGAAATTGCCCCGTTCCAGGAGGCGGAACCACATTTCCTGATCCACGATCTGGCTGTACTTCGGATTGAAGCCGGGTGCAGCATCCTTCTTGCGGAACATGACGGCCGTCGGCTCCCCTATCAGGTTTTTCTGCGCGGCCAGGCAGCGGTTGATTACCCACTTCCCGGCAAAGATCCCGTCGCGCTTGAAAGGGCACACGTTCTGCGTGAATCTGCCTTGTGGATCCACAAAGTTGCGCGAGGAACCGGCGAGCATGACGGAAGAGTCTCCCTCGCAGAGGGCCAGCACTTTCTGGAGCGCCTCCGGCGAAATCAGGAAATCGTCGGCGAAAACATATTTGATGTACTCTCCCTTGGCTTCGGCAAGACAGAGGTTCCAGTTTCCGACCATTCCGAGGTTTTCAGGATTGGCGATGAACCTTATCCTCCGATCCCTGGCGGCGTAGTTGTGGATCACCTCCGCGGATCCGTCCGTGGAGCAATCGTCGATGATGAGAAATTCGAAATCAGGGAAGGTCTGTTGCAGGACGGAGTCGATCGCCCGCGGCAGAAACTCGGCAAAATTGTAGTTCGGAACGCAGACGCTTATTTTAGGAGCGCCCATCCTCTTCTCCATGCTGCGCATTTTCCATGTAAACCGCGTGGTCGGTATTATAACCTGCGAATTATCCGTGGGAAGGCAAAGTACGATTCGAGATTCGAGATTCGAAATTAGGAGTTTTGAATTTCGAATCTCGAATTTCGAATCAGTCACGGGTCCATGCATCCTGCTTTTCTCCTGTTGAGCAATTGTTTATTCAATGTATATTTAATTCAAGCTGAGCTCGCAGTCTTGCCGAGTGCAGTCAAACAATGTCTTTGGCTTTCGTTCTAGAGGGTCAATTTCTAAAACTGACAAACGTTCACAGCTGTCGAGGAGGAATGTATGGCGCACAAGATTCAGAGATATGGCTGGATTCCCGATTTGCCGGATCATCGCGATCAGATGTATTCGGCGCCGGTCGCTGCATTACAGGCGCTGCCCCCTAAGGCGGATCTCACGCCGCAATGCCCGCCCGTATACGATCAAGGCCAGTTAGGCAGTTGCACTGCCAACGCCATCGCGGCTGCAATCGAGTTCGATCGGCTCAAGCAGAAACTGAAAGATTTCATCCCGTCACGACTTTTCATCTATTACAATGAGCGCGTGATGGAAGGCACCGTCGCATCGGATAGCGGCGCCCAGATCCGAGACGGCATCAAGTCGGTGGCTCAACAGGGCGCCTGCCCCGAGACCATGTGGCCTTACGACATCACCAAGTTCAAGACCAAGCCGCCACAAAAGTGCTACACCGCGGCAGCCAAAGACAAGATCTCCCTGTATCAGCGCCTGGTTCCCACGCTCAATCAGCTCCGGGGCTGCCTAGCTTCAGGCTATCCGTTCGTATTTGGTTTTACGGTATACGACAGTTTTGAATCCGCGGAGGTTGCCAAGACCGGACACGCCTCGATGCCTGCGCCGGGAGAAAAGGTTATCGGTGGACATGCCGTGATGGGCGTTGGCTTTGACGACGGCAAACAGTGGTTTATCGTGCGCAATTCATGGAGCGCAAAGTGGGGGATGAAGGGCTACTTCACGTTGCCCTACTCCTACCTGACGGATCAGCAGCTGGCCGACGATTTCTGGACAATTCGGATGGTCCAGTAACGCTGGAAGCTGAAGCGCGCGCCTCCTGGCATCGGAGGCGCTCATCCGCCGCTCAGGGCCTGTCAGTGAATAACGTTTGCACTTTGGCGCGAGCGCCGGGCGGGCTGCGGCCCACAACAAAGTGTAAACGTTATTCATTGACAGGCCCTTAAGTCCAGCGCGAACGTGCGCGCGGACTCGTTGGTTTCCCAGTGACGGCGATAGATCATCCGGATCGATGCCGTACCTGCGGCAACCGTCTGGAATGTCCAGCGATGAACCCCGGGTTGGCCGGGTGCTTCAAGACCCGCGGTGAACAAATCACTGAGGAGTTTGCAGACCGGTTCGCCGTCCTGCACGATATGCCAGCGATATCCGCTGGTGGGATTTTCCTGAAGACGAATCTCGAGGGACTGGCCCAGGGCCGGCTTGGCCGTGTGGCCGTTGTTTTGCTCGTCAAACTGAAGTATCGGCGTATTACACTCCCTTCTCCCTCTTAGAAAGAAAAGCGCAGCGCCACCTGGAGCGTGCGCGGATTTCCTACTGTCGAGCTGATCCGGCCAAAATTGTTTCGATCAGAAAGATCTGCCACAGGTAAGGCAAAGTTCGCACGATTAAGAACATTGAAAGCGTCCAGGCGCAGCGAGAGTTTCTGGGTGCCCTTTAGCTGTATGTTCTTCACGAGGGTCGCATCGATATCGAAGTAATCAGGGCCCCGAAAAGAGTTGCGCCCGGTAGTGCCGATTTCTCCCGCTCCTGGAAATGAAAAAGATGCAATCTGTTCCGCATAAAAGTAGAAAACCCCGTTGGTCGATCGTATCGGAGCGCCGAAGTTGTGGGCGCCTATTAAATCGGCCCAACTGGCGACTCCGGCCGCAGAGGTTTGGTGTCCCGAACTCACCGTGAAAGGAGCCCCGCTTTCCCAAACACCGAGCAATCCCAGGTCCCAGCCTCCGGGAATCTCTGCTGCCCAGCGTGGAGCATCGCGAAGCCATGTTCTGCTCGCGGAAGGCAACGTGAAGGTCGCCGCTAAACTGGCGACGTGCTCCCTGTCCGCATCGCTATATCCTTTGTTGAGAGAGACATTGTAGTTGTCAATTGGACTCGTGAATCCGCCACCATCCACGGAAATGTTATCGCGCGATCTGCCGAAAATGTAGGACGCGTTCACCTGGAGCGCACCCATGCGGTGACTCGCCCGCAGTTGGGCTGAATCATAGTAGGAGCGTCCCTGGTTCGTTCCCACGATCAGCTGATTGAACTGGGGAAAGTTCCTGAGATAGTAATCGGATAGCCCGGCGGACGCATAACGGCTGAAATAGGTGCTGTCAACGGTGTCCGCTGCCGCCCCTGCAAGCCCCTGGTCGAAGGTGGCGCCCCCGATGGCATTGATCGCGGCCCCCACGGAGCCGAACATGCGCACCAGAGTGTTGGAGGAGGGGACCGGTGTCAGCGAAGTTCGAAATGCCTGAATCTGCTTGAAAGACGTAAGGAAATCACCGGAAGCCCGGGGTTGGTCAAGGTTCTCGTTCATAAAGAGATCGACGCCGCGGGTGCCAACATAGCTCGCCTCGAGAACCGTGTTCGGAGAAACCCGTTTTTGCAGGGTCAGGCTGAACTGATGCACCATCCCTGTATGCAATCCGGGATCAAAAACTGCCGCCGAGGTCGAGCGCGTGTCCGGCGGAGTCGACGCCGGCGTCACAGAGTGAACCGGGAGCGCATACGGATCACCCAGGCGAACGTCATCGGATGACTGGTTCGGAAAAACCGTAACGGTCTGGGAGAAACCCGGAGCGTTGGCGTCCACGAAGTTCGTCGCGGCATCTACCAGCCGGTCATAGAATATTCCGTAGCCTCCCCGGAGCGTGAGGGTGCTATGTCCTGGCGGATTCCACGCAAAGCCGATTCGAGGAGCGAAGTTGTTCAAGTCGCTTCCGTACAAGCTGCCCCCAGTTTGCATGGTGAGGTTTCCAATATGAGCAGACGGGTCTGTCAACGAAGATGCCTGGTTGAGCGCTCCCTGTAAGCCGTTTTGCTCGGATGGCACGGTGCTGACTTCATAGCGCAAGCCCATGGTCAAGGAGAGGTTCTTCCGCAACTTCCATTCATCTTGAAAAAAAACAGCAAACTCGGAGTGGGAGTAGCTGCGCACCCGGGGAGTTCCCGATGACTGGAAGTTCGTGAGGTTGCTGTAGAACGTCTGAGTGATAGTCTCAGGGCGCCCCAACAGGGCATTGTAGAGCGATTCAAAAGTGCTCCGTTGGGTGGGGCTGATCGCCGTAATACCCGGACCGATCGAGGACGGCGGCGCATTGCCGTACGCCGTGCCGAAGGTAATGTCCGGAAAGATACCTGTCGAGCTGGACAGCCCCTGGTTTGTAAACGAGATGCTGGCACCTAATCTAAAAGTATGCTTGTTCCGGAAAAGAGTCACATTGTCCGAAACCTGGTTTATTGCCGTGCTGCGGTCTGATGGAAAATCGGGATTCAGAGGGTCAGTCCAGAGTCCCGAGATCATCATGGGAGTCGCTAGACGAGCCGGACGCGTGAATGAGCTCGATGACGTCTGCCGGCCGGCGCGGAACTCGTTCACGAAGTACGGTGAAATCGCCCAGTCGGATCCCAGCGCAAATCCCCATCGGTGCTCGATGTTTCTCCCGCTCGCCATTCCGGGATATGTGGCATCCGCATTGTTGCGCCAATCCGTTCCGTTGCTGTCAGACCAGCTATGCCGGTAAAAGATCCGGTGATTGCTAGTCAGGTTGTGGTCGACGCGCACGGTAAACTGGTCAGATCGCGCATCCGTGGGGTTATTGAACTGATAGCCCGCCGTATTCAGGCCGTCACCGACATTGTAGTTGTTTGGATTGGGAAGCAGGTTCAACACCTTGGCAACCTGCGGGTTGATCCCGAGCCCCCGGGGATCATTCCCTACTATGTTAAATGTTGAAACAGTCGTGCTGTTGAGGGGAAGCCAGCTGAAAAGACCCGATTTGGCATCAGAGGTCAGCACCGTGCGGTTTCGTACTATCTCTTTCCTCAGAATGGTGCCTTCGAAGTTGCCAAAAACTGTAGTGCGCTCTTTGATGATCGGGCCGCCCCCGGTGAATCCGAACGTGTTCTGGTTATCCTGCGGCCTTTTGCCGTTTACGGCGCTGTTGAAAAAGTCGTTGGCATTGAACGTCGCGTTTTGAGCGTATTCGTAGGCGCTGCCGAACCATCGGTTGCCCCCGGATCGCGTCACGAGGATGACTTGGCTGCCGGCGTTGCGCCCGTATTCCGCGTCGCCACCGGCGGTGATGGCTCGAACCTGGGCGATCGTGTCCGTATTCATGGAGGCTAAAGACACCCCCAAGCTCGGTGTTACAGGATCATTGACGTCCATGCCGTCCAGCGTCGTATTATTGCTCCCCTGACGCGTTCCGTTAGTCGTCGACAGCCCTTCATTTCCGCCATTCACCAGAACTCCTGGTTCATGCGCTGCAAGTATGGTGGGCATGCGGGCCAGCAGCGGGAACACTGCGACATCCCATGGGGTAAATGCGCGGGAAATCTGAGCGTCGGGGAAGACAATCTGAGGGACGGCGTTCGACCTTGTCGGTTCGGACGTCGCCTCACCGGGCTGCATCACCACGTCAAGATCCACGGTTTGGCCGGTCGTCAGAATGAGGTGGCTGTAAATCCTCTTGCGGAAGCCATTCGCTTCCACAGTTATGGTAAACTCTCCAGGCGGCAGCGCAGGAAAGAGATACAGCCCGTTCGCATCCGCCGTCTGTACCAGGCGGGCGTGGCTGTCGGCCTCGGCCGCAGCGACAGTCGCTCCGGGTATGGTCGCGCCCGAGGCATCGCGAATGACGCCCTTGAGCCGTGCGGAGGCTATTTGTGCATGGATATTTGCAGAACTCATCAGCAGGGCCACAAGGAGCAGCCACCCAAGTTTGGATCGATCGGACACGCGCATCTCCCGGTTCGCAGTGAAAGGGAATCTTGCCTGCTTCCAACGCGGCACAACAAAACCGAAGCAGGAAACCATGGTTACAGGTATACTATTATTCTCTTGTTGGCATAAACTAACAACTTCGGAGAAGCAATCGTTTATCAGAAGTGATGAAATCATTTGCAAAATGATAGCTGGCCTTCGCAGCTGAATCCGTACTTGTGTGCTGCAAAACCTCAGTAACTGACTGAAGTTTTTAGCTTTAGCATTTCACGGAATGCTAAGGATTGTGGGACTCAGACCGAAAATAGGGAACCGTCAGACGTGCCTGCCGTATGAATCCTCGATGCGGTCCGGGCCTTATCAAGGTTCTTTACGTAAAGATTCTGCTGAAGACCCAAAATATTCTTGATCGCGGCTGGAGTGGTCCAACATTGCGGGCATTTCGCTGTATTACGATGAAGGGCGTTGGATCTTCCGGGCAGTGTTTGATTCCAGGAGGAAGTAGCATGTCTATGAACCGGGGCACGCGTTTACGGGTTCCAATCTTTCTGTGCCTGATTATCTTCGGATTGCCGCCGGCGATTTGGGCCCAAAACCGCGTCATTGGCAGGGTCGAGCCGAACCTGGCCAGGATTAACGCAAACGCAGAGCTGTACGATCCATCCAGCGGGACCTTTACGTTGACAACGGGAACCATGGTAACTGCGCGTACCGGTTATGCGGAGACGAGGTTGGCGAACGGCAAGGTGCTGATCACCGGGGGTACCAATGACGTTGATTATCTTCTCTCGGCAGAAATCTACGACCCCTCCACGCAGACCTTCGCTCTGACCACAAAGGTCGATTCAACGACCTTGCTGACAGTAGAATCGGACATGATCGTCGGCCGCGCAGGCCACACGGCTACTCTTCTGAATAACGGGATGGTGCTGATCGTCGGCGGGTTCAATACTTCCTATCTTTCCTCGGCCGAACTCTACAATCCGGCAACAGGAGTGTTCACCCAGATTACCGGTGCATTGACGACGGCTCGAGCCTACCATACCGCCATACTGCAGCCGGATGGACAGGTGATGATCGCGGGGGGCTACAACGGCACCTATCTAAACACGGTGGAGATCTTCAACCCCAAACTTCTCACGTTCACCCAGATTTCCGCGAGCATCGGCGATTTGCGTGCGCACCACACAGCTACATTGATGTCGACGCTGGAGGTGCTGATCACCGGCGGTTACAATGTGGACAATAACGGGAACGGGGAATCCTTGAGCACAGCGGTAATCTACAATCCCGGAACCCTTGCCATTCGAAACACTACCGGCTTGATGACCACGGCGCGCTCTGAACACACGGCATGCGCCACATCCGATGGGAAGGTGCTGATCGTGGGCGGCACCAACGGCAGCCCGCTCGCCTCGGCGGAGACATTCGATCCAGCGACAGGGAGTTTTACCGCGACCGCATCAGCGATGACCGTGGCACGCGATGGACCCACCGCGACGCCCCTGTTTAACGGAAAGGTGCTGATCGCCGGTGGCGCCAACGGCGATCCGCTTGCGAGCGCCGAGATCTACGATCCCTCGAGCCGGACATTTTCTGCGACCGCGAGCCCCATGGCTTCGGCGCGGCAAGGCCATGCCGCCGTTGCGCTCTCAGACGGGAGAATTCTGCTCGCCGGCGGACTGAATGCCCAGCTTCTCCTTTTCGATTACAACAGCAACACCACGGACAACATCCCTCCGAACATTGTGTTTTCCAGCGACTCTTCCAAGGGGTTCGTTTCCTATACAGGCTCGGGGGCTGTGGTCGTTTTCTCACCTGCGACCGGCGCGATGCTCAAGACCATCCGGACCGGAGGGTACCCATCCTACATTACGCCACTTCCCGATAATCACACGCTGGCAGTCGTTTCGGCATTCGATAACAAGATCTTCCTGATTGACATGGGCAGCCTGCAGGTGACAACAACGCTCTCTTTTGCGAACGCACAATTTGGATTCGGCAGCATCGTGACCGTGTCTCACAGCGGCAGCTACGGGTACATTTCTTCAACCGGATCCAGCGAGGTGATCAAGTTCAGCTTGCCGGACGGGAAGGAATTGGCGCGGCTTGGCGGCCTTCAGACTCCTGCACAGATCACCATCACCCGAGACGATAGCAAACTCATGGTGGTGGACACCAACGCTGTTGAGGTGATTTTCGTCGATGCGGCCACGATGAAACAAAGTTACGTCTTGAATGCCATAAACTATGACTCATTAGCCATCTTCGAGGTTAACAATGCTGTCGTGCTGTCGAAGGATGGCACTATGGGGATCATCGGAAGCCAGGGAGTGAACGCATACGGCACTTACACGGTGTTCGTTTTCAAAGTCTCTGACGGTTCAGTTCTGGTGACGGAACAGATGAACAACGCGCCGGGTTTTACCGTGCTGACGCCGGACGCGCAAAACTGGGTGCTCCTGGGACAGGACAGCCTGCTCGTTGTCCCTGTGGCCAATCCGGACGGCAAGCTGGAACTTTCCAGCCAGGGTGAACCATTGCTTGGATCGAACCTGCTCATTTCGCCCGACTCACGATATGCGTATTATGCTTCGGCGACCTCCGATTTATTCCTGAAAGAGGATTTGTCGTCCGTGTCTGTTGTAGGGTCGCTCAATGTAGGCGACGACCCGAACATTCGCGCGGATCAGTCCTCCAGCGTGGCGGTCACGCCCGACGGCAACACAATGGTAGCTTTGAACTTCAACACAAATAACCTCGCCCTCATCGGCCTCGACACCATCCTGGACGGCGCCAGGTTCGTCAGCGGCCATAATCAGTTCACGAGCATCTCTCTCATCAACCTTTCGGGCGTTACGGTGAATCTCCAGATCACGGCCATGCAAGATTATGGGTCAGAGGTGAGCGGCGCGAACGTCAACAACACCAACATCGTGAATCCCGCGACAGTTTCGCTGGCTCCAAATGCACAACTCTCCACCACAGTGGACCAACTGTTCAATTTCGATGGACAGACCGACCAGAGCGGATGGTTGATCATTGAAAGCGACCATCCCGGCGTGGTCGGCTATGTTTCCTGGGGCACAGTAAAAGGGAGCTTTTTGGGCTCATTCATTGCTCAATGTGACGGCACGCCGTTATTCAACGCTTCTCCTGCGGACGATTCCCTGCTGGACTGGATCGTGCCCGAGATCTCGAGGGCGACCGGCACTACCACGGAGGTCAATTTCCTCAATCGCGATTACAATACAGGATATTATGACCTATATCGCATGACGACGGACGGCGCGCTGATCGTCGAAACTACCAGCAATTCCATTACCAACAGCCAGCGCCTGTCGCAGGACTTCGTCTCCGCCTACAAGCAGCCCGATCAGGGCAATGTGGTGATCGTGGGAGGTGAGAACGGCACAGGGACCCTCAACACGGCTGAATTCTACAACACAACCGGGATCATCTTCACGGCAAGCACGGGCGTGCTGAACACAGCCGTTCAGTCGCAGATGGCGGTGTTGCTGTCCAGCGGAAGGGTATTGATAGCCGGAGGAATAGACAGCAACAATAACATCGTGAATTATACGGAGATTTACGATCCGTCGAACGAAGCCTCCTCCACGACCGGCCTGACCCCGTTAACGGTCACAACGGGAGCGATGAACGTCGAGCGGGTCAGGGGTACGATGACCCTGTTGCAGGACGGCCGCGTACTGATCGCCGGAGGGCAAAGTTCAAAAGCCACACTTAATACCGCCGAGACGTACGACGCGACGAGCGATTCCTTCGGCTATACCACGGGTACTATGGTCTCTCCGCGTGATTCCCATACAGCCACCCTGTTACAGAACGGAAAGGTTCTCATCGCAGGCGGTTCCAACGGCAGTCAAGTGGTGAACACCGCCGAACTTTTCGATCCCAAAACCGGCCAATTCACCAGCACCGGAAGCATGAACACTGCGCGTGCGTTCCACACCGCGACCCTGCTGGCCAACGGTTTGGTGCTCATCACCGGAGGATACAACGGCTCTTACATCGCGACAGGGGAGATCTATGATCCTTCGGCCGGGACCTTTTCAATGGTTCCTAACAACATGGCCAATGCGCGCGCTTATCACACCGCGACCCTTTTGGTTGACGGCAGAGTTCTGATCGCGGGAGGGACGGACGCATCCACTGTCTACGCTACGGCGGATCTCTACGATCCCGGAGCAAACCTCTTTCTGCCATCTGCCGGCGTGATGAGTTTCGCGCGAAAGTCCCATGCGGCAGCCCTTCTGGTGAACATCACGAGCTCACCCACCGCGACCGATAATAAAGTGCTGCTTCTCGGCGGCACGGACGGAACCAACATCCTGAGCTCGGCAGATCTGTACGATCCCGTGCTGGATACGTTCACCGCGACAAATAACGCGATGACGGCTGCACGCACTAACTTTACCGCCACCTTCCTGGGCGGTGGCACCGAAGGTTACCTGAGGGTTAAGAGCACTACGGGAATGTTTTTCACCGAGGTATACAGCAACGGCAACGAAACGGGCGCGCTGAACGGCATCGATGTGACTCATTACAACAGCACCTATTCGCTCTACTCGCCGCAGTTCGCAACGGCAGGAGGATTCACCACCACCCTGAACTTGATCAACGCCTATACCAGCACCGCGCAAGTGACGATCACACTCCACGGGCATTCCGGAAATGTGATCGGCAAGCCGGCAACCGTAACTCTGGAAAGCGGACAGCAACTGAAGCAGGATCTCGTCTCCATCTTTGGCAATGATCCCGCGGTAATGAACGTAACCGGTTGGCTGGAAATCGAGTCCAGCGTGCCTGAGGTAGTCGGGACGATCACCTTCAGTAACGCCAACGGCGATTTTCTCACGAGCTTCGAACTTCAGGGCAGGCCGCTCAATGATTTCATTTTTCCACTGGTTTCCCAAAGCGACACCTATCTGAGCGCGATCGCTCTGCTCAATCAATTCCATGCAAGTAATGAAACCGCGGCGGCTACCGTCGAACTGTGGGGCCAGAACGGCACTCTGATGCGATCTACCACAATAACAATTGCGTCAGGGAGCCAAATGGTTTTCTATCTGAATCAGTTGTTCCCGAACCTTGGCAGTGTATTGGTTTCGAATGTCAGGATACATACCGATACGCCGCTTTTCGGATTCAGTCTGCTCATGGACAACGTTTTGCATTTCCTTTCCGCTGTACCGCCCATCCCGTTTCCAGCGATTCGGTAGGAGTGGGGGGTTATTTTTCGGGTTTTGACAACGGCGGCGTGAGGGGGCCCGCATAGGAGGTGCCGGGTCCGGAAAGCCACGACGGACCGCCAGAACTCATCCGGGGGATGAACACCCGCCCCCGGCCCAACTCGGAGGAAGGAATGAAGAACAGATGCTACGCGATCGCGCTGCTCGGTTTGCTGCTCATCGGATCCCTGTCTTGGTCTGCTCAGCCCCAGGCACGTCCTTCCCAGGCATCCGATGAGCAGAAGATTCTGGACACGATGCACTCGATCACGAGCTTCAAGCTCTTCGATTACGAAAAAGAGCTGTGCTCGGAGAAATACAGCGGCCGGCTCACGGGCACTGCAGAATTCAATACCTGTGCCGACTGGGTCATCTCGCTCCTGAAAAAATGGGGTGTCGCACCTGCAGGTGACAAGGGTACCTACCTTCAAGCTTTTCCGGATCCGTACACTCTCGTCTTTCCGGGAGGCATGCTCTCGCTCAACCTCACCGTGAACAACGAAGTGATCAAGAAATACTACCGCTATCCCGATGAGTTTGTTCCCGGCAGCACTTCAGGATCCGGCGAGGTCACGGCTGAAGTCGTCTATGTGGGTTATGGCATCACGGCTCCCGAGCTTGGATACGACGACTATCAAGGGGTGGATGTGAAGGGCAAGATCGTGCTGATGGATCCCGAAGTCCCCGTACAGCCCGACGCCAATCCCGACCTGTTCAAGAAGTGGCGTCCCTATTCGTTCCATCAGTACAAGCTGGAAAATGCGGTAACCCATGGCGCCAAGGGAATGATTTACAACTACGGTCCGCTGGGAAATCCGAACAATTCCTACAAGGAAGGGTTTATCTATCACCACGTAGGTAAGGCCGTCGTGAACGATGTGTTTGCCGGCACTGGAAAGACCTACAACGATATCGTCGCCAGGATCCGCAAGGAGCTGAAGCCCCAGTCCTTCGCCACAGGCAAGACCATGACGATCAAGAACGTCACCGAGCACCATCCTGAAGGCATAGGGTACAACGTGATCGGCGTCGTTCCGGGGTCTGACCCGAAGCTGAAGGATGAAGTGCTGATCATCGGCGCCCATCTTGACCACCTGGGCCGTGATTGGGATCTTATGCCAGGAGCGAATGATAACGCCTCGGCAGTGTCCGTGGGGCTGGGCGTCGCGGAGGCCATGGCCAAGAGCCCGATCAAACCGCGCCGCACAGTGATGTTTCTGTTCTTCGGCGCCGAAGAGCAGGGAGTAGCGGGCTCTGACTTCTATTGCGAGCATCCCTCTGTCCCGCTGGACAAAACCGTAGGCCTGCTCAATATGGACATGGTCGGCGCGGGCGACAGGATCTCTGCCTCTGCCGGCAGGAACTTTCCCGCGTTCTGGGCTTTCATCGAAAAAGCGAATGAGAAATACATTCACCGCCAGATCTCTACGAACTCTTTCTCCAACCTGGCACGGCCGCGGCTCGATGCCGCACGTTTCTTGTGGAAGGGCGTTCCCTCTCTGTCTTTCGCCGTATCGGGCAAGCCGGCACCTTACCACCTGCCGTCTGATAACCTCGACGTGATCACACCAGACATACTCGAGGACATGGGCAGGCTGCTGTTTATCGCGGGATTGGATATCGCAAATCAGGATGCGATCGACTTCCGCACCGGCAAGTGATTCAATGGGGAATTGTCCCCAATTGCTCATTTTGGGGCGTAGTAGCCCTTCTTCGTCCTTGCCGTCAAGCCGGTTTGCTTGACCCTTACCTCGACTTTGCGGAACTTTCCATCGTGTTTTTTGTTAGTCGAGTAGTAGCCGATGCTGTACTGGCTGGCCAGCTCTTTCGCAATCTCTTCGAACGCGGGTCCCAGATCCGCCCACCCTCGAGCGTCGAAGACTCGTCCACCCGAGTAATCGGCAAGGTCCGTCAAATATGCATGACCATTGACCGGGAATCCCCCCATCGAAACACCACATCCGCTGCCGCTGCTTTGAGGAATGATCGGCGGTGTAGTTGGTATCCGTTGGCTGGGTCTGGAAAAAATTCCTCCTTCACTTCCCCTAAAAAAGACTGAATAAATCGCAGCCTTGCCCTCCTTTGCCAGCTCGATGGTCTCTTCCCGGGTTGCCTTGTGACTTGCCGTGTCGTCCCCATCCGTGAATAGTACCAAGGCCTTTTTTTCCTGAACCGGCTTCAGCACCTCCTCGAAAGCCAGCCAGACCGCCTCATACAGCTTGGTGCAGGAGCCGTGCCGGGTTTGCTTGATCCCGCGCTCATTCCGGCTGCGATCGATGGTCCAGTCGTCAAGAAGCTGTACATCTTCCGCGAAGGACATGATGGCGACGGAGTCATCCGGGTGCAGCAGGTTGACAAAGCGAATGGCTTCATTCTGCATGCGAGCCAGCTGGTCTTCGACGCTTCCGCTGGTATCGATGGCCAGAGCCACGGATATCGGCTCGTCCGTCAGCCCGAAGCCTGCGATTTCCTGGACTACGCCATCCTCTTTGATCTCGAAATCATCCTGCTTTAAGTTCACCACTCTCTGGCCGTCGCGCGTCGCAACAACCACGGGCAGGGATACCATTTCGACATTCAGCCGGATGGTTTGGCCACCCTGCTGAGAAGTGTGTGGGGCCGCCGCTTTAAGATTCAGCACAAGCAGAGCGGCAAGAGGAACAATCGAGAACCACTTTATTTTTCCGGTTTTGGCCATGCGCACGCTCGCCATGATAATAGATTCCAGCAATTAGACGCGGGCAGCGGCCATTGGGTTCAGATTTAGATCGTCGAAACCGGCCGTGTCACGCCTTCTGATCTCGCCTCTAACTTCTTACCCTGAGCGCAAGCCCTTTGCGGCTACCCGTGTCATTATGCCCCCGAGGAGCCCGCAATGCCACCCGGACAGAAGGCAGTCCGGGCTGGCTAGCCCCGAAGAGCCCAGAAACAGTGGCTCCGGGCAAGCGAAGCGCAGCCCGTGGTAAAGGCATGCAGGTAATGCAAGAGCCCTGGAGAGGCGACAGAGATGTCTTGCGCGCTTCCAGGGTTTGGGTCGGTAGGCATCAGTCAAGCGCGTGTTAACAAAGTCCCCAAATTCTAGACCAATGCTGGAACAGCAGAGCATGGTCGTGTCTCACCGCTTCCTCCGTTCGCCCAGAAAAAGCAGAGTTTCGCCTCTCCAGATCGTGGCGAGCCTGCGGGGAGACACGCGCAGCCGGCCCCTGGATGGATCGCGGATCAGGGCCTCCCCGGAAACCGAAAATGAATCCAAAACGACAAAGTGGCGGCCGCCCACAAAGAGAATCGCCGGGAGCGGCGCACGACGCAAGTCTGTAAAGGTCAGCCGCCAACCTTCGCACCGCAATCCCCTTGCTTCCGACAGTTGCTTTAGGCGCAACATGGATGTTCCGGCGGGAGAAGTCGCCAGCTCGGCGAGAAGGTTGTCGTAGCCGACTCGTATCCCGTGATTTTCGAAAATCATCTTCAGAGCAGCCGCGCCGCAATCCGAGGAACCCCTCTGAAAGAACACCCCCTCGGCGCCCTGATACGTTACGCCGCCAAGCAACCGGGCGCCTGCCCAGCAAATCCCCCCAGAAATCAGCACGCCGGCCAGCAGACCCACCACGGCAACTTTGTGCATCTCAGCTCCCAGCCGAGGAGATTGCGAGGTAAAAGTCCTCGAGAGGAGTCTCAAGAGCGTGCAGCGGCCCCTCGAAAACGATGGATCCCTGATTTAAAACCACGAGCCGGTCGCTGACCGCCTCGGCGATCGCCAGTTGGTGAGTGGATATCAGAACAGCCTTGTCCTCCCGCTTCCGGCTCGCGATGAGGTCTTTCAAGTTTCGAATGGCCACCGGGTCGAGTGATTCCGTGGGCTCGTCGAGCAGCCAGTAAATTGGATCGTGGAGCAATGACCCAATCAGTGAGATCTTGCGCCTCATGCCGCGCGAGTAACTCACGATGAGCTGGTCCGCGACTTTCTGCAGCTCAAACATACGCAGGTAAAACTCGGTCCGGCGCCGGATATCCTCCGCGGAAACTCGATAGAGGCTCGCCGTAAAATGCAGCATTTCTCGGCCCGTGAGATAGTCGAAGAGAAATGGCTCGTCGGGAAGGAATCCGATCTGAAGCTTGAAATTCGCAGGACGATCTATCGAGCCAGAAGTCGGATCGAGGAGCGTGGTGATCAGGCGAAGGGTCGTAGTCTTGCCGGCGCCATTGTGTCCGAGGAGTGCCAGCACTTCGCCGGGATGCAGAGTGAAGCTGATGCCGTTGAGCGCGGCCTTGCGGCCGAAATGTTTAGTCAGATCTCTGACGCGAATCAAATCAGGCTCCTTTTCTGCCGCAGAGAGTGAGCAGATAGCGTCGCGCCCCGAGGTAAAGAACCAGCGTGAGCGGAACAAGGAAAGCAGAATAAATCAACACGCCAAGAAACAAATAGTTGAGCAGTAAGCTGAATAGAATGACCGACAGCCCGAAGTATAAAATGATGCCAGGTTTCCCCATGCCGATCGGATTCAGAGTGCCCGGTCGCGATGGGAAGAACGCGCCCGATGCAATTGCCAGCATGGTCTGCAGCGGAACAAAGGCCACAACGCATCCGCACAAATATAGCGGCTCATAGGCTCTGGCCCCCTGCCGCACATAGACAAAATAGGGAAAAGCCAGAATGCCGACGATCGCGCAGTTGAGGATCGATTGAGCGCGCCATTTCAAATCCAGCAGACGCTCCAGTTTCGGGAGCGCGAGCCGGTACAGCCCGAGCATTCGCAACTCGATCGACACCGTCCGGCAACTTACCAGCGCGGGCACCAAATAGATCAGGCTGAGGCTGGCCATCATGCGACGCGAGGAAGGTGCGGCGCTGGCCCCTGACTTCCATTGAGCCCATAGAACAAGAGGAAAAAACATCAGGCAGCAAAGAAAACCGTGCTTGTACGCCGGGTTTCTGATCAGATCCTTGAAATCCTTCTGGAGAATCGCCCAATGGCCATGCTCTGAAAAAAGAGCACCCTGACGACGCGGAATCTTCGCGCACCCCGCATAAGCCTGTTCCGGCCTGACCTCCGGCCACAAACGCAGCGCACCCAGAAACAGCAGGACCCCGGACACAAGGAAACCGACCAAAAATAAAAGCAGGATCGGGTTGGACGGCTCTGCAGCGTTGAATCGGCGCATCCAGTCGGCCCACCCGTTGCGGTCCATCATGCAATAAAAGACGGGCAGCGAAATCATTGTGATGACGATGTTGAATGCTAACAAGATTGATTTGCGGGAGAAGCGGAGTTCGCGCCGCGCGGCCACATAGGTCGCAACCCACAACGAAAGAAGCCCGCACCAGGCAATGAAAGACGCGGCGACCGCCGTAAGGACCGCAGCCCGCCCCGGGTCATAGAGAGACCAGACATAATAGAATGGATATAAGATCAGTGCGGGCAAGAAGACGACCGTCCGGCAGCACACCAAGACAATCCTGTAGCCCATGACTCGTGGCGGCGCAAGCGGGCAAAGCTTCAAAAAGTCGCGGTCCTTTGCGTCTGCTATTTCACGGAAAAGCTCGGAACTGGCGGCCAGGAAAACCAGGCATCCGACAGCCAATGTTCCGGCAACAAATAGGCCGAATACGCGCTCTCCCTCGAGCTGCATGTGGGAACGGACCACCTCAACAATGGAGCGATAAACTTGCGACATCACGAAAACAGAGAGAGGGAAAGCCAGGAGAGGAAGAGCAATTCTCACGAATTGCGAAATCTGCTTGTACGGACCATGAACCCGGCGCAGCTCGTCGAGCGTTCTGCAATAGATCAAGCCGTCTCTCATGGTTTCTCCTGTGCCCCGATGCGGCTTCGGAGCACATGAATTCACTGCTCAGCTAGAAGCAGTCGTCGTATTTCCACGCCTTTACGAGTGCCCCCGCGGCACTCAAGCAGCCAAAAATGTTCCCGATCATGCAGCCGCCGGCGCCGATGCCAAACAGCAACCCATCGATGGTGCAGGGGTCTTTCCAGAACGATTGCCCGCCCTGCAATTGAGAAAGCTGATCGCCACTCAGCTGCAGCTGCTCCGATCGCCAGGCACCCTGAAGGTTACCGATTAGCAGGATCAGAACCACGAGGACCGATGTGAGGGCTTTTCTCTTAAGTCCATTCATGACAGAGCCTCCTTTTGATTAAATCGCCAGACAAACCGCCGTGATTTCAGCGGCGACTGTGGTCCCGAAGCAGACCGACAAAGGCAAGGTAGCTCCTCCGGTCGCAGCCGCCAGAATTGCCTCTCCCCCGACGGCGAGAGCCGTCAGGGACAGGCCGCAGATCGCCCCGCCCCAAAAGCCTCCGCCTACCGATCCCGCAAGCTGGGCCGCGGTCAAGGGCGCGCTTGCTGCGGACGATGATGGCTCCGCCCAAGCCAATGACACAATCGACAGGATCAGAACCAAAGCCAGAATTGGTTTCATAACATTCTCCTCTCTGTTGAGTACGGAAGAGATCAAGGTGATCTCAAGTTCTCCGGTTATTGACAGTTCATCATTCCCTGCAGCCGATCACCGGCTCGGGAAAGGTGAATCGTGTCGCCCTGTTACGTCGTGATGTTTTCCTTCAACACGGATAGAGTTTCAGCACGCGGCGTTTTATTTCGGAAAAACTGCAGGACACCAAATCCTTGTTGCTGCGGCTAAACAGTTACGGCGGTTGCAACCTGCGGGCGGCAAAGAGTACTATGCATGCCACAAAAACCCCTTTTCAAGTCGATGGTCAGTGATTGGAGGTCCCATGCTTAACGCGCGACGAGCGGGCTTGTCAGCGATCTTTGGACTGTTCTGCGCAACCTCGGTGCCATTTGTGCGGGCACAGCAAGAGCTGCGCGCGGCGGGTCTGTCGGAACCGGTGGAAATCATCAAGGATCGATGGGGAATCTCCCACATTTATGCAAAGAACGAAGCGGACCTCTTTTTTGCGCAGGGGTACAACGCGGCCCGCGACCGGCTCTTTCAGCTCGAAATCTGGAGGCGGCAGGCGACCGGAACCGCGGCCGAGATCCTGGGTCGGAGGGAGCTGAAACGCGACATTGGAGCACGGCTGCAAAGATTCCGGGGTGACTTGAAGCAAGAGCTGAACTTCTACCACCCGCACGGTGAGCAGATCATCGAATCCTTCGTCAAGGGCATCAATGCGTATATCGACGAGACGATGCGCGATCCCAAACTACTTCCCCTGGAGTTCCGGCTCCTGGGAATCAAACCGGGCAAGTGGACACCCGAGGTGGTCATTTCCCGTCACCAGGGTCTGCTCGGAAACATTTCTCAAGAACTCAACTTCGGCCGCGCGGTCGCCGCGCTCGGGCCGGATACCGTGAAGGAGTTTTCCTGGCTCCGCCCCGGAGATCCCGTTTTGGCGTTGGACGCGGCGATCAATGGCCCGCTTCTTTCCGACAACATTCTTGAGCTCTATGACGCATGCCACAGTTCGATCCGTTTCACGCCCGAAGACATCGTGCCCTCGTATCGGAACGAGCGAGCTTCGTTCGCAGCGCTTACAGACGAGCGGCCCGACGAGTTCGAGATGCAGCAAAACCAGGGGGAAATCGGAAGCAATAACTGGGTCGTTGCAGGCATGCGCACGCTGACGGGTTTTCCGATCCTGGCGAACGATCCGCACCGCGCGCAGCAAGTCCCTTCGCTTCGTTACTGGATTCACCTGGTGGCTCCGGGCTGGAACGTGATCGGCGGCGGCGAACCGGTGCTTCCAGGCGTATCTATCGGCCATAACGAGCACGGCGCCTGGGGAATAACGATCTTCGGACAGGACAGCGAAGACCTTTACGTATACGACACCAATCCGGCAAATCCTCTTCAGTACCGATATCTGGACGGTTGGGAAGCCATGAAGGTGATCAAGGACACCATCGCCGTGAAGGGGGAGGCGGCGGAGGCCGTGGACTTGAAGTTTACGCGGCACGGGCCGGTCTTGTACGAGGACCCCGCGCACCACAAGGCCTACGCCCTGAGAGCCGCCTGGTTGGATGTCGGTTCGGCGCCGTATCTCGCAAGCCTGCGCATGGACCAAGCGAGGAATTGGGATGAATTCCGCGATGCCTGCAGCTTCAGCCGCATCCCGGCAGAAAACATGGTGTGGGCGGACACGGAGAAGAACATCGGCTATCAGGCGGTAGGAGTTTCCCCGATCCGGCCGAACTGGAGCGGCCTGGTTCCTGTTCCAGGGGATGGGAGATACGAATGGGACGGCTATCTGCCCATCAAGGCGCTGCCCCACTTGTTGAATCCTGCAAGCGGGTACATCAGGAGTGCCAATAACTATATGGTGCCCGATGGCTATCCCTATCCGGAGGCGTTGCATTACACGTGGGGCGACGAGATGAGGGCGGTGCGAATCGACGAGTTCCTGGGTTCCGGCAGGATGTTCACCATCGTGGACATGATGCGGCTGCAGCAGGACGAGTTGTCGATTCCCGCACGCAACCTCGTGCCGTTGCTGCGAGACCTGCCCATTAGCGACACCGCGGTATCCAAGGCGCGCGACCTGCTCCTCGGTTGGGATTATGTGCTTGGAAAGGATTCGATCCCCGCCGGCATTTACGCCGCCTGGGAACGGCACCTGCAGACCGGGGTGCGCGATCTGTTTGTTCCTGCAAATGCCCGCCGATGGCTGGGTGGCATTAATCTCAAGCGCATGATTGACTGGCTGGCGGCTCCGGACGGGAGGTTTGGCCAGGATCCCACCGCAGGAAGGGATGCCTTGCTGGTCACGAGCCTCCGCGATGCCATAGCCGACTTGAGCAAGCTGCTCGGTCCGGACATGAGCCAGTGGCAGTACGGCCAGGAGAAGTACCATCACGTTGTCATCACTCACCCTTTGAGCGCTGCCGTCAGCACAGAGTTGCGCGCCAATCTCGACGTCGGCCCGCTCCCCCGCGGGGGATACGCTGTGACGGTCAACGCCACAGGCAACGGCAACAGCCAGACCGCCGGGGCATCATTCCGGATCATCGCGGATACGGAAAACTGGGACAACTCGGTGGGCACCAACACCCCCGGACAGAGTGGCGACCCCGACAGCTCCCACTATCGCGATCTGTTCCAGATGTGGGCGACCGGCAAGTACTTTCCGGTCTTTTTCAGCCGCGCGAAGATCGAAACCGTATCAGGAGAAAAATGGATACTTTCCCCCGCGCGTTGATACTTATGCGCAACTGTTTAGCATTTTTCTGAGATTCGGCCCGTATGATCAAAAAAAGCAAGCAAACCTCAAAGGCTCAAAGTACTCGAAGAGCCTCGAAGAGGCGTCGGCTTCTGCGGTCCTGAAAGAGCCAACGCGTTCCGACCCATTAGGCTTTCTTGGAGATTCTTTGAGTACTTTGAGCCTTTGCGCTTTGCTTTCGTCACCAGTCCGAAGATCCCGAATCTTTGTAGAGGCTAAACAGTTACGACGCATTTATGAACCACAATGCTAAGTAGTCTCTCATGCACGCGGGCGCAATCCCGCGGATGAAATCGAATTTTTGTATCCGTTAGCACCAGGCACGGATATAATCACACGTCCCCCCCCTGGACGACTGTCTGTGGGGTTTTGATTGCGAAAGGAGGATCAGTGTTTACATCGCGCAAGCTATTCTTCACTTTTCTCTTGGCAGTAATCTGCCTCCTGGGCGTACTGAGTTTCGCCCAGAACGCGCAGAGCCCAGTCACGACGGACGATCTGAACCAGTTCAGCTGGCGTTGGATTGGTCCGATGTCGTTTTCGGGACGCATCTCCGCCTTTGCCGTGCCTCGCGGACAGAGCCAGATGTATTACGTGCTGACGGCCAGTGGCGGCATCTTTAAAACCTCGGACGGCGGCACCCATTTCGATTCGATTTTTGAGCACTCCGGCACCGGGAGCATGGGCTGGATGGCGATCGCACCCTCCAACCAGGATGTCCTCTATGTTGGAACCGGCGAGCCGATGCACGCTCGAGCGAGCACGCACGGCAACGGGATGTGGAAATCGACGGACGCAGGCAAGACCTGGACCCACATTGGTCTGGAAAAGAGCCAATACATTCCCAAAGTCGAGGTTGACTCCAAAAACCCCGACATCGTCTTCGTGGCTGCTGAAGGCGACCTGTACGACAATGGGACGGACAGCGAGCGCGGCCTCTACAAGAGCATCGACGGCGGCAAGACCTGGGCAAATGTCTTCGCCTCCGTTGCAAAGGACCGGGGTGTCGCGGATTTCGTGATCGATCCGCGCAATTCCAACGTCATCATCGCTGCGGCTTACAGGACGTATCGCCGTGCCTGGACGTACTACGATCGGTGGCCGGGCAACAATTTGTATAAGACCTTAGACGGCGGTAAGACCTGGAAGCTCTTGAAGAACGGTCTCCCGACCGACACCGAATTGGGTCGCACGGGGCTCGCTATCTATGAAAAGAACCCGAGCATCATTTACGCCCGCCTCGATCAGGCTGTAAGCCTCGGCTTCAATGAGCGGGATGGCGCCGCGAACTTCCGCGCTGCCGGCGGCGGCAGAGGCGGCGGTGGCGGTGGAGGCGGTGGATTCGGAGGAGCCCCCATGGGCACGACTCTGTTCCCGGAAGGGGTTACCCTGGATCAGTTCAAAACCTTCAAGATCAACGCGGAGATCGCCAAGCTGGCGCCCAAATTCGCGCCGATCACGGCTGCAAATGAAACCGAACTGGTCACCAAGCTCAACGAAATGATCGCCGACAAAGACTTCCTTACCAAGAACGGCGTTGATATTGCCAAGCTCAATCAATCGGCGCGCAAGATTTTCGCGCAGAATGCCGGCCTCATCGAATCGATCAACGAAGTCGAGAAAATGATGAAAGAGCCGGCAGCGCAGCCCGATTCCACCGAAGCGAAAGGGCGGGCCCAGATTCTCAACCGTCACGTGATCGATGTCCTGTATGCCGGCGTTCTCAACGTCCTCCCGCCGATCAAGCGTGACGGCGCGGTTTACCGCACGGACGACCAGGGCGAAACCTGGAAGATGATGACGGAATACAAACAATCCGGCGGCAGTTCTATGATCAACCAGACCGAGGGCGGCTACTATGGACGGATTCTGGTCGACCAGACGAACGACCAGGTCGTCCTCTGCGGCGACACCAACGTCACCATATCCAAGGACAGCGGCAAAACCTTCCAGCCGAGCGGCTGGGATCGAGGCAATGGTGCAACGCACGTCGATCACCGAGACACCTGGATGGATCCCCTCAATCCCAACCACATCCTGGACGGGAATGACGGCGGTGTCTGCGAGACTTGGGACGGCGGCAAGCACTGGAGCCAGAAAAACCAGATCAACGCTCAACAGTTCTACGACGTTTCCGTTGACAACGAACAGCCCTACAACGTCATGGGCGGAACTCAGGACAACGGCTGCTGGCTCGGGCCATCACAAACGCGCAACAGCTACGGCATGTTCGGCGAGGATTGGACCTACCTGCCCACGGGCGACGGCTTCATGGCCGTCAGAGACTGGTGGAATCCAGAGTATGTCTACTACGAAAGCCAGTTCGGCGGCTCAAGCCGCGAGAACCTGAAAACCGGCGAGACCTCGTCACTGGCGCCTCGTCTCACCCAGGAGCAGGTGGCGGCCGGCGAGCCCGCGCTGCGCTACCAGTGGAATGCGCCCATTGTGCTTTCGCCGCACAATCCCGGCATCGTTTACGTCTGCTCGCAGTACGTGTGGCGCTCGTTGAGCCATGGAGATCGCGACACGTTCGTCAGGGTCAGCCCGGATCTCACCAAGGCCGACAAAGCGAAGCTCGCCGAGGCGAAGAAAACCAACCTTCAGTGGGCAACCATTTATACATTCGCGGAATCGTCGAAGAAGCCTGGACTTTACTGGGCCGGCACCGACGATGGCAACGTGCAGGTGTCTCCTGATGGCGGAGTAAACTGGACCAACATCACAGCCCAGTTCTACGACTCCAACGGCAAGCCCAAGCCGGGAATTAAGGGCGACCTGATTCCGTATGACCGCTGGGTCAAGAGAGTGGTGCCGTCCGCGTTCGACGAGAACACCTGCTACGTCGGATTCAGCGGCTATCGGACGAACAACGAGGACAAAACCTGGCTGTTCGTGACCAAGGATCTGGGCAAGACCTGGACGGACATTTCGGGAAACATGAATAACCCGATCTTTGATGTCGAGGAAGATCCCGATAATGCGAACGTTCTCTATTTAGGCACCGACTACGGAGTTTTCCTGACCATCGATCAGGGGAAATCCTGGACGCGATTCGGAGCGAGCCAGCCTGATGTAACGATCCGGGATGTGGCCATCCAGAAGCGGGATCGTGAAATGGCTATCGGCACCTATGGCCGCGGCATTTATGTCGCCGACATCGGACCGATCAAGGAGTTCAAGCCGGAAGTGTTCCAGGAGAGCGCTCACTTGTTCGACATCAAGGATACGATTCGCTGGAGCCGCTTCGAACGACGCGGCGATACCATCGGCGAACTGACCAAGGCCGACAATCCGCCGGTCGGCGCGAACATTTATTACTATCTGAAAGCGGACGCGCAGAACGTGAAGGTAACCGTCAAGGACCTGGAAGGCACCGTCATTGCCGACCTTTCGCCCAGCGCTAAGAAGGGTCTCCAGAAGCAGTTCTGGAATCTTCAGCGCCAGGTCGCTGCTGCAGGCGGTCCCGGCGGCGCGGGTGGACGTGGCGGCGGCGCCGGCGGCGGGGGTGGCTTCGCTGGCGGCGGACGTGGCGGACGTGGCGGCGGCGTGGAAACTGGCGCCTACAAAGTCACGTTGACAGTTGACGGGAAGGAAATTGCAACCAAGAAGATGACCATTCTTCCCGACCCAATGTTTAAATAATTACATGTTTCCGGCCGGCGCGCTCCACACGGGACGCGCCGGTCGGATTTTCCTCATTGGGGGAATTCCGCGTCCCCCTTGAGCCTTATCGAACGCCTTCCGCTCGCGAACCATCGCATCGAGCCGTTCCGTCAGCAGCGCGCTTATCGAGCGACCTTCCTCCGCAGCCAGGATGCGGGCTTCGCGCAGCAGATCAATGTCCAGCTTGAGAGTCACGTTTGTCTTCATATTCCTTTACCCCGCTTTCGGTCCCGACACTCAGCATATTATCACGTGCAGAATGATCTCACCCCCTCCTGCGCTGCGTGACAAGCCATGAGGATCTCTGTGTTTCGAGTCGTTTTGAGGCGGCCGGCTTCTATAAGGGTTTGTGCTTGCAGAAGAATTACCTGAATGCAAATTGAGGGATTCCATCGTCAATCCCTGTTATTCTCACCTTGTATTCCAAGGCGGAAATCGCGCTGCGATGAAGTCCAGTCTACAGAAGGGAGAGGTTATGATGGACCCGCAACCAGCCAAATGGGTTCGCAATCTGACAGTTTCGTTAGCCGCGCTCTTGATCTTGTCTTGCCTGTCTGTCAAGGTCCCGATGGCATTCAGCGAGAATCCTGCAGTCCAGAGTGATCCATCGCAAGACGATCTCAAGGGACTGCTCCACCAGGTCGATATTGCCTACGCAAGACTCCAGCCGCAGACCTTGATGCCGGCAGAGGGGTATCTCAAGCATGATTTCCTCATCCCGGCGGGCTTTTACAAGCAAATGTGGGACTGGGACGGATTCTTCATTGGGAATCATTTGATGAACCAGAGCACTGAGAACGCAAAGTATCTGAAGTGGTGGGTGCTGAATTTTGCCGACTCCGTGGATTCCAACGGCTACGTCTCCGGTTGCATAACGACGCAGGGTCCCCGCCCGATATTCGGCAAGTTTGCGATGAAGCCGTTCCTCTCCCAAGGCGCGTATCTGGTCTCAATGAGAACGAGCGATTTCGGCTGGCTGAAACCGATCTATGACAGGTTAAAGGCTGTCATTTCGTACAGAGAGGCAACAGAATATGACCCCAAATATGGGCTCTTCTATTGGGACATAGGCGTACAGTCGGGTGCGGACAACAATCCTGCAGTCGGCAACGACGACAAAGATCGTGATCAGGTAATGGGCTGCGACATCAATACCTTCCAACTCCGAGAATATGAGGCGATGGCCGCCATTGCGAAGAAACTAGGCATTTCCAAAGATATTGAGCATTACTACAAGAAAGCAGCCGAGCTGAAGGGACAAATGGTGAGGTACCTGTGGTTCAAGGAAGATGAATCCTTCTTCAACGTGCGCCGCGACAATGGAAAGGCCATAAAGTGCGTGAGCTACTCTAACTTTGTGCCTCTGATCGAGAGAATGCTGCCAAGATCCGAAGGAAGAGCAATGATCGAAAAGTATCTGTTAAGCAAAAATCACTTGCTTGCGCAGTATGGATTCCGCTCTCTTTCGAAACAGGACCCAAACTATAACAACAGGATCATGATCATCCCATATTCGAACTGGCAGGGCCCGATCTGGATCAACGCCAATTATCTCGACATCATCCTCTTGAAGAATTACGGATTTAACCAGGAGCCGATCCGGCTGGCGAAAACGCTTGCCAAAGTTGTGCTGAGCGACATCAACACTTGCGGCTCGATGCACGAATGCTATGACGCGGATACCGGTGCTCCACTTGCCCCCACTGCGGAGGAATCACCCAACCATGTCTTTACCGGTTTTGTCGGCTGGAACCTTCTCGTCCAGGACATGCTCCAAGGAGCGGTTTCAGGGAAATGGATGATGCTGGATATCAAATAAGATCGTCGGAGTTGGGACGTGAAAGAACATGCTCCTGCGAAGCGGGTCGACAAAATCAGGTTCTTGCACCAAGCAGGGTAATGGGGGATAATCGTGCCCCGAATTCCCGGTGGAGGATTGCTCGTGGACTGCAAAA
Organism: Acidobacteriota bacterium; assembly: GCA_050011535.1. Taxonomy (GTDB): domain Bacteria; phylum Acidobacteriota; class UBA6911; order UBA6911; family UBA6911; genus JAFNAG01. The sequence continues at coordinate 40,655 of JBEKIX010000015.1, forward strand.
AGGATCGCAACTGGCGCACATGCAACTGCAGCTATGAACCCTGCCCTCGCAAGGGTACGTGCTGCGATTGTCTCGCCTATCACATCGCGAACCGGGAGATGCCCGCCTGCTTCTTTCCGGCTGCAGCCGAGCGCACCTATGATCGGTCGTTCGAGCATTTCGCCCGTCTGCACTCGGCCGGCAAAATCTGAACAACCAGGAAACCGGGGCCCCGCCACACCTATTCTTTGAAGATGTCCTTATCGTAAGGGACTTTGGCGTGCGGGACATTGCCGGGAACCTCGGTCTTGTCGGACCGCCTTTCCAGCTTGTGCTCCTTGACGAAAAAGAACTGCTCCTTTTCCACCAGGGCGATCGTTTTCGAATGTTTCACGACCTTGTCGAAGCAAATGACGTAGCGATGAAAGAAGATTCCGCTCAGCGCATCTTCTTTCTTTTCGAGGATATTGTTCTTTTCTTTCTGCTTGATCTTCAGGCTGCATTCCACGTACTGGTTCCGGGCTTCCAGAATTTCTGCGGCGAGTTTGGTGGGCGCATCATAGAAGGAAGGCTCAAATGACCTGCTTGTCAAAAGCAAAATATGGTCGGCCTGCTTGAACAGTTCGATCAGATCCATGACCATTTCGTCGGTGAACCAGATTTTCCGCGCCATCTTCTCTCGCGTGAGTTCGGCGAAGCTTTCCGCGTGGTCGCCGATTCGCTCGATATCGGAGGTTGCGGTCATCAAATATTGAATGATGATGGATTGCCTGCGGGAAAGTTGCCGCTCAGCGAGCAAGATCAGATAAGAACTGATGGCCTCTTTGAGGGCATCGAGGACCTCTTCGTTTTTCTCCACGGGGATAAATCGCTCCGGAGTAAGATCCAGGAACCCGCGCATCGTCTCCTGAAACATCCTGCGCGCGATCGCCGACATGCGCCTGAGCTCCTTGAGCGCCGCCACAATGGCCCGCTCCGGCTTTTCGAGGAGATTGTCGTCCAGGTGGCTCCTCTCGGGCTCGATCTGCTGCGACGGGTAGATTGAAGTGACGAATTCGGCGAATTGGCGCGTAAACGGGATGAAGATCATCGCGGTGAACACCTGCACCGCCGTATGAGTATTGGCGATCTGCCTGAGCAGGCTGCCGGAAGTCATGGGGATTAATGCCGCATAGATTCGGTACATGATCATGGCGATTGCCGCGCCGAGGACATTGAACACGAGATGCGACAGGGCGGCGCGTCGAGCCGAGATAGAGGTCCCCAAGCTGCCGATCAGGGCCGGGGCGCAGGTTCCGATATGCGCGCCCAGGATCAAAGGGAAAACCTGGTCGATCGAGGTGAAGACCCCGGCCGTACTTAACGCAAAGAGAATGCCGATCATGGCGCCGCTGCTCTGAATCAGCGCGGTGAACAGTGCCGCCAACAGCAGGCCGAAAAGCATGCCGGACACCGTCTCTGCATTGGTGTGCCGCAGCAAACTTTCGAAGTAGCCTGAGTTTTTGAGCGGAATCACCGCATCGCTCATGATGCGCATCGCGAGAAAAAGAAGACCAAGACCCAGAACGACAAGCCCCAGATGTTTGAGCGATTCCCGCTTGCACATCAGGTAGCAGATCAGGCCCGCAAACAGAAGCAGGAAGCAGTAGCGGTCGATGTTGAACGATATGATCTGCATCGACAGCGTCGTTCCTATGTTCGCTCCAAACACGACGCTGATCGATTGGCCCAGGTCCATCAGGCCAGCGTGGGTGAAACCAACGATCATGACAGTGGCCGGCCCGCTCAGGATCAACAGTCCGAGACCGGTGCCGACCGCAAGCCCGGACCACCGGTTATTCGTAAATCTGTAGAGGAACATCCGCAGTTTGTATCCTGCCGATTTCTGGAGTTCTCCGCTCATCAACCCCATGCCGTAGACAAAGAGTCCGATGCCGCCTAATAATTGGGTTATCGAGAAAAAAAGCCCAGAACCGCTTGGAGCCACTCGCCTCTCCCTTTGCCGATGGGTTCAGTGTAACGGTGTTGGCGGGAAGAGTAAATCCCGCGCAGCTGTCATATTTTTCCTTGCTCGGTCGAAATGGCAGGGTTCATATGGCTGCGCGTTGCCATGGCTGGGCAGCCGCCTTTCAATAGCATGTATCGGTCCGGGTTCTGCATCCAAGAAGCATTCTTGGTCAGAAATCCTAGGGAGACGCATTCATTGCGGGAATTTCGCGTCCCACTCGTGCAGCTCCAGGCGGCGAGCGCCGCTCGAGACGTACGGGTCCCTCTCTGCAATTTGCTTCGCAGCGTCGAGCGTCTCTGCCTTGTAGATGACCAGGCCGCCCGAATCGTCCGTAAAACGGCCGCGCGCGAAAATGCTTCCCTCTTTTTCCCGTTGCTGCAGAAACTCCAGATGTCGGGGGCGGAACTCCTGACTCTTTGCAGAATCCTGCATTCTCAGAAAAGCCGCAAAATACTTCACCGCCGGTACCTCCTTTGCTGAGATGATTGCTTCGTGCTGAAACCAATCGCTACTTTTTCGGATTGGTGGAATTGTCCCGGTCCGGCTCTGTGCCGTCAACGGCATTGGCTCGTCCGAGTGTGGCAGTCTCGCGTTCTACCCGCTTCAGTGCCATTTCGTAATAGTGGGCGTCAACTTCAAATCCGATGCTGTTTCGTCCCCATTTTGCTGCGGCGACCGTCGTGGTTCCTGTGCCAAGAAAGGGGTCAAGGACAGTGTCTCCCACGAAACTAAACATGCGGACCAGCCGCTCTGCAAGTTCAATTGGAAACGGTGGCGGGTGCTCCTTTGTTGAGGCTCCGGTTAGGCCACTCCATACTTGCTGGAACCACTCCCTATGATTTTCGATCGAAATGACACTCAACACCCGCGTTGCCACGCTTGGTGTTCGGTATCCGCCCGGTTTTCGCTCCATGAGTATGAACTCAACATCGTTCTTGATCACCGCGTTGGGTTCATAAGGCTTGCCCAAAAAGCCCGATCCGTTCTCTACCTCATAGGCCGCGTTCGCGATCTTGTACCAGATGATTGGTGCGAGATTGTCGAACCCGATCTTCCGGCAGTGTTCCTGGATTGATGCGTGCAGTGGAACTACGGTGTGGCGCCCGGCGTTCTTCCGCCTGGAGAGGCACACGTCTCCAACGACGCAAATTAACCTTCCGCCCGGAACTAGAGCATTGAAACATCGATCCCACACCTTGTCGAGCTCAACCAGAAATACCTCGTAATTCTCGATGTGCCCCATCTGGCCCTGGGCTTCACGATACCGTTTCAGCGTCCAGTAGGGTGGAGAAGTAACCACGAGATGCACGCTTTCCGGCTCGAGCGAGGAAACTTGTCTCGCATCACCGTGATGGATAGTGTGAACGGTGGGAATTCGCTGAACGGCCGCTTCAATTATCTTTGCGACGTTGGCATCTTTGGCGATTCGTGGAATAGCTGTCTGTGGATTTTCGAGTGCCCCGACCTCTTGTGGCACGTACTGCCACAAGCTTTCCTCCGGCTCTCGTTCGGCCAGAGCCAATGCATTTTGCTTTTCCTCGATTACCATTCCACGTCGCATTCTCATCTTGAGCGATAACTTATCACATCCGAATGCCGGAATTCATTTTTCAATCGTTCCGCTTGACGAGAAGTCGCGTTGGTTCGATGATCAGTGTCACGGGTCGGTTCGAGTCGACGCGCCAGGGAATCCTGTGATAATTGTCAAAACAGCGTTGCACGTGATGGTTTACCTTCTTCCACTTTCGGAGATCGCGCTGGCAATCGTCAAGCGTGCCCGCCGAACATCGAAAGTTACTGTCGAGGACCGCGGGTCGCAGCGGCTGATTTGGATTGCCGTTGTGTTTGCAGTCACGCTCGCCATTATCTGCAGCAGCTATGAGCTGACACCCATTGCGGAATCGTCCTCGCCTCTCAGAATCATCGCCTTGGTTTTTCTTGGCGGCGGTCTTTCCTTGCGTTGGGTAGCGATTTTAAGCCTTGGGTCACTGTTCACGGTCAATGTCGCCATTGCGTCCGATCACAAAGTGTTCGATTCAGGCCCCTATCGCTATGTCCGCCACCCCTCGTACACGGGATTGCTACTTGCTTTTCTTGGGTTGGGTGTTTTCCTGAACAGTTGGCTTGGCATTGCCTCCTTGATGATTCCAATTTCAATCGCTGTGGCATACCGCATTCGGGTAGAGGAATCCGCGCTCCATAACGCTCTCGGTTCCTCGTACTCGGACTATTGTGCGCACAGGAAACGGCTGATTCCGGGCTTGTTGTAATAAGCCGGCATGACCAAAAACGCAGAATGACATTATTTATCCACGACAGGTGACCCTTCTCCGCGTAATATCGTATTAACTGATGTTGACAGACATATCTGCCGAGGCGGGACGATGCTGACGTTTGCGAATGTGCGGAGATGCTTCGGTTCCATAGTTGCCGTGGACGGGTTGTCGCTGGACATCAGGCGTGGAGAGATTTTCGGCCTCCTGGGACCGAACGGCGCGGGAAAGAGCACAACGGTCCATCTGGGCGTGGGGCTTCTGCGCCCCGATACCGGCACCGTCACTATCGAAGGCCTGGGATCGCCGGCAAATCCCGAGGTCCGCGCCCGCATCGGCGTCGCGCCCCAGGCATTGTCGCTCTACGAAACGCTCTCTGCCGAGGAGAACCTTGCATTTCTCGGTCGCGTCTATGGACTTCACGGCAAAGCTCTCATCGAGCGAATTGACTGGGCTCTTGATTTCGTCGGCCTCACCGATCGGCGGCGTGGCCCTGTGCGCGGTTTTTCCGGAGGAATGAAGCGGCGGCTCAATCTTGCCGGAGCCATCATTCATGACCCGGAGTTGGTTCTGCTCGACGAACCGACAGTTGGAGTGGACCCTCAGTCAAGAAATGCGATCTTTGAGAAAATCATGGAGCTGCGCAGGCTCGGGCGCACGATCGTGTACACGACCCACTACATGGAGGAGGCGGAGCGCCTCTGTGATCGAGTCGGCATCATGGACCGCGGGAAGATGCTGGCTCTGGACACGGTCCCCGCTTTGCTGGCGAAGCTTGGCGGCCGCCCGGTCTTGATCGTCGAATCCAACGGTGGCGAGGAGAGGATCGAAACGGACGACCCTCTGGCCGAATTGAACCGGCGGTTCCAGTCCGGCAAAATGGACCGGTTCAGGCTTGAACGGGCAAACCTGGAACATGTGTTTCTGAATCTTACCGGAAAGACTTTGAGGGACTGATGCGTGCCATTCTAGCGCTCGCGCAAAAGGACTTGCGTATCCTGCTTCGCGCACGATCCGGCCTATTTTTCACTTTTGTCTGGCCGCTGATCGTGGCGGTTTTCTTCGGGCTGATCTTTTCAGGCTCGGACACGGGCAGCGCGAAGATCCCTGTCGCTCTCGTGGACGAAGACGGCACTGCGGGATCGCGGACGTTTATTTCTCGCCTCCAGGAAGCCGGAAACCTCGACATCACCCAAACAAATCGTGATGAAGCGATTGCCCTCGTTAAACATGGCAAGCGCACGGCGGCTGTGGTTTTCCCTAAAGGCTTCGGCGCAGCCAGCGAACATTTGTTCTACGGCGACCCTCCCAAATTGGAGATCCTGATCGACCCCAGCCGGAAAGCGGAGACAGGCATGCTGGACGGCCTCCTTTTAAAGCAGGCCGCTGAAAACATGCAGCATACGCTCTCCGACCGCACCGCTTCTAAAAACATGGTCGATAAGGCGCTCGGCGATGTGCGGCAATTGCCCGACACGAATGCGAACAAGCCTGTACTCGACCGCTTCCTGTCAGAGTTGGGCCAATTCGTCGATGCCAATCCTGTCGACACAACCGGCAGAAGCGGCATGGCCAACTGGCAGCCCCTGGAAATCACAACAAAAGACACCTCCGTAGAGCAGCAAGGGCCGCGGAACAGCTTCGACATCACCTTTCCGCAAGGCATCCTCTGGGGAATCATCGGCTGCTGCATGACCTTCGGCATCAGCATCGTGAGCGAGCGCGCTCGCGGCACGATGGTGCGCTTGCAGATGTCGCCGCTCACGCGAGCGCATCTGCTCGCCGGCAAGGCACTGGCCTGCTTTGCCAGCATTCTCGCCGTTGAGGCCGGCCTGTTCGCATTCGGGCGCTTATGTTTCCACGTTCGACCCGCTTCCTGGGGTTTGCTCGTCCTGGCAGGTCTGTCAACGGCGATCGCCTTTGTCGGAATCATGATGCTGACCTCAACGCTCGGCAAATCGGAGCAGGCCGCGGCCGGCGCAGGTTGGGCGGTCATGATGCCGCTGTCCATGTTTGGCGGAGGCATGGTGCCATTGATGTTCATGCCCGGGTGGATGGCGGCGGTCAGCAATTTCAGTCCGGTCAAATGGGCGCTGCTTGCCATGGAAGGAGCCATCTGGCGCGGCTTCTCCTTGCGCGAAATGCTGTTTCCATGCGCGCTTCTGATCGGCATCGGGCTCGTATGCTTCGCCGTTGGCGTCCGAACCTTCCGGGCCGATCGATAGCCAACGAAATTGGTGACAGTCACCTTTTTTCGCCATCCCTTGGTGAATCCGCCGGGATACTCCCGGCGAAAAAAGGTGACTGTCACCAATTTCGTTGCTATGATGAATGCCGAGGAAGGAAGAACGATGAGCCGCTGCTGCTATCGCTATTATTATTGCTCCACATGCGATGGTGACCCCTGAGGGGTGCGTCTTTCCTTTCTTCGGAGCATATTGGAAAGTTTGGGACGGCCCACCAGGAGGATCGGTGGGCCGTTCGCATTTTCGGAGGGCGTTCATGATCATCATTTGCGAGACCAAAGCGACGGAAGCTCAAATCGTCGCGATTCAGCAGAAAATAAGAGAGGCCGGTCTGGAAGTACATCGGTCCGACGGCGTCGACTGCACAATCCTCGGAGTTGTGGGCGATCGCAGTCGTCTGGATGTCGGGGCATTTGGCCTGATGGCCGGAGTTCGCGATGTCGTTCCGGTATCGACGCCCTACAAATTAGCCAGTCGCGAATTCCATCCCGAGGACACCATTGTACGTGTGGGTGATTCCATTCTGGTAGGGGGGATGGAGGTGGCAGTTATGGCCGGCCCCTGCGCCGTGGAGAGCTGCGAGCAGATCGAGGCCATCGCCGAGGTCGTGGCGGCCAGCGGCGCGCGCATCCTCCGCGGCGGTGCCTTCAAACCGCGGTCGTCGCCCTACTCCTTCCAGGGAATGGGCCAGGATGGTTTGAAAATGCTGCGCCAGGCCGCCGACAAGCACGCGCTGGCGGTGGTTACCGAGGTCATGTCGATCGAGCAGATACCCATAGTCTCAGAATATGCCGACATTCTTCAGGTAGGCGCCCGGAACATGCAGAACTATCCCCTGTTGACCGCGGTCGGCCAGGTCAAGAAGCCGGTTTTGCTTAAGCGCGGCCTGTCCGCGACCATACAGGAATGGCTCATGAGCGCCGAATACATCCTGGCGGCGGGGAATCCCGACATCATCCTGTGCGAGCGCGGCATCCGCACCTTCGAAACCGCGACGCGCAACACTCTGGATCTCTCCGCGGTGCCTGTGATCAAGCACCTGTCGCACCTGCCCATCATCGCGGATCCCAGCCACGGCGTGGGCAATCGCCGATTCGTGGCCTCCATGGCGAGAGCCGCCGTCGCGGCCGGCGCCGACGGCATCATGGTCGAGATCCATCCTGACCCAGACAAGGCCCTGTCCGACGGGCCACAGTCGTTGAACTTCGAGGAATTCAGCCTGCTCATGAACCGTTGCCGGATCATAGCGACTACGATCGGGCGGCGTCTTGGGAGGGCGCGTTGAGATGAAAACTAAAAAGATCACTATCATCGGAT
>JBEKIX010000016.1:0-46062 GCA_050011535.1 Acidobacteriota bacterium
ATGTTGCTTTGAACCAGTTCAAAGTAGCTGCATGTGACCCCACCGGCATTGGCGAGAAAATCAGGAATCACAAAAACTCCCCTTTCCTTCAAAGTCGCGTCCGCCTCGGGAGTTGTCGGACCATTCGCACCTTCCACAACAATCCGAACTTTATTCCGGATCTTGCCGACAGTCTCGCGCGTGATCTGGTTCTCCAGAGCGGCCGGAATCAGAATGTCGATGTCTTGCTCGAGCCAGGCATCTCCGGGGAGCATTTCATAGCCCAGCTTTTTTGCTTTCGCCTTGTCGATGCCGCCGAATCTGTCCGTGATGGTCAGCAAGGCATCTACGTCGATGCCGGCTTCAAGCCTGAAAGAGTAAGAGGTCTGATCGTTCTGGTCCCATGACGAAACGCAGATCACTCTGCCGCCCAGTTGCTGGTAGAGCCGGATGGCGTACTGAGCCACATTCCCAAAGCCCTGCACGCTCGCTGTTGTTTTTCCCAGATCGATGCCGAGCTCTCGTAGCGCTTCACGCAGAGTGTAGACGACGCCGAATCCTGTGGCTTCCGTACGTCCGAGCGAGCCGCCCATTCCTACCGGTTTTCCCGTGATAAATCCCGGGAACCTGCCGCCGTGAATCGTTTCGAATTCATCCAGAATCCAGAGCATGTGCTGCGCGTTGGTCATGACGTCCGGCGCCGGGACGTCGGCGAGAGGACCCACGTTCTTCGCGATCTGCCGCACCCATCCGCGGCAGATGGCTTCCTGTTCGCGCTGGCTCAAGTTGTGAGGATCGCAAATGACCCCGCCTTTTGCGCCGCCAAGTGGAATATCGACCACGGCGCATTTCCAGGTCATCCACATGGCAAGCGCGCGCACGGTGTCGATGGTTTCCTGGGGGTGGAAGCGGATACCTCCCTTCGAAGGCCCTCGGGCATCGTTGTGCTGCACGCGAAAGCCTCGGAACACCTTGACGCTGCCATCATCCATGCGGACAGGAATACTGAACTGATACTCCCTCATCGGAACCCGCAGCAGGTCCCTGGCTGCACGATCCAGAGTGAGCTGTTCCGCGACCCGGTCAAATTGTTGTTGAGCCATCTGAAAAGCACTGAAAGACGGGTTACTCATAATCCTCCCCACGGTCGGCGCTTCCGAGCGGAACGTTTAGGGCCTGGTGCTGTCCGCGCTTCCGGCGCGAGGCGCCGGATCATGGAATGGGATTACTGCACTTCAGCGGTCTTCTTCGCCGCTCTTGGCCTCTTGGTGGCGGGCTTTTTGCCGCGCGCGGACTCCGGTCTGCCGGCCGCTCTCCTCCGTTTGGGTTTTTCATCGGCGGCGATCGGCTCCACCTCTCGAGGCGGTTTCGCGCCGGAAGATTCGATGAATGTTTCGGCAACAGCCTCGGTTTGCGGCATGGGAAACGGCGGCGCTTCCAGAGTGCTAGACGCCACTGTTTCGGGAACAACGATCTCTTCCGGTGGGGTCGTTTCCTCGACGGGCGCATGTTCCGGCGCAGCAGCAGAAGACTGATCTCCCAGAAAAATCCGGAGAATCCCTTGCCGATTGCGCTCGATGCGAAGCAGCCCCTCGCGCTGAGCCTGGCGGGCCAGATCATGAATGCTGGAATAGCCGAAGCGTCGCTCGTCGAAGGACGGGTCCGACGCGCGCAGGAAGTGCTTGAAGCTGCGGAGATACATCGGCCAGTGCGTTTTCGGTCCTGCCTGTCCGAGAATACTGCGCACGGCCTCAATTCCTGCGGCGGTATTGGGCGGCTGCACTGTGGTCTCGAGGAGGGACGCCGGCGCTTCCGCTTCCACGCCGTGCGGTTCCACCGAGGCCTCCGCTTCTGCGTGGCGCTGAACCGCCGGAGCCTCCTCATCCACGGGGCGCGAAATCAATGGAGCCTCTTCTTCCACGTGGCGCGAAATCACCGGAGCTTCCGCTTGTGCGTGGCGCGAATGCGCTGGAGCGTGCGGCGCAGCAACAGCCGGCGCCGGAGTGCCTTCCACGTCCTTCAATTCGACGAGCAGACTGCGGTCCACCTGCTTGAGATTGACGTAGCCCGCATTCGCCATCTTCTGGATAAACTCGCGGAAAGAATGTACGCCGTAATCGCGTTCGGAAAATGTTGAATCCAGCTGCAGCAGCGTGCTCTTTAGCAATCCGAGCTGCGGCGAGACTTCGCGGTCGGCCAGGACCTGCAGGGCACGCCGCAATGGCGGCAGGGCATCCCGCAGTTGTGCTGTGCTGGATGTGCTGGCGGTATGCGTCCTCCCCGTGGTTTTACGTGCAACCGGTTGAATCCCGATCAGGTTTTCGTAGGCGATGAACTCGTGACAGTTCTTCTGGAGTATGCTGCTCGTAAACGAGCGCCCTCCCACGATGAACACCGTCTTGTCATACTGCTTCAGCTTTTCTACGAGAGCAATGAAGTCGCTGTCACCGCCGACGATGACGAACGCGTTGATATGGCTCCTCGTAAACGCCATCTCCAGGGCATCGAGGGCCAGCGTAATATCCGCTCCATTTTTGTCTCCCCCCGGAGTGAGATTGCGTTGAACCATGTGTACGGCATGCTGGGTGAGCGCCCGGCTGTAATCGGCGGCATGCTTCCAATCTCCATAGGCGACCTTCGTGACTACCTCGCCGCGCTCCTTGATCGCCTCCAGCACGGCCCCGATGTCAAAATGCCTGGAAAGTGTCTTTTTGACGCCGATCTCGATGTTGTCAAAATCGATAAAGACGGCGATTTTCAATCGTTCTTCGCTCAAAATAATTACCTCGTGCGAGTGTTACGCGATCCCGGGAGGACTGTTCAACACCTCACGGACCTTCTGCAACAGTGTACCGGGCGAGAACGGTTTCCATATGAATGAGTCGACGCTCTCAAGGACGCCATGGCCCGCGACGGTGTACTTAGTATAACCGGACATGTAAAGAACGCGGATCTCAGGCTTGAGCGGAGACAGCCGGCGCACCAGCTCGCCGCCGCTCATGCCGGGCATGACTATGTCCGTCAACACCAAATCGATTCTGCCTTCGTGCCGGCTGCCAATTTGAACGGCCTCTTCGCCGCTGCGGGCGCACAGGACCGTAAATCCCTTATCCTTGAGGATACTGGTGACCAAGTCCAGCACTACCTGTTCGTCTTCCACCACGAGTATGGTTTCGTGGTTATCATTTGCGCCGGTCATGATTCTCCTCCTGCCAGCCCGGCAGGAATTTCGCAGGCAAAAAGTCGCCCCTGCAGCCGGGATCAAGACTGCGTCAGATCTTGACAAGCGGCAGGACGTCCCATCACCATGATTGGGATGCCTCGTTTCTAAGGCACGTAAAACATATTATTGTAACATGGTTCGGTGCAAATCGCACCCTAATGCGCGAACGAAAATTGCGCCGGACAGGATCGTTGTGTTATATTGGCGTGCTCCTTCGTAACTCCAAAGGGCTATCAGGAAGGTACTGTGGGCACTACTAAACTGACTAGAAAAGAAATTGCCGCTGATCCGATTCACGATGCTCTAATTACGGCGGTAGAGACATTTCGCACACGCGCGAAGATCATCACTTTGACGGCGATCGGGGTGGTTCTGGTATCGGTTCTCGTCTATTTGGGAATGGGCTATCTCGATTCCCGTGATGTTCTCGCTCAGCAGGAACTTGCCAAGGGATTGGATTTCTATCATGCGGCTGTAAACGAATCGGCGAAAGCCGATCCATACGCACTGGGCCCCAATCCGACATTCCCTTCCGAGGAAGCCAGGTATCGCGCGGCACTAGAACATTTCAACCTCGTCGCTTCGCGGTTCGGCTCTTCTAAACTGGGGGTCATGGCGCGCTACTACTCTGGCCTCTGCCAGAAGTATCTTGGACAGAAAAACGAGGCGATCGCGACCTTGGCGGCGGTTGGGAATAACACTTCTGACCGCACGGTCGGGTTTTTGGCCAAGAAAGTCCTGGCGACTTTTTACGTCGAGACTGGCGACCCTAAAAAGGGGGTTGAGATCCTGCTGGCGATGATCAAGGATCCACAGTGCGACCTTCCAAAGGAGGATCTCCAGATTGACTTATCGCGCGCTTATGTGGCGCAAGGCAATCGGGCAGAGGCCTTGAAGGTTCTGCAGCAGGCTCAGGAGGGGGGAGGAGCGGGCATGCTTCAGTCGCAGATCTTCCAGGAACTAACCCGTCTTCAAAACCCTTCTGGGAATGCGCCGCAGCCCTGATCAAGAGAGCTCAATACCGTAAGTGTTGCAATGGCTGAGCCTTGATAAGGGGGGCCCCCCGATTATAATGAACACCTGCGTCCGGATTAGGAGCCTGCCACGTGATCATTGAGATCGAGCGCTTGACATCGGAGCCTTTGCATGTCGAGCATATGTACAGCATGGGCGCGCTCCAGTTCAAGCATGAGGATGCGGCTCTGGAGAAGCCGGTCGTGGCAGATTTTGTCCTGACGCATGACGAAAACGATCTTCATGTTGAGGGCACGATTCAGACCGCGATCCGGTATCAATGCTCCAGGTGTCTCAAGGAGTTTTCATCCACTATGGATGCAAGTTTTGATCTTCTCTATCTTCCTCAAGCCGTTTGGAAAAAGGATGAGGAGATCGAGCTGAAGTATGAAGATATGGAGGTCGGATATTACGACGGCATCAGCTTGGATGTCGATCTCATGGTGCTCGAGCAGATTGAATTGGCCATGCCGATGAAGTTCATCTGCCACGCGGGATGCAAGGGATTATGTCCTTCCTGCGGTGCCAACCTGAATGAAGGCTCTTGCCCATGCAGGGATGAGTCGAAGGATTCCCGGTTGACTGTGCTTCAAGATTTCCGCAATAAAATGAATAAGTAAGGGAGAGATTAGTTTATGCCAAATCCGAAACGCAGACACTCCAAAGCGCGCCGTGGGAAACGGCGGGCCCACGACTTCCTGCAACCCGTTACACCGGGCTTGTGCCCGCAATGCCTGGAACCGAAAATGCCTCATCAAGCCTGTCCCAAATGCGGCTATTACAAGGGCCAGCAGGTAACCGAAGGAGAGGAAGAGATCTAAGCGGAGTTGCTTCGCTCCGTGCAGCTCTCTTCTTGAACGCATGATCAAGATAGCCGTTGACGGCATGGGAAGTGACAATTCCCCCCGTAGCGAAGTTGAGGGCGCGATCCAGGCGGCCCGGGACTATGATGTCCACATCATTCTGGTGGGGAAAGAGCAAGTCCTGGGTCCGCTGTTGAAGTCCCAAGCGCGCGGCATGAATCTTGAGTTGCGGCATGCGTCCGAAGTGATCGCCATGGACGAGCAGCCTACTGTGGCCCTTCGGAAAAAGAAGGATTCCTCGGTGCGGGTAGCTGCGGAACTGGTCAGCCAGGGAGTGGCCAGCGGACTGGTGAGCGCGGGTAATACCGGAGCTGTCATGGCTATTTCCAAGATGGTCATAGGCACCGTTCCCGGTGTGGATCGACCTGCCTTGGCAACCGTGCTCCCGACACTCAAAGGACACGCAGTCCTTCTGGATGTAGGAGCCAACGTCGCCTGCAAGCCGCACCATCTGGTACAGTTCGCCATCATGGGGCATTTGTTCAGCAAGAAGATCGTCGGCGTCGCATCTCCTCGTGTCGGCCTGATGTCGGTGGGTGAAGAGGAATCGAAGGGCAACGATCTTACCAAGGAAGTCCACAAGGCCCTGAAGGAAGTCCGCCTGAACTTCATAGGCAATGTAGAAGGCAGGGACCTTTACAACGGCCGAGCGGACGTCATCGTCTGTGACGGCTTTACCGGGAACGTGGCTCTCAAGACCAGCGAAGGGTTGATCGAGGCTGTTCTGCAGCTGCTCAAGCAGGAACTCTCACGCAACTTGAAAGCCAAGGTCGGAGCTTTGTTGAGCCAGCAGTCGTTCAAGCGCTTGAAGAAGCGTCTCGACTACACGGAGTACGGCGGGGCTCCTCTGCTCGGGCTTCGGGGCGTTTCGATTATCTGCCACGGAAGATCCAACAGCTACGCCATCAAGAATGCGATCCGGGTCGCCAAGGAATTTGCCGAAAACCAGGTCAATGCCCAACTGGAAGAAGAGCTGAGTCAGGTCGGCTCCTTTGTGCATGGCGGCGGACCGGTCTGACGACATACAAGAAAGTTCGCACTTCTCCTGTGACGGAGGATGGCTGAACGCATGCGCCGCGTTCGGTTTTGGCGTAGTGATTCCTCAAAACGAAATGCTGTTTTGGGATTATGGAAGCGCTTGCTTCTGGAGTCTCGGGTGCTACAATTTGGGTCTTTGCGTGGCGGTGTCCGGGTCCGCTTTTCCGCATCTTCAATGGAGGTGGTTACATGGCGTCTTTAGCTGAAAAAGTGAAGTCTATTATCGTGGATCAGTTGGGTGTAAGCGAAGGCGAAGTCACCGAGTCCGCATCTTTTGTCGACGACCTTGGCGCCGATTCGCTCGATACCATCGAGCTGGTCATGGCTTTCGAGGAAGCGTTCGGTATCGAAATCCCCGACGAGGACGCGGAGAAGATCAGAACGGTAAAGAACGCGATCGAGTACATCGAGGCTCATGTAAACTGACGGGAGAGGTTTCCAACCGTGAAGCGCCGAGTTTTGATCACGGGTGTCGGTCTTATCACCCCTCTGGGGAACGGGTCCTCCGAGACATGGCAAGCTCTGCTCGAAGGGCGATCCGGAGCAGGACCGATCACGCGCTTTGATGCTTCCCAGTTTCCCACCAGGTTTGCGGCCGAGATCCGGAACTTCGACCCCACGGTGTTCATCGAGAAGAAAGAAGTGAAGAAGATGGACACCTTTATTCACTATGCCCTGGCGGCGTCGGAGTACGCCATGCAGGACGCAGGGCTCTCACGGTGGAGCCGTGCGGAGGGCGAGCGCGCGGGAGTGATCATTGGATCGGGAATCGGGGGTTTCGGCAGCATCGAAGCTGAGCATGCCATTCTCCTCAAGCATGGCCCCAGACGCGTCTCCCCGTTTTTCATCCCCTCGAGCATCGTGAATCTTGCCGCTGGACGTGTGTCGATGCGATTCGGCGCGCTGGGACCGAACTCCGCGCCTTGCACGGCTTGCTCCGCGGGCAGCCATGCCATCGGCGACTCGTTCAGGATCATCGAGCGCGGGGACGCCGATATCATGATCGCGGGTGGGAGCGAGGCCGCGATCACGCCCATGGCGGTTGCCGGTTTCGATGCGCTCAAAGCGCTTTCGACGCGCAACGACGAACCGGCCAGAGCCAGCCGGCCTTTTGACCGGGATCGAGACGGTTTTGTCCTGGGTGAGGGTGCCGGCATCGTGATTCTCGAAGAAATGCAACATGCGCTGAAAAGGGATGCAGAGATTTATGCGGAGGTGGTCGGCTATGGCATGTCCGGTGACGCTTACCACATCACCGCGCCGCCACCCGGCGGCGATGGCGCCATCCGGGCCATGCGCATGACTCTCCGGGACGCGGGCATCACGCCGGATCAGGTCGACTACATCAATGCCCATGGGACTTCCACGCCTCCCAATGACAAGACAGAAACCGCGGCGATCCGCAGCGTCTTCGGCGCGCACGCCTACAGGCTCGCGGTGAGTTCCACCAAATCGATGATCGGGCATTTGCTCGGCGCTTCCGGTGCGGTGGAGACTGTGGTTACGGCCCTGACCATCCGAGATCAGATTATCCACCCGACCATCAACCTGGAGAACCCGGACCCGGATTGCGATCTGGATTACGTCCCCGGCAAGGCGCGCCATGCAGGCGTCCGCTATGCCCTCTCCAACAGCTTCGGTTTCGGCGGCACCAACGCCTGTATCCTGCTGATGCGCTTTGAGGGTTGAGGTTCGCCAAATGGCGGCATTCCGGTTTTTAAGGCACGCCCCGGCTCCTTGGATGGATGAAATGGAGATTGGGAGCGCCCCTGTCCACATTTGCTATTGATTGGAGGCTGGCTGCATGAAGATCGTGGTCTGTGTCAAATTCGTTCCCGATACTGCCATCAAGGTGAAGATCGCACCGGATGGCAAGATGGTAAATCTTGCGGACGTTTCCTACGTGGTGAATCCTTACGACGAGTACGCCGTGGAAGAGGCGATCCGGATCAA
Organism: Acidobacteriota bacterium; assembly: GCA_050011535.1. Lineage (GTDB taxonomy): Bacteria > Acidobacteriota > UBA6911 > UBA6911 > UBA6911 > JAFNAG01. The sequence continues at coordinate 8,071 of JBEKIX010000016.1, forward strand.
GGAAAAATCAGGGGCTGAGGTCATCGTGGTCGGCGCCGGATCAGATAAGGCTTCGGCCGGGCTTCGCACGTGCCTCGCTATGGGGGCCGATTCCGCCATTCTCGTGCAAGACGAAACGCTCGAAAACGCCGACTCCTTCACCATCGGGTCGGTCTTGTCACGCGTCTGCCGCGAGTTCAATCCGGACCTCGTTCTCTTCGGCAAACATGCAATAGGTGTCGACAACGGGCAGGTGCCTGCCATCGTCGCAGAGCTGCTCGACATCCCGCAGGTATCCGTAATCGTAAAACTCGAGATCCAGGGTAACAAGTTCCGCGCCGAGCGAGAGATCGAAGGGGCGCACGAGATCGTGGAAGGGAGCCTGCCGGCGGCGTTCACGGCCCAGAAAGACCTGAATACTCCTCGTTACGCTTCGTTAAAGGGAATCATGGCCGCCAAAAAGAAGACGATTGCCGTGCGTTCCCTGGATTCCCTGGGACTGACCCCGCAAGACTTGCGGCCCAGGCTGTCCATCATGGAAACCGTGCTGCCTCCATCCAGGCCGCCGGGAAAAATCCTCACGGGAGACGTGGCTGTAATAGTCCCAGAGTTGGTCCGGCTGCTGCATGAAGAGGCAAAGATCATTTAGGATGATGGGTGTCAAACCGGGGCTCCAATCGTTAATCGTCGCTCGGTCGTACTGTTTGGGGGAGGAATGCTAATGGCGCAGGGAATTCTGGTTTTCATCGAAGAACGTGACGGGGTGGTAAAGAAACCATCTCTGGAGGCATTGGCCGCGGCGCGCAAGCTGGCTGACCAGCTGCATGAGCCTTTGACCGCAATCTGTGTCGGACCGGGAGAGACGCCGGCCAGTCTAGGGTATTATGGCGCTGACCGGATCCTGCACGCGCGCCATGAATTGCTGGCATTCTATTCGCCCGAAGGGTTCACCGCGGCTGTTGTCCAAGCCGCGAACCAGGAGGCCCCGCGTATCATTTTGGGCTCAGCCACGGCTATGGGCCGCGATTTCCTTCCCAGAGTGGCTGCACGCCTGGGCGTCGGGCTTGTCCAGGATTGCACCGACATCCGGGTTGACGAAGGCAAGCATCTCGAGTGCGTGCGGCCGATTTACGCCGGCAAGGCGTTCGCTCGCGTCCAATGCACGCGAGAGCCTGCCATGGCCACGCTACGGCCGAATGTTTTTTCGTTGGGCGCCCCTAACGTTGCCCGCAGCGCGCCGGTAGCCGAGATTGCTCCGGACATCAAACCTGAATCCATCCGGGCCCGCGTCGTCGGGATGCAGGCTTCCGGCGGAGCCAAGGTGGAATTGACCGAGGCGGATATCATCGTTTCCGGAGGGCGCGGGCTGAAAGCTCCAGAAAACTTTACCATTGTCCAGAATCTGGCGGATGCGTTGGGCGCCGCCTTGGGCGCTTCGCGCGCGGCCGTGGATGCCGGTTGGATCGACCATCAGCATCAGGTGGGGCAGACCGGCAAGACGGTCTCTCCCACGCTTTACGTGGCTTGCGGCATCAGCGGCGCCATCCAGCATCTGGCGGGTATGTCATCGTCAAAATACATCGTCGCAATCAACAAAGATCCCGATGCGCCGATCTTCAAGCTGGCTGACTATGGAATCGTGGGCGATCTGTTTGTTATCGTACCCGCGCTGGCCGAAGAAATCAGGAAACTCAAGACCTAGCCCCACGGAACGCCAATCATAAGGCGCAAGTGTGCTATAATTTCAGGTTTTCGGCGGATCAATCATGCCTGCAGCAGTTAAGTTCGGGAAACGGGACCGGCCCGGCCACAATGGCCTTCGCAAGATCTCCGAGAATATTCGAAGTCAATTGACCTGGTTCGATCTTCTTGTCGGCCTCGGCGTATCCGTGCTCCTTTCAGGCTTACTCGTCGGCTTTCACTATCGTTCGATTCCCGACTACAAGGCGGGAGACGTGGCATCCGATGAGGTACGGGCACCGCAAGACACCACCTATGAAGACAAAACAGGCACGGCGGCAGAACGGGAGGCGGTGCGCGAGCGCATGCCGGCGGTTTACGATTTCGATGGCGCGCTCATCGTTCATGTCGAGCACGACCTGTCCTCTGCGTTTTCGACAGCACGCAACATCCTGTCCGAGCATAAGACCTCCCCGCAGGGTATTCTGGAATCGGCCAAGCGCTCCGCACTTTTGAGCGAGCTGGAGTCGAGTCTGGGCAAGGAAATAACTCCTGATATTCTTCCGTTCCTTCTCCAGGAGAGATTTAACGCGTCCCTGGAAGGAAGAATCATTCGAGTTCTGGATTCCGTCCTGCGCGGCTGCATCGTGGATGACCAGAGCTGGCCGCAGTTTCTGAGGGACCAGCGCAAGGGCATCATCGTCCGCGACAACACAACTATAACCGAGCGCCCGCTTGCGGAAGCCTATATGGCGCGCAACCGCGACGCCGCTCGTGAGTATCTGCGGCAATCCCACATCGAGTTTGCAGAGCTTTCCGCGCGAGACCGCGCGCAATTGTTCGGCTTCCTTGACGCGCTGCTGATCCCGAACCTCTTTTACAATCCAGCCGAAACTGAGCAACGCCGCGACGCCGCGAGCGCGCGTATCGCACCGGTGGAAGTACCGATCAAAGCGGGCGCCTTTGTCGTCCATCGGGGGGAAGAAGTCACGCCGACAATGGTGGCGCAGCTGGCCGCGTTGCGCAACCTCTTAAAACCCTACTCCATCCTGGCGCAATTCACGGGATTCTTCGTATTCATCGCGATTTCCCTGTACGGACTGTGGCGCTACTTCTCCTTTTACCAGAACCGGCATCGCAATGTGCGGCACCAGATGGCTCTGATCTTATCGATCCTGGCGGCGGTCTTTCTTGTCATTCGACTTCTGACCGGTCTGGTCGATATTTTGAGTGAACACATGCCGGTCGAGGTGCTGCGCGGTCCCAACGACATCTATTACATGATTCCGTTCGCGTTCGGCGCGATCCTGATCACTTTGCTGGTGGATTTCAATCTCGGAATCATCTCGTCCATGCTGGTTGCGGCTCTGGCCGGGCTTTTCTATGGCGATATCTACATTGAGGTGTACGCCCTGTTGGGCAGCCTGGCAAGCGTCTACAGCGTGCGCCATTACAAAGATCGAGCCGCGATTCTGAAAGCCGGCCTGGCGGTCGGAGTGGTCAATCTTCTGGGCATCCTGGGGATCGATTTCCTGCGGCAAATGCCCGTGACTTTGGCAGGCGTTAGCCTCCAGGTCGCATTAGGATGCATCAGCGGTGCGCTCGCGGCGGCCCTGGCATCGATCCTGCTGCCAACGCTGGAGTCGCTCTTCCAGGTAACCACTGATATCCGGCTGCTCGAGCTTACCAATCTCAACGCCCCAATCCTGCGCCGCCTTTCCGAGGAAGCTCCGGGCACCTATCATCACAGCCTGATGGTCGGCACGCTGGCAGAAGCAGCCGCGGAGACTATCGGCGCGAATTCCCTGCTCGCGCGGGTCGGCGCGTATTACCACGATATCGGCAAGATACTCAAGCCTGAGTACTACGTCGAGAATCAGTCCTTCGGCATCAACAAACATGAAGCGCTCACGCCTAATATGAGCTGTCTGATCATCGCGAGCCACGTCAAGGACGGCCTCGAGCTGGCCAAGGAAATGCGGTTGGCGCCCGACATCAGCGACCTCATTCCCCAGCACCACGGCACGCGTATCATGACTTACTTTTATCGGAAGGCGCTCGATGCCAATAACGGCAAGAATCAGGAGATCGACGAAGTCGATTACCGATATCCTGGACCGAAGCCGCAGACCAAGGAGGCGGCCATTCTGATGCTGGCGGACTCCGTCGAGGCTGCTTCCCGGACGCTAACGGAACCCACGCCGGCTCAGATTCAAGGCATGATTGACCGTCTGGTCGATTCGATCCTCGCCGATAACCAGCTCGATGAATGCGATATCACGCTGCGCGAGATAGGTCTGGTCAAGGAGTCGTTTTTCAAGATCCTGACAGGATTGTATCATCGCCGCCTTGACTACCCGGGTTATGACTTTAAAACAGTCGAAGAAAAGCCGGATCGCATGTCCGTCACGAATTCAAGTCCTAAGCACGCAAAGGCGATCTAAGATCTCCCGCCACGCCGTGTCGACCTTCTGTGCCGGAGTGCTGTCCGCCCTGAATATGCCGGATGGCACGCTCACCGTCGTTTTCGTGAGTACGCAGAAAATGAAGGATCTGAACCACCACCACCTCGGGCGGAACTATCCAACCGATGTTCTCAGCTTCGGGTATTTGAATGAATCGGTTGAAGGGATCCCTTTCCTCGGTGAAGTCGTGATTGCGCCGGAAGTGGCTTTGCGCCAGGCCTTAATCTGGCGAAGCCCTCATGAGCGAGAACTGCGCCGGCTTCTGGTCCACGGGATTCTGCACCTTCTGGGTTATGATCACGAAACGGACGCGGGTGAGATGAAACGGCTTCAGCGCCGTCTGTTGCGCCGGCGCACCCTCCTGGCGGGTGAATCGCTGATCCAGGCAGCGGACGAGCCATGACCCACTTCTATCTGGAGTTTGCGGCAATCCTGATCGGCGTCGCCGTCCTGTTCCTGTTATCCCTTGTGGAAGGCGCCCTAAATGCAGCCAGCCCAGTTACGTTGCGGATGAATCCAGACCGGGAGACCGGTGGCGCAAATCCACTGCTCCCGCTGGCGATTGAGAGCCGGTCCGAACTCATCCTGCCGCTGCATCTCGGAATCCAATTCGCTATCATCGTGATCGCAATTCTGATCACGCACTTGAGCGTCGAGCGCTGGCAGGTTTCGGGACTCGCTTGCGCGTTCGGCCTGACCCTGGCCGTTTCCGTGCTCTTCCGGCAGTTGCTTCCGAACCTGATGACGCAGAACGAGTCCGAGAAGAAACTGATTCTGCTTCTCCGCACCATGAACCTGCTGATCACGCCGTTCCGACTGCTGGCCGTGCCGGTCTACACCGTGCTGAGGGGTTTCAGACGTCTCTACCAGGATACCGCCGCTCCTGCCGCCCCTGCCGAAAACGAAACGACGGAACAGGAAATCCAGGCCTATCTTGAAATCGGGGAAAATGAAGGGATCCTGGAAAAAGAAGATACGCAAATGATCCAATCGGTGGTCGAATTCGGCGACACGCTGGTGCGCGAGGTCATGACGCCGCGCACCAGGATCGCAGCCTGCAGCGAGGAAGCCACCTTGAGCGGGCTGCGCGACATCATGGTGGAGAGCCGGCACTCCCGCATTCCGATCTTTCGGGGCGACATGGATCACATCATCGGCGTCGCTTACATCCGGCAGCTTCTGGGGGAATACTCGCGGGGTAAAGAAACCGAGCCCATCACGGGCCTGATCCATCCCGCGCTATTTGTGCCCGAGACCAAGCGAGTCTCAACGTTGTTGAAGGAACTGCAGACGCGCGGGGATTACACCGCGATTGTCATCGATGAATTCGGCGGCGTTGCGGGACTCGTGACCATCGAGGATCTGGTGGAAGAAATCGTGGGAGAGATTCGCGACGAGGACCAGGCCAAGGTGAGCGAAATTGTCGAGGAGAGCCCCCAGAACTACGTTTTGCGGGGCGGCACCGAGATGCACCATCTCGAGGAGCTGACGGGAAAAAAATTCACGGGTTGCGATTCCTCGACCGTTGCGGGCCTTGTGGCATCCTATCTAGGGCGCATACCGGCCCCGGGCGAGGAATTCGAGCTCGAGGGGATGCGCGTCCAAATCCTCGATGCCGACCGCAAGCGCATCCGAAAGCTCCGGATCCGCCTTCCGCCTCCTCTTCAATAGAGATCTAGGGGCAAATGGATACTCGAGATTCAAAATACATGCGGCGTGCGCTGGAACTAGCGCAAGAATCGCTCGGTCTGGCCAGCCCCAATCCGCCTGTCGGCTGTGTGATAGTTCAGGGAGACACGATTGTAGGCGAAGGATTTCATGTATATCCGGCGCGCGATCACGCCGAGATTCGCGCGCTCGCAGCTGCCGGTGACCGCGCACGCGGGGCCAGCGTGTATCTCACCCTCGAGCCGTGCGTCCACCATGGAAGAACCCCTCCTTGCACATCTGCATTGATCGAGGCAGGTGTGGGGCGGATCGTGGTGGCGCACCCGGATCCCAATCCGATCGTGTCTGGCAGGGGCATCGGCCAGATTCACGCCGCAGGCATCGAGGTGGGCTCGGGACTGCTTCAAGCCGAAGCCGCGCGCATCATCGAACCATTTGCGTGTCACGTGACAACCGGATTGCCTCTTGTGGTCGGCAAGGTCGGCATGTCGCTCGACGGCAAGATCGCACCCGCAGGCGGCAGAGACGCATGGATCACATCAGAACAGGGCAGGAGCTTCGGCCAACAGCTGCGCCTGCAGCTGGATGCAATCATGGTCGGCATCGGCACAGTTCTGGCGGACAACCCGCAGCTGACCTACCGGGGAGAGCTTCAGAAGGCGCGGCCGCTAAGAGTGATTGTGCTGGACAGCTTCCTGCGCACGCCGCTGGACGCTCGACTGCTGCACGCCGTACCTGAGCCGCGAGTCCTCATCTTCTGTGCGCCGGATGCTGCTGCCGGCAGAAAGCGGGAACTCGAGAGCCGAGGCGCGGAGATCGTGCCCGCAATGCGGGGCGAGCACGGGCTGGACCTGATCCAGGTACTCCGGGAATTGGGAGCGCGCGAGATCCTCGGACTGCTGGTGGAGGGAGGCAGCGAAATCCACTGGTCGTTCCTGTCCTCTGCACTGGTCGACAAATTCTTCTTCATCGTCTCTCCACTGGTCCTTGGCGGAAGGAAAGCCGTTCCCGCCGTGGGAGGAACAGGCTATAGTTCCGTCACGGCAGCTCCACGCTTCCGCATTGCAGATGTCACTCATGCCGGTCCCGACACAATCCTGGAGGCGTATCCGACCAATTCAAAATCTATCCTCTCTCCGTGGCTCGCGAATTCCACTTCGTAGTAAAGTACTGTCCTGGTTGGTACCGGCGAGTCAGGACCCGGCGAGAATAAACAGATAGCAAACCAAAACCCGGAGATCGGCATGGAAGATATCCATATCAAGCAGCGGGACCGGAGTCAGATTCCCGAATACTACAAGTGGAACCTCACGGACATCTATCCCGATGACGCTTCCTGGCGCGAGGCAAAAAAAGACTTGCTGGCAGCATTTGCCGACATCGCCGTTTATCGCGGTGGATTGGCGCAATCACCACGCCGGCTACTGGACTGTCTTGAACTCGTAAGCCGCCTGCGCAAGGAACTCACGCGCCTCGCCTGTTATGCCAGCATGCACTCCGATCTGGACACTCGCGACGCTACCCGCATGGCGATGGACCAGGAGATGGGCCAGGTCGGGTCCGACTTCTCCGCCTTGACGTCATTCTTCGAGCCCGAGATTCTGCGGATGAATCGCGACCTCATCGACAGGTTCGTGGAACAGGAACCTGGACTTGTGACTTACCGACACATCCTCGACGACATCTTGCGCAAGAAGGAGCACACGGGAAGCGAGCCGGAAGAGAAGCTCATAGCCGACGCCGGTCTCATGGCTGATTCGCCCGGCAGCATCTTCAACATCTTCTCCAATGCCGACCTTCCATTCCCTGACGTGACCCTCGAAGATGGCACCCCGGTACGTCTCGATCCGGCCGCCTTCAGCCTGCTCAGGCAGTCGCGCGTGCGCGCGGACCGCAGAAAGGTCTTTACGGCCTACCTCGGGAAAATTTACGAGTTCCGACGTACTTTCGGCGCGCAGCTCTATGCTGAGTTACGCAAGGATATGTTCTTCGCGCGCGCGCGCCGTTACGGTTCTTGCCTGGAGTGCGCGCTGGATCCACACAATATCCCGATTACCGTCTACAGGAATCTCATCGACGGCGTCCATGCGCATTTCGACACGTTCCACCGTTATCTGAATCTGCGCAAGAAGCTGCTCCGCCTGGATGCGTTGCACTACCATGATCTTTACGCTCCGATCGTAAGCGAGGTGGATCAAAGCTACACCTTTGAAGAAGCATCCGAGCACGTTCTGGCATCGCTTGCGCCCCTGGGTGAGGAGTATCGGAACGTCGCGCGTCGCGCGTTCAAGAGCCGGTGGTTCGATGTTTATCACAACGACGGCAAGCGCTCGGGAGCCTATTCGAATGGCGCCGTTTATGACGTGCACCCGTACGTGCTGCTGAATTACAACGGCAAGTATGATGATGTGAGCACGCTCGCGCATGAATTAGGTCACACGATGCACAGCCATCTCTCAAATCTCAATCAACCCTATGCCCTCTCCCACTACTCCATTTTCGTCGCCGAAGTCGCCTCGACATTCAATGAAGCGTTGCTCCTGGACTATATGCTGCGCACCCTGGATCGCGACGACGCTCGACTGTCCCTCCTGGGCCACTATCTGGACGGCGTACGGGCCACGGTTTTTCGTCAGGTCCAATTCGCGGAATTCGAACTCAGGGTTCACGAGACGGCCGAAAAAGGCGAAGCCCTGACCGGAGACTTGTTGTGTTCGATCTACGAGGAGATCGCCAGGAAGTACTACGGCCACGAGCGGGGAATTTGTGTCGTGGACGACGAAATCAAGGCGGAATGGGCTTACATCCCACATTTCTATTACAACTTCTACGTCTATCAGTATGCAACTTCCTTCACGGCATCCGCGGCCATGGTCGAGCAGGTGCTTGCCGGCGACGCGGCGGCGGCGCGCAGATATCTCTCCCTCCTCTCAGCCGGCGGATCCGGCTATCCCATCGACTTGCTGAAGAAGGCCGGCATTGACATGACCACAACCGGGCCTCTCGAGGCCACGATGCAGCGCGTGAACCGCGTCATGGACGAAGCCGAGATTGTCGCCAGGCGCCTGAACCTGTTCTAAGCCTCGAAACACGCGAAAAGCACTCGTGTGTTTTATGTGTTTCGTGGTTAAATAGGGTTCTGATCATTGCCACGCATTGAATGGAGCTTTGGAGGGCACAATTATGCCTGAGGATCGCGAAAACGAATGCTGCAACCAACAGAAGGGGATCAGCCGCAGGGGCTTCCTGTCGACGGTTGGTGTCGGCACGGTGGCGGCCGTATCCCTTGGAAGCGCGCCTGCCGTGCCGGACGCTCCGGCTCAGGAAATCCATGCCGGTGAAGACGCGGTCACCATTAACCTGCGCGTCAATGGAACCGCGCGCAAGATTCTGGTCGAGCCTCGGTGGTCTCTGCTCTACGTCATCCGCGATCTGCTGGGGCTCACGGGGACGAAGATCGGCTGCGAACGAGGCGAGTGCGGAGCTTGCACCGTGCTCATCGACGGTCAGCCTCGCTATGCCTGCCTGACCTTCGCGGTCGAAGCGCAAGGGCACGAAATCACGACCCTCGAGGGTTTGATGGATGGGGAGAAACTGGGTCAGGTTCAGCAGGCGTTCCTGGAGGAAGATGCCTATCAGTGCGGTTTCTGCACTCCCGGACAGATCATGGCGGTCGAAGGGCTGCTCCGCCAGAACCCCAATCCCACCATCGAACAGATCCGCATTGGAGTCAGCGGGAATCTATGCCGGTGCGCAGCCTATCAGCACATCTTCAAGGCTGCTGCCAAGGCTGCCGAACTGCGCAGGAATGGAGGTGTGGCATGAACGATTTTTACGATGTACTGAATGAGTCGCAGAGCTCAGGGGCAGCGGCGCAATCCGCGCCGCCGCAGGAGAAGATCGAACCCTGGGGCGAGACGCGCATCGTTGGCAAGGCCCTGCCGAGGGTTGATGCCTACGAGCGGGTGTCAGGCGCGGCCCAATACACGTACGACGTCCTCCTCCCCGATATGCTTCATGCCGCGATTCTGCGCTCCCCGCACGCCCACGCGATGGTGAAAGCCATCGATATCAGCGCCGCGGAAAAGATGCCGGGCGTCGTCGCGGTACTGACTCAGAATTCGCCGGGGGCAAGCATTCCCTGGTACGGCGGCAGGACAGCGCAGAGCAAGCTCTTCGATCCGCACTGCCGCTACGAAGGAGACGAGGTTGCAGCAGTCGCCGCCCGAACTCCTTATCAGGCATGGGATGCGCTCAAAGCTATCAAGGTCACCTACGAGGAACTTCCCTTTGTAATCGATCAGGAATCTTCCCTCAAGGCCGGCGCGCCGAAGCTGCACGATAGCGGCAACTCGACCGGCGATCCGCGTGTCACTAAGAGAGGCGATGTGGCGAAGGGGTTCGCGGATGCCGACGTGGTCCTGGAAGAGACCTTTTATACCAACTTCCAGATCCATGTGCCCATGGAAGCTCACGGTTCAGTGGTCAAATGGGATGGCGACAAGGTGACCATCTGGGACTCTACTCAGGGAGTGTATGACGCCGTTCTTCTGCCGTTTGCAAGCTCCATGGGCATGCCGGTGAACAGCATCAGGGTCATCGGCCGCTATTTCGGAGGCGGTTTCGGCGCAAAGCTCGAGTTGGGAAAGTATACGGTAATCGCGGCACTCATGGCCCGCAAGACCGGAATGCCGGTGAAGCTCATGTTGTCGAGGGAAGAGACCCTTCTCGCGGTCGGGAACAGACCCGATGCCAGGATGACTATGAAGTCGGGAGTCAAGAAGGACGGGACACTCACGGCTCTGCAGTTGACGAATATCGCTACCTGCGGCGCGTACTCTGGGGGCACCGGGGTCGGATACCAGGTGTCCGAACTCTATAAATGCCCGAACGTTCTCGTCAGTGAGAGTACGTTCTATATCAACGCCGGCCGCGCCCGCGCGTTCCGCGCGCCCGGGTTCCCCGCCTGCAGCTGGGCGTTGGAACAGATGATGGACATGCTCGCGGAAAAAATCGGCATGGATCCAATCGATCTGCGGTTGAAGAACTTCGCTGAGGTCAGCCAGACCAGGAACATGCCGTACACAAGCGACGGCCTGAGGGAATGCCTGACACAGGGCGCGAAGGCATTCGGCTGGAAGGAAGCCCGTGCGGCCGCGAAAAGCGGCAGTTACATAAAACGAGGCTTTGGCGTGGCGGCAGGCATGTGGCAAGGCGGCAGTGGCTCTCCGCCGTACACCGCGGAAGTCAGGATGTTTTCTGACGGCGGCGTGACGATCAAGACGGGAGCCATGGATATCGGGACCGGAACCAAGACCGTCGCCTGCATGGTCGCCGCGGAAGAGCTGGGGATACCCTTGGAAAGCGTTCGCATCATAAATGCCGACACGGCCGTCACACCTTATGGCCAGAGCAGCGGCGGCAGCATGACGCTTCCGGGACTGATACCCGCGGTACGTCGTGGCGCCTGGATCGTCAAACGGCAGGTCTTCGGCTGGGCTTCGGAAAACCTCGGCGTTCCCATCGAGGACCTGGAATTGAAGAATGGATCCTTCGTCAGTCGCACCAATCCGGATAAGAAGCGCACCGTTGAAGAACTGATGCGCGCTCACGGGGTCAGGGACGTCATCGGCATCGGCAACCGTGACCCCAATCCCACCAACAAGGCAATCAATCCGTTCGGCGCCCACTTCGCCGAGGTCGAGGTCAACACCAAGACAGGCGAGGTCAAGGTCGTGCGCCTTCTGGGTGCCAACGAAAGCGGCCGCGTGATCAACCGCAAGACTTTTGACAACCAGGTGTTCGGCGGCATGACCCAGGGTTTGGGATATGCCCTGACGGAGAAAAGAGTCCTGGATCGACAGACGGGCAAGATGTGCAACGCTAATCTCCACGATTATAAGATTCCCACGGCTCTCGATGTCCCCACCGATCATCAGGTACTTGCCATCGATCCCAAAGACACGGAGTGCAATATCGTCGGCTGCAAGGGTCTTGGCGAACCGGCCCACGTCCCGGCTGCCGCCGCGATCGCAAACGCCGTGTATGACGCCATAGGTGTCCGGCCCGCGCAAGGTCCGATCGAAGCGAAAACGATCCTCGAACTGCTCAGCAAGAAAAGGGGATGAGCCATGATGAAAAAGTTCTCTTATGTGAAAGCAAGCTCCGTGGCAGCGGCGATCAAGGCTTTGGGCGCCAAGGGAGCCCGCCTGCACGCCGGCGGGACGGATCTCGCGGGTTGTCTTCGCGACGGGATCATGTCGGCCGACCGGGTTGTCAGCATCAGCGGCGTCAAGGAACTCAAAGGCATCTCGGCGCGACCCGACGGCGGATTGAGGATCGGCGCGCTCACGCCGGTCGCCGAAGTAGCCACCAACCGCTCGCTCGCGGAAAAGTACACAGTGCTCGCACAGGCCGCGTTCGAGGTCGGCAGCCCGCAACTGCGCAACCAGGGAACCATCGGCGGCAATATCTGCCAGCGGCCGCGCTGCTGGTATTTCCGCGGCGACTTCCGCTGCGCGCGCAAGGGCGGCGACCTCTGCTATGCCGTGGATGGAGAAAATCAGTACCATGCGATTTTCGGGGGTGGCCCGTGCTTTTTCGTGCATCCGTCCGACACCGCCGTGGCGTTGTGCGCTCTGCAGGCACAGCTGCTGATTGCCGGGCCTGCGGGAAACAAGACCGTCAGCATTGCCGACTTTTTTGTCGGGCCCGACAAAAGCATTCTCAAGGAGAACGTCCTGGAGCCCAATGAAATCGTGTCGGAGATTCAACTCGTGCCCCTGCCCGGAAAGGTGCGCAGTTCCTATCGCAAGATCCGCGCGCGGCGCGCCTGGGATTTCGCCATGGTGAGCGTCGGAACTGTCCTGGTATTTGAAAACGAGAACATCAGCAGGGCTCGTGTGATTCTCGGAGGGGTCGGTCCTTATCCGTGGCGCGCGGAGGCGGCCGAGAAACTCCTCGTCGGCAAGAAAATTGACAGCGCCACCGCGGCCGCAGCCGGACATGCCGCGGCCGAAGGTGCCAACCCGATGCGCGATAACGCGTACAAAGTGCAAATCGTGCAGGGGGCCGTCGAAGAATCCATCCTGGCGCTGGCTTGAGCCTTAGTGTCTGTCACGGAATAACAGGTCCACTTTGGCGCGAGCGCCGGGCGGGCAGATGCAAGCCGCGGAGACGCGAGCGCCCATCGGAAAGGGTTGCCGGAGGCGATTAGAATAGTCTGAGCTTGCCATCTTGTGTTATGCTCAGCCCACGGAGACAACCATGGCCAGATATATGATTCATGCATTTTGTGATGATTGCTCAGTAACTCACTCGATGGGGGTCTCGGTCGTGCTAAATGATGGTCCTCCCGAAAAAACCTGCGTCGCCACTCTCTTCGCAGGACGCGCAGTGCCGCCGAACCTTGGCATCATGCTCAGAAACGGCGTCAAGTGCCCGAAGACCGGCCGGATCTTCCAGCAGACGGATAACAACAAGATCTACATTTCACCGACGCCTGGATAAACCCTCATTACTGGCGTCGTCGGGACGATCGCTCTCGAGGGAATGCATGGCGGCAGCGATCCCGCGAGCACGACCGTAACCCTCTTTGAGGGATACAATCCTGGCCGGATTTGGAATGTCCCGAGCAGGAAGGGTTTTTGTGCCCATGCCCGTACCGGAATGGGACGACCTGCAATCCTCACATCCGCGGTAACGATTGCTATTTCTTGTGGCCGGCGATTACCCGCTTGGCAAAGTCGAGGAGGTCCGGGGAACGCAGTCCGATCTTTTTGGCTTCCTGCTCGGCCTTATCCGGTGCCATCCCCTGTTCCAGCGCGAGGTAAATCATCATCAGGCTGCCTACACGATTCCCGCTGCCGCAGTGCACAAAGACTTTGTTATCCTTGAGTGCGGACATCAGGGCATTGAAGGCGAGAGCCTGCTCCTCGCTCGGCTCTTGGGCCACGAAGGGGACCATGTAATATCGCAGCCCGAGTTGCAGGGCCTGCTTTTCTTCGGCGGCGATATCAAACGGCTCGCTGCCAGAGCGGATGTTGATGATGATCTTGTATCCCTTGCCGGCTATCAGTTTTATCCCGTCCTCTGTGGGCTGGCCGCCCGTGCCGATGCGCGGAGAGAGTTCAAGAAAGTTGGGGATTGCCGGTTTTGGAGTTTCCTGTCCTGCCTGCTGCGTCTGCGCCTGGAATACGGTGGGCGGAGCCAGTAGCAGGATCATGAACATCATGAGCCTGTTCGCATTCTTCATGCATTTCCTCGCTGAGAAATTGATAATTCCAATTGTGTCGAACTTCGATCCTTGCCTTATGGATTTTTGGATGCACGGCTATTTGCGGTGATCCTTGTGGCATTGAAGGCAATCCAGCTTCGTAGCCACGTTTTTTGATTCGCCTTTGGAGCCGTGACAGCTCAAGCATCCCGTGGTGGATTGCAGCATTACAAATTCGGCACGGAACTTATTCTGGGCTTGATCGTTCAGCAGCTTTACCGCCTGGGCCGCAACGTCCCCACTGAGACGGGCGCATCTCTCGAGCCGTTCAGTTGAATCGACAGATAATCCAGAAGCTATACACCATTTAGTAATGGAGATGTGGCATAGAGGAGAGCCGCTCTTGTTACGGGGCAGGGCTTTGATGTTCTTGTCGACCTTGTATCCATGGCCCTCTGCGTATCGATTACTTATGTCGGAAGGTAGAAGCGTCTGAGTGTACCATCCCATGAGCTCGTTGATGAGCTGACCGGACATTCTTGAGTCCGTAACCAGAGAAATCGCCGCGGATGCCCCGTTCAGCACACCGCAAATGGTTCCCCAGCCCTTTATCCCGCTTCCGCTGTAGTTCATCATTTCCAGCGGCAACGAAGTGAATGGCTCGCCCTCTTTTTCCTGCAGGCCCTTCAGAATTCCGGCAAAGCCTGCATAGCCGCAACCGGAGTCATAGAAGAGGTCATGCGCCAGTTTTCTCGTGACTTCCGGCTCTAGTCGCGCATAGGGCCATGGCAAGGGCTCAGTTTTGGTGCCGGCGAGGGACTTTCCCGGGGTAATCCGGTTGAAGCCGGTCAGGCTGGCGGCAGCTCCGGTTAGATACTTTATTGCATCCGACAGGAATCTCTTTCTCGATATGCGCTCTTCCATGGGGAACCTCCAGGAGGCCGTTTACAGGGCTGGCGTTTTGTCCCGTCCTGGACCAGCCGAACAGAAATTGGAACATCGTCTCATGGCATTGCCGCCGGTGCCTGCCTCCGCAGGGGAGAACATGTTGCTGATGATAGGACGAAATGTCAACCGGCACGTGGAGGCTGAAAACAAGTTTGGCGCAAAGCACAAAAAGGGCGCAACGAAGAAGATGGAGCCTGGCGCCACCTGTGGAACATGAGTGAGGAATCCTGCCTTTCCGGTGAATCCTCTGTTGCCAAGTAACAGACCAGATACAAGAGAGTCGTCACTATCACTGCTCCTCAAGCAGGTACGGATGGATTGATGGACGTTGCCACCTCAATCTTGGGCGGGCTCTCGAAGTGCTTTTTCACCTTGCATTGTTCGGCCGCACGGATCACCGCTGTTTTATACCCCTCCGGGAAATCAGGCGGCAGCTGAATATCCAGCGAGATGGTTTCTGCCAGCCCAGTCACTGCATTTATCTTAGCGCGTTGCATCAGGCGGATGCCCTCGACAGGGATGCCGCGTTGGCGGCAGAAGCCCAGAATATAAATGCCGGCGCAGGTGCCCAGCGAGGCCAAAAAGGTCTCGAAGGGAGTAGGTGCGGATCCTTCACCGCCAGCGTTAGCGGGTAAGTCGGTCTCGATGGTGAATCCTCCGAAGCGAGCTGCTACGCGGGCGCCACCGGGAAAATCAATCGTCATTTCCATACTATAATCCCTCTTATGCAAACTGATCGTCACCTTGCTTGGTTGGATTTTGAATATCTTCGATTCGTTCTGGAGGTCAGCCCCGTCTTCACGCCTTACTTTTCACTTCCATCGCGGGCATCTCTTGGGCGATAGCGTTTGCTGCCGGTTGGTACGCTTTGGGAACTGCCACACGAGGCTTTCGCCTGGCGGTATTCATGGCAGCGATCTCGGATACAGCTTTTACGGCCGCCTGAATATGGTCCTCTGTGTTGAACGGCCCGATGCCAAAACGCACCGCTCCCTTGATTTTTGCTGTGCCCAGCTGCTCATGCACCAGAGGGGCACAGTGGAGGCCGGTGCGGCAGGCGATGCTGTGGTCGACGTCGAGCATGGTTCCGGTCTCTCCGGCTTCCAGTCCCTCGACGTTGAAACTCATGACGGATAAGTGGTTTTTGAGGCTGTCCTGGCAGTAAAGGCGAACCCCTTCGATCCGCTCCAGCCCCTCCCTTAATTGCGCCGTCAGCGCCATTTCCTGTCCATGAATCGCGTCGATTCCCTTTCCCTGAATCCAACTCACACCCGCGTGAAGCCCCGCGATACCCATGATGTTTGGAGTGCCGTACTCCAGGCGAAAGGGATATTCCTGCAGGTGCAGACGTTCTGCCGAACGGACTCCGGTCCCGCCTGCGCGGGTCTGCCGGACGGTGATCCCATCCCGGACATACACCCCTCCGGTTCCCGTGGGTCCGAGCAAGGATTTGTGGCCGGTGAAGGCGAGCAAATCCACATTATCCTTCTCAACGTCGATCGCCAGATGGCCGGCAGTTTGAGACGCATCAATGGCAAAGGGTATTCCATGTTCCCTGCAATGGCGTCCGATTTCCCTGATCGGCTGAACCGTCCCGATGACATTGGAGCCGTGGTTGACGATCACCAAACGCGTGTTCGGGCGGAAGCGGCGACGGATCTCCTCTGGATCGATGAATCCGGCATCGCCGAAAGGAACATAATCCACTTCGACGCCCCCGTACTGAGAGAGGTGGTAGAGCGGCCGCAACACCGAATTATGTTCGAGCGTGGTCGTGATCGCGTGGTCCCCTGCCGCCAGCATGCCGAATATGATCAGGTTGAGAGCATCGGTGGCGTTGTAGGTGAAGCAGAGCCTGTTGAAGTCGCTGCCATTAAAAAACCGAGCCAGAAGTCTCCTCGTGTTATCCAGCAATTCACCCGCTTCCATGCACAGATCATAGCCGGAACGTCCCGGGTTGACCCCGGCTCGGCGATAGAACTGGTCCATGAAGGTATAGACAGATTCCGGCTTCGGAAAAGTCGTTGCAGCATTGTCCAAAAAAATCAATTGTTCCATGACTAAACCTCAATTTTATGTAACGCTCCGTGGTTATGACCCAGAGGGATGGAGGGTCAATCGGATTTTCCTGCGGCCGCTTCATGCAGTAGCTGTTTTCGATGCGCAATCCCCGGAGCCGGTGTTTGATTCGGATCGAAGCTCTCCACGCGCAAACCGATGGACGACATCGTCGATGGAGCCCTGGACGCCGGCCATGACTTCGATTCCCCACCAGTGCATCACCGACAGCGCATGCGCTCCAATTTTTCCGACAATCAGGTGCTTGATGGCGTTCCGGCAGAACAGTTCAGCCCAGTATTCATGCTTTAATCCCGGGTTTGGGATGATGAACGTCTCGCGGATGTTTCCATCTTCGGCGTCCACGATCGTGCATACCGGACAACAGCCGAAACCGGATGCTACAAAATCCTGATCCGTAGCGATGGCAATTCTCATGTGATCTCCTTACTTGGGAGCGGCTCTGCTTTGAGTCCAGCGGGGGATCTCCCAAGTTCAAATTCGCCGAACGCTTTTTCTGTAAGAATTCTCGCCCCATCGGGCCGACACTTCTTGCAGAGCCCGAAGTATTCAATATTGTGGTCCCTGATGAGAAATCCGGACTTTCGCTCCAGGAGGTCCTCGGTTTTACCTAAGAGAGCAAGTTCTTCCTTCTCGAAATCCCGATAGTTCAGGACCTTTCCGCAGACCGTGCAGATCAGGTGGTATTGGTAATCAGACTGGTCGCCTCGCTTGTACTGGTAGCGCACCTGTCCACCCGGGCACTGGATCTTGCGAAGCAGACCAGCCTTGTCCAACAAGTCGAGGGTGCGGTAGATGGTCGCGATCCCAATGTCATGGCCAGTAGGTTGGAGCAGAACATAGATCTCCTTGGCACTGAGATGCTGCCGGCGTCTTTGCACGAGGAGTCTGAAAATCTCCTCACGCGGCGTCGTCCAGCGCCGGCAAAGCATTCTGACCTGCACTTGATGCTGCGCCGGTTTTTTGCCTTTCATTGGGGTACCATGTTAATGATATTGAGAATGATTATTAATACAGATCTACCATAAACTTTTCAACCTGGGTTTGTCAATAAAAGTCATTGCGGCGTGGCGATCAAAGCGGGTATTGGCGCCGCGTGCGGTCTCGCCTACGCCATGGGAGGCGGAGCAAAAGAGATTCAGCGGGCGGTGAAGATCATGGCAGCCGCCCTATCCGGCGTCATTTGCGATGGCGCCAAGCCCGGCTGTGCCCTGAACCCGCATACGACGGCAGCCGCCGGAGGAGAAGGGCAACAATCGAGGCTGGGAGCTTGTATAAACAGGCTGTCGCCAATATCCACGTTACATCTGTAGCCCGCAACCGGTAGCCAGGATACTTTCTATCTGCCTCACCATCCTCTCAGTGTCTCGACTTTTCCTCCTTGATAGTTTTGAGCATATGCTTATAATTAACTTGGAGGGTTTACTTATGCCCAGGCCGCCATGTTGCCGCCGAGTAGCTGGGAAGCCGGCGGCGGCGATATTCAAGCCGGCTGGAATTCCGGCGCGCATGCTCGCAGAGGTAGTGATGACTCTCGACGAATTCGAGGCTATCAGATTGGCTGATTTCGAGGGGCTCTATCAGGATCAAGCGGCAGAACGGATGCGAATCTCGCGCCCGACTTTCGGACGGATCGTAGAAATCGCGCGCCGCAAGGTCGCCGAGGCAATCATTCTCGGCAAGGCGCTCAAAATCGAGGGTGGGCCGGTCCAGGCGGAACCAAGCCGTCCATTGCGGTGTCCCGCCTGCAAGGTTGAATGGGACGAATCGCCCAATCCACGAGCCGGCTGCCCGCACTGCCATCGGCGCGAGATCGAGGAGGCGCAGGGAGAGTCCTTGCCGTGTGGCGGCCGGCGGCGTTGGATGGGTTCTAAGAACAAATAATTCGGGGGCACATTGCACCCCAACAAAGAGGAAAATGTTATGAATATCTGTATTCCAGTTACTGATGACAAGGGGCTCGAAAGCCCGGTAAGTGCTCACTTTGGCTCAGCGCCGTTTTTTCTGGTTGTCAACACGGAAAACGGAAGCTGCCGTGCGGTCTCGAACCGCAATCTCAATCACGGCCATGGCATGTGCCAGCCACTTCTGTCCCTTGCCGGTGAACGCGTGGACGGGATGGTAGTCGGCGGCATTGGCATGGGCGCCCTGGGGAAATTTCAGGCGGCGAACATCCAAGTGTACCTGTCAGAGTTTCCGACTGCTGCGGCTACGGTCGCGGCTTTCAAGGACGGCAAACTCAAGGTTGTGACTCCTCAAACGGCGTGCGGCCGCCATGGCGGCCACAACAGCACCCCGAGGGAATCTTGCCAGGGACGCGGTGGTTCGCGATCTTGAAGCCGGAGAGGCATGGTCATGGAAGCTGCCTGATATGATCTGTTTTTGCCCATAGTGGTCTGTGCCAAGACACAAGATACGGTGATAAACTCGGCTCTAGACAGCCCACACGAGGAGTCTGCATATGGCAGGAGAAGAACTGTTGATGTGCGCGTTCTGCGGCGTGCGCGCCTGCGCCGCCGCACCCGAAAGCAAAGCTAAGCCGCCCTTTTGTCCGGCGCCCCGGCAGGAAGCCGAGTTGACGGAAGCGGAGAGCCGCTACTTCTCCGATGATCACATCCACCGCATCGCGGTCGAGTCCGCGAGAACCGAGGCTGCAGGGTACTGTCGGCACACGCGCGTCGAGGAAATCATGGAGTTCGCGCGGCGCATGGGCGCGCACAAGATCGGCATCGTTCACTGCGTCGGGCTGATGACCGAGGCACGGCTTGCGAGCGAGATCTTTTCCAGCCGCGGCTTCGAGGTGCACACGGTCTGCTGCAAAGTCGGCTCGATCGACAAAGAAAGTGTCGGGCTGCAGGATGCGGAAAAAGTGCAGCCGGGTCAGTACGAAGCTCTGTGCAATCCGATCGGCCAGGCGGCGCTGTTGGCGAATGTGGGCACCGAACTAAACGTCGTGGTCGGCCTTTGCGTCGGCCACGACAGCCTCTTCTTCATGCATTCGAAGGCGCCGACAACCGTCCTGGTTGTGAAGGACAGAGTCCTGGGGCATAATCCGGTGGCGGCCCTCTACACCAGCCACTCCTATTACAAAAACCTCCGCGAACAGAAACTCGGTGAGTGACCGATTCAGATGTCCGACCTCATGCCAACCTGGGTCAGCAAAAACACACGGGCGATTGGATTTCAGACCGGCGTGAATACGGAGTTCGCTGGTCAGCTTGCGTGAGTCGGCTTGAATGGGAACTTCGGACTTTGGCTCAGGAAACGCGCCGGATTCTCAAAGAAGATCGTCTCGATATCTGCCTCGCAGTGGCCGCGTTTCTTCATTTCGAAGATGGCCTCGTGGAGCGTGACCGGGTCCGATGGGCCCCAGTCGCCCGAGGCGTCCACCATGATGTGGTCGGTACCGAAGCGCTCGATGGCATCGACGACGCGCGGCGGCGAGTTTTTTGTTACCGGATAGATCGTCATGGAAGCCCAGAAGCCAGCCTTGCGAATCATGCCGATCGTATGTTCCTCCGCGTGGTCGAAGCAAACCCGCTCCGGGTTGACGCCGCCATGGCCTTTGAGATAATCGAGCATCATCCGCGTCCCTTTGAGCTTGTCGGCCAGATGCGGAGTATGAAGCCACAAGATTACGTCGCGCTGAACCCCCAACTCTACCTGCTCGGCGAAAATAGTCATCTCGTTCCTTGTGTTCTTGTTGAGGCCGATCTCACCAATGCCAAGCGCCGTAGGCTTATCCAGAAATTCGGGGATGAACGAAATCACCTCGCGGGCAAGCGGGACGTTTTCCGCCTCCTTGGGATTCATGCAGATGTGACAGAAGTGCCTGATGTTGAATTGCGCCGCGCGCGTCGGCTCGAACGCCGTGAGGTGCTTGAAGTAGTCATAGAAAGCTTGAGCCCCGACGCGGTCGTATCCCGCCCAAAAGGCCGGTTCTACGCATGCCACCGTGTGCATCATCGCCATGCGCTGATAGTCCTGGGTCGTGCGGGCAATCATGTGAATGTGTGGTTCGATGATCTTCATGCTGAGGCCCTCGCTTTCGCCGCCAGACATGAGAGAAATCCCCATGGCCCAGCGGAAAGGATCGGGGTGCGGATCCGTGCCTCGAGTTCTTCTCGAAGTCTTTCTTTGCCCCCTTGGCGGCCCATGCTGTTTTCATTTCACGGAGAAAAGCCGCTGGAAGCGTTCGGTACGCTCCGGCTTGCCGTCGGCAAGCAGGTTCGTTGCGGCCAGGAGTTTCTTCACGCGTGAGTCCTTCATGGCTTTCGCGGCTTCGCGGGCGCGGCCCAGGCGATCCAGAAATGCAGCCGTCTCAAGCAGATGCATCCGCGCATCCAGAAAGTACATGTCAAGCAGTTCTGGGGCGCTCTTGCCGGCGGGAAGCTTGGTCGTCTTTGAAATCATGGCTGGTTCCTCCGCAGATTGATACTAGCCCTGCCTCCGAGGGGCGGTCAAGCATGGCCGCAACTCCTTCGGTTCACTGACCAAAATGCTTAGCGAGCGCGTTTGGCCAGGAATTTCTGCCCTCCGGGCCGGCATTCTTTGCAAAGGCCGAGGAATTCGATATTGTGGTCCCTGACAAGGAAACCATGCTTTTTCTCCATGATTTCCTCGGTTTTTCGCACAAGATCGAGTTCCTCTTTCTCGAAATCCCGGTAATTCAGAATTTTTCCGCAATCGGTGCAGATCAGATGGTGGTGATGATCGGACTGGTCGCCTCTCTTATATTCGTAACGCAGATGGCCGTCCCGGCACTGGATCTTGCGGACCAGCCCGGCCTTATCCAACAGATCGAGCGTTCGGTAGATCGTCGCGATCCCGATATCGCGGTTAGAGGTTTGGAGAAGCCCATAAACCTCCTTGGCGCTCAAATGCTGTTGGCTTTTCATGAGGAGGCTGAAGATCACTTCCCGTGGAATGGTCCATCGTTCACAGTGCTCACTGATTACCTTGCGATGCTTCTCTGTTTTTTTCATGGCTTAATGATAATGATTATTAAGAAATTAAAACCTTAGACCTCTCGGCCTGAATCTGTCAAGGGAAGTTCCAAGGGAGCCGCATCCCTGGATTTTCCACAGGAGCAATTTTCCCTGTTGACAAACCATTTTGGGATTGTATAATAGTTTCGAACATAGGAAACAAATAAACATATAAACATGGTAACTGATAATGACAAAAAACAAAGAGGCGGCAAGAAAGATCTTCGAGATGCAGTGTCAGATCTGCAAGGCAATGGCTCATCCCGTGCGGCTCGAAATTGTCGAGCTTCTCCACGGGCGCGAGATGTCCGCGGCCGACCTGCTCGAAGCGCTGGAGACCTCCAAGGCCAACCTGTCGAAGAACATGGCCATGCTCGTGCAGGCCGGCATCGTGGACGCGACCCGGGATGGGCGGCAGGTGAGCTACAGGCTTTCGGACCCCGAGATTCACGAGGCCTGCGTCATCATGCGGTCGCTCCTGTACAAAAGACTGAAACAGGGGGAGAAGCTCGCTTCCGCCATCGGTTCTTCGCGGAGCCGGTAAACACGATGCACCTAAACGTCTCTCGCCGGATGAAACTATGAAAAATTTGCTCTCTGTCAAGAACCTGATCCCGGCTCTGTTCGCTGTCCTTCTGTCGATCCCATGGGCTTCTGCTCAGGAAAAGCTTTCGCTGGAGCAGGCTGTGCGCAAGGCGCTCGAGAGCAATCCCGACCTGGCAATCGATGCGCCGGCCCGCGCCGCGGCAGGCGCCGAGCAGGCCGCAAGCAAGGCAGGATATCGCCCCCGGCTCGACGTCGAACAGTCCGTGCTGGGCGGCAACAATCCCGTCTATGTATTCGGCACGCTTCTGACACAGAGGAATTTCACCGCCGCTGACTTCGCTCTCTCTTCGTTGAACACGCCCGATCCGTTGGCCAACCTGCAGACGCGGATCACCGCCCAGCAAAACATCTGGGACTTCGGCCGCACCCGGCAACGTGTGGAAGCCGCGCGCCTGGGGGTCGAAATGACGGATCTGGGGCATGACGATCACGTCAGGCAAACGCTCCTTGCGGTCATCGAGTCCTATTATGCAATATCGCTCGCCCGCGAAGGCCAGGAGGCGGCCAAGACCGCAACGGCATCAGCCGAGGCGATGGTCAAGCAGGCGCAGTCCCGCGTGGACAGCGGCCTGGCGGTCGAGGCCGATCTGTTGCGCGGCCAGGTTTACCTGGCATCGGCGCGACAGCAGCAGATTCAGGCGCAGGGGCAGGAGGAGCTGGCGCGTGCGCAGCTCAACCGCCTCATGGGCTTGCCGCTCGACAATCCATCCGGCGAGACTGCGCCGCTGACGCGCGCCGCGTACCAACTTCCCTC
This sequence comes from Acidobacteriota bacterium, assembly GCA_050011535.1. Taxonomy (GTDB): domain Bacteria; phylum Acidobacteriota; class UBA6911; order UBA6911; family UBA6911; genus JAFNAG01. The sequence goes on from JBEKIX010000016.1 coordinate 31,453, forward strand.
GGAGGATGCCCTGACAGCCGAACTGCGCAAACGCCGCCCTGACTATCAGCTCCTGCAGGACGAAGTGCGCCAGGCGGAATTGGAGGAGCGCGGCAAGAAGAGCCAGCTTTATCCGACACTGGGCGCCTTTGCAACGTGGGAAGCGGACAATCCCTCTTTGAAGGAAGCCGGCGGCAGCAACTGGTTGGCGGGCCTGAGCCTGCGCTGGAACATTTATGCCGGCGGGAGTGACTCGGCCTTACTGGCGGCATCCCGGCAGCGACTGGAACAGAAACGCCGCCAGCTTCAGGCCATGGAATCGGCCATGTCTCTGGAAGTTCATCAGGCGCTCATCCGAGTCCGCTCTGCGGAGCAGCAGGTGCTGGCAATGCAAGCGGCCGAGGCTCAAAGTCAGGAGAGCCTGCGCATCCTGCAAAACCGGTACGAGGCGGGACTGGCGACGATGACGGATCTGCTTTCAGCAGAAGCCGCGCGCAGTGCAGCGCGCGCTGCCCTTGCAGAAGCGATCTACCAGCATCGGCTGAGTTATGCACAGATGGAGAATGCGGCCGGCATCCTGGCCCCGGGTTCTCCAGCCATCATGAAATAGCACCGACACCTTGATCCAGATCGAATGGAGTGAGCCAAAATGCGAACCCTTTATCGAATGCTTCCGATTCTAGCCGGCATGCTTCTGTTTACGGCCTGCACTGGGCCGGCGTCGTCCGTGGCGCCCGCCAAATCCGTCCAGGCGGAGGTCATCACTTTACAAAATGAAAGCGTCCCTGCCATGATCGAGGCTCCCGGTTCCGTGCAGCCGCGGGATCGCATCGTGCTCTCCTCGCAGATCAACGGATTCGTCCGGGAAGTAAGAGTGCGTGCCGGTGATTCGGTAACGGCCGGGCAGGTGCTGGTTACGCTCGACGCCAGAGACGCCGACAGTCAAAAGGATGCCGCCCAGGCCTCTATCCAGGAAGCTCAGGCTGCACTCGCGGAAGCGCGCAAAGGGGCGGAAGTGGCGCGGAGCATGCAGACAGCAGCCAAGGCTTCCGCGGATCTGGCCAATGGAACTTACGCCCGCTATCAAAAGCTGGCCGAGAGTCGCTCGGTTTCACCCCAGGAACTCGATGAAATGCGGGCCCGCCGCGATTCCGCGACCGCCGATCTCGCCGCCAAAGAAGCGATGGTTGCCGCGGCCGAAGACCGGATCCCACAGATTGAGGCCCGAATCGCCCAGGCTGGCGCTCAATCGCGCCGTGCCGATGTATATGTCGACTGGACCGTGGTAAAGGCGCCCTCCGCCGGCAGAATCGTGGAACGCAGCGTCGATCCCGGCAGCGCAATCTTCCCGGGCGGCCCGCTTGTAATCATTGAATCCACTTCCAGACCGCAGGTTCTGGCAAGCCTACCTACTAGCGATGCCGCTAGTCTGCGCAAGGGCCTCGAGGTCAAGATTCGTATCCCTGATCAGGCGAAAGAACCGGCCCTGGGCCGGATTTCCGAAATCATCCCGCTATCGACGGCCGGCAGCCACACGGTGCAATTCAAGGTGGATGTGCCTGCTGACTTTTCTGCTGTCTCCGGAAGTTTTGTCAAAGTGGCGATCCCGACGGGCGTCCGGCAGGCACTCTTGGTCCCCATCCAGGCGGTGCGTGAGAGCGGGCAACTGGTCGGCGTCTTCGTCGTCGACGGTTCCGGAAAAGCAAGATTCCGGCTTGTGAAAACGGCCCCGTACGATCCGCAGAGAGTGGAACTGCTCGCCGGCATCGAACCGGGAGAGCGCATCATCCTAAAACTGACTGACCAGATTATCGACGGCATTTCTCTGGAGATCCGGTAATGAGCAGACCACAAATCGCAGGCCGGCTGGCGCACGCCTTCATTCATTCCAAGCTCACGCCGCTCATCCTGATTGCATCCATTGCCATGGGTGCGGCGGCTGTCGTGCTCCTTCCACGGGAGGAAGAACCGCAGATCATCGTTCCGATGATCGACGTTTTTGTGGCGCTGCCCGGCGCGTCGGCCAAAGAAGTCGAGACGCGCATCACCAAACCCATGGAACGTTTGCTATGGGAGATTCCGGGCGTAGAGTATATCTACAGCACCTCGAGTCCGGGCGGTTCCCTGGCGATCGTTCGTTTCCTGGTTGGAGAGGATGAGGAAAAGAGCATCGTCCGTCTCAATCAAAAGATGCTTGCCAACTTCGATCTCATTCCTCCAGGTGCATCGCAGCCGCTGATCAAGCCGCGCTCCATTGATGACGTGCCCTTTCTGGCTCTTACGCTCTGGAGCAACCAGATGGATGGCTACCAGATCCGGCGCGTCGCCGCAGAACTGCGCAACGATCTGCAGAAGATCCCCGACATCTCCAGCACTCAGATCATTGGCGGCCAGCGGCGCAAGCTTCTGGTGGAGTTGAACCCCGTCCAGATGGCCGCTTTCGGCATCAGCGCCTCCCAGGTGCGCGGTATGCTGCAAATGGAAAACCGTGAGGCCGACGCAGGCACGTTGACCACAGGCAACGAAGCTATCGCAGTTCACTTGGATGGATTCCTGCGCTCAGCCGACGATCTTGCTGTTCTGGTGGTAGGAATCCACAACAACCTCCCCGTATACCTTCGCGATATCGCCGAGATCAAGGATGGCCCGGAAGAGCCCAAAGATTACGTTCTTTTCACCCCGGGGCCGGCCGCGGCAATCAAGGGCATCCATCCCGTGGCGGAGAACCTTCCTCCAGCGTCTGGATCACAGGCAGCTGCCTCGACCCGATCGAGCGACTTGAACCCTGCGGTGACGATCTCTTTCGCAAAGCGCAAAGGGAAGAACGCTGTAATCCTATCGGAAGAAGTTTTAAAAAGAGCCGAAGCGTTTCGTGTCCGGAACTTCCCGGCCAATCTGCAGATGACCGTCACGCGCAATTATGGCGAGACCGCCGCGGAAAAATCGAACGAGCTTTTGCTCCACATGATGATTGCGGTTTTGTCTGTCACCCTGCTCATCTGGCTGATTCTCGGCTTCCGCGAGGCGGCCGTCGTAGCGGTGGCGATCCCGGTTACCCTGGCGCTGACGCTGGTCGTCTTCCTGCTATACGGATACACGCTGAACCGGATCACGCTCTTCGCGCTCATATTTTCCATCGGCATATTAGTCGACGATGCCATCGTCGTGATCGAGAACATCGTGCGCCACAGGCGCCTGCCGCAGAACCGAGAGCGGAAGTTTGCGGATGTCACGGTCGAGGCCGTCGACGAAGTAGGCAACCCGACCATTCTGGCGACCTTCACCGTGATTGCCGCCATCCTTCCCATGGCCATGGTGCGTGGGCTCATGGGTCCGTACATGCGGCCCATTCCGATCGGCGCCTCTGCAGCCATGATCTTTTCGCTGCTGGTGGCCTTCGTCATTACCCCCTGGGCGGCACTGAAGTTTTTTCGAAGTGCGCACGGTTCGCATCATGAGGAAGGCGAGAGCGAAAACTGGACCACCCGTCTCTACCGCAGGTTCATGGGATCGCTCCTGGCACATGGCAGGAATCGTTGGGCATTCCTGGCGCTTGTTGTTACCCTCCTCCTGCTTTCAATGAGCATGGTCTACTTCAAGCTTGTGATCGTTAAGATGCTCCCGTTCGACAACAAGAGCGAGTTCCAAGTCATCATTGATATGCCCGAAGGGACCAGCCTGCAAAAAACCGCGGCGGTCACCCGCGATCTTGCCGCGCGGCTCAAGGAGATTCCTGAGATCACCGATCTGGAGTCGTATGTCGGCACCGCCTCCCCCTTCAATTTCAACGGATTGGTTCGCCACTACTACTTGCGGCGCGGGGACAATATCGCGGACATACAGGTGAACCTCACGCCCAAAGGGGACCGCTCGGCCCAAAGCCACGCCATTGCACGCAGGGCCAGAGCGCTGCTGCAGCCTGTGGCCCAACAATATGGGGCGCGGATGAAGGTCGCCGAAGTCCCGCCTGGGCCTCCTGTGCTCGAGACTCTGGTGGCGGAAGTCTACGGACCCAGCTATGAGCGTCAGATCGAACTCGCTCGTGAGATACGCGACACGCTCGATAAGACGCCCGGTGTTGTCGATGTCGACTGGTACGTCGAGGATCCTCAACCTGAGATGCGTTTTCATGTGGATCGCCTGAAGGCATCCCTGGCAGGAGTCTCATTGGCGGAGATCCAGCAGACCGTGCAGCTCGGTCTCAGCGGAGCGGACGCAGGGCTGGCGCATCTTCCGCGTGAGGCCGAAGACGTAGTCCTGGAATTGCGCCTTCCGCTCGCGGATCGCAGCCGCATCGAGGATCTCAACAACTTGCGCCTTGCTTCCTCGACGGGAAGGTTGGTGCCTCTGTCTGAGCTCGGATCATGGGAAAAGACCACACGAGAGAGGAGCATCTATCACAAGAATCTCATGCCCGTGGTTTATGTCACCGCGGACGTAGCCGGAAAAGAAGAAAGTCCCGTTTACCCGATCTTGCAGCTCGACGCGGAACTGAAATCCAAGGCTCTACCTGAACGCTATAAGCTCGAAACCTACACGGCGCAGCAGCCGGCGGACAGCGACAAGCTGGCAATGAAATGGGATGGTGAATGGCACATCACCTATGAGGTATTCCGAGATCTCGGGCTTGCCTTTGCCGCGGTTTTGGTTCTGATCTACATCCTTGTGGTTGCCTGGTTCCAGAGTTTCAAGACACCTCTTGTTATCATGGCCGCGATTCCCTTCTCCCTGGTTGGCATTCTGCCGGGACACTGGGCGATGGGGGCGTTTTTTACCGCAACCTCCATGATCGGGTTTATCGCCGGCGCTGGCATCGTAGTGCGAAATTCGATCATCCTGGTCGATTTCATCGAGTTAAGGCTCAGCATGGGAGAACCTTTGGAAAAAGCTGTGGTGGACGCAGGCGCCGTCCGTTTCCGGCCCATGATGCTCACCGCGGCTGCGGTGGTGGTTGGCTCAGCCGTGATCCTGTTCGATCCGATCTTCCAAGGCCTGGCCATCTCACTCATGGCGGGAGAGGTAGCTTCCCTGCTCCTCAGCCGCATGACAGTCCCGGTGTTGTTCTACATCATGCGGCAGCGGGAACTGAGACATTGGCATGCGCCCACCCCGCAGCCAGGATTATAGGGAGACCAAGGATTCGTCGCTTGGGAAAAGGAGAATGAACATGAGTATGGAGAGATGGATTCGATTGATTGCCGGCTCCTTCGTGTTGATCAGCCTGGCGCTTGCCCATTGGGTGAACCCCAACTGGCTTTGGTTCACCGCTTTCGTTGGAGCCAATTTGTTCCAGTCTGCACTCACCCGTTGGTGCCTGATGGAAGATATCCTCGACAAAATCGGGATTGCCAAAAAAGTCCCTTCTCAATCTTCCAACGCAGCTTGCTGATCAGTCCATAATTATGTGGACGTCCAGTGCTCCTTTGAGCCTTAGAGTCTTCGAGACTTAGAGGCGGGCTGTTTAACCTCTAAAACTCGAAGGCTCGAAGAATCTCCAAATGCAGGCGGCCGCTGCGGCACGATTCACGGAATTCTCTGCGAATAGCCGAGCACAGATTATGGCAGTGGAATCAGTCTAGGCAGGCGCCCTTCGAACCGCGTCAGGAAACGCAGCCCCGCGGCCTTGATGGCTTCCAGCGCCACATCCAGATAGGCAGCTACGTGCTCGGGCCGGTGGGCATCCGACCCAAGAGTCACGCGCTCGCCGCCCATTTCTGCGTACCATCGTAGGATTTCCAGTCCCGGAAGCAGGACACGGGCCTGCTTTCGCATTGCCGAGGTATTGACATCGAGAGCGATGCCGCGCTCGATACAGTTTTGGAGCACAGGACGGATCAGCGTTTCATAGGACCGGGGATTGTAACCGTGATAGACGTCAAATGCGGTTCGGACCGGGAAATCCAGATGTCCGAGCACATCGAACCCGCCCAAACGTGTCATGCACTCCAGTTCCTCATAATACAGCCGGAACGCTTCCTCCGCGGGACGTTGAAAAAAAGCAACATTGAAGGTTGCGGTTCGCCCCACCCAATGCAATGAGCCGATCGCATAGTCAAACGGCGCCCGTGCCAGCATTGCTTCCACCTCGACCGGAAACAGGTGAGGCTCGCCGATTTCAATTCCGGTCCGGATTTGCAACCGACCTGAAAACTTTTTGCGGCACTGATCAAGCTCTGCCAACCAGGGTTCCAGGCGGAGCCAGTCACGCGGCTTCTCGTCGGGATGCAAATCGTAATGCTCGGCAAAGCCGATTTCCGGAACGCCTGCCGCCACGGCACTTCGGCACATGTCCTCCATGGACGCATGTGCGTCCGCCGAATAATTGGAATGGATGTGATAGTCGAAAGGAATCATGCGAGTCACACCGTAATCACCGGAGTCATCCGCGTCAGCAAGCGGGCGCTTCGGCATCCCCATTCAAATGCAGATTGTAGCTTAAAAGCAACCCGCCTGCTGCAAATCTGGAAATTGCGTGTCCGGGGGCTGGTTTTTGGATATAATGCCCGCTCAAATCCTCGTGCTCTGGAAGCTGCCAGTCAGCCGTTCTAGAGTGAGCAATTCGGGCCTTGAGTGGCGCTTCTCGCATGGCCGCATGAGATCCGGAATTCCAATCGCGATGATGATGGATAAGCAATGATGAACTCAAACCTAAAGAGGTAAAACGATGAGCTTAAGCCTGATTGGTAAATCCATTAGCGCATCGGCGACCCTGAAGCTGAATGAAACCGCTGCGATTTTGAAGGCGAAGGGGGAGCCGATCATTCACCTGGGCGGGGGAGAGCCAAAATCCAAAGCTCCTCTGGACGCCATTATAGCCGCGGTAGCGCTCATCAATTCCGGCGAAGTGCGCTACACTCCCGCCGACGGCGTCCCTGCGCTGAAGCAGGCCATCATCCGTTACACGGAAGATTTTTACGGCCGGAGAGTGACGCCCCAGAATGTCATTGCCTCCAGCGGGGCCAAACAAGCGATCATGGTTGTCTTGCAGGCCATCGTCAACCCGCAGGAGGAGGTTGTTTTCCCGGCTCCCTACTGGGTCAGCTATCCGGAGATGGTGAAGTTGTGCGGCGGCGTCCCGGTTCCGGTTCTTCCGGAGGACGGCTCCTTTTACCCGACCCTTCGGGATATCGAACAGGTCGTCACGTCGTACACAAAAGCCATAATCATCAACAGCCCCAATAATCCCACGGGCGCCATGTACTCCGAACAATTCATTGCAGAAATCGTGGAGTTCTGCGAGAAGCGCGATCTTTATCTGATCATGGACGACATTTACCACCGTCTGATCTTTGACGGCAGGAAGCCGATCAGCTGCTATAAGTACGCAAAAAACCAGACAGAGACTTCGAAGCTTATCGTGGTCAACGGGGCCTCCAAGCAGTACGCCATGACCGGTTTCCGCATCGGTTGGGCGGTTGCCAACAAACAGCTGATTTCGGTCATGACCAACATCCAGGGGCACCAGACATCGGGCCCGTCGGCGGTAACGCAACTCGCGACCGTGGGAGCGCTCAACGGTCTGCAGTCAAGTGTCGACAGCCTGCGCATGACCCTCGAAAACAACCGCAATGTCATGGTGGAGCGCCTGAGAGCATTCGACGGAGTGAGGGTGAGCAAGCCGGACGGCACTTTCTACTGTTTCGCGGATTTCCGGCACTATGAGAAAAGCTCCACCAAGCTCGCAAACCTCCTCCTGGACAAGGTTCGCGTGGCAACAATGCCCGGCATCGAATTCGGGCTGGATGGCCATTTGCGGTTGTCGACATGCGGCACGATCAAGGATATTACCGAAGGCATCGAGCGTATCAAATGGGCGCTGGATCCGAATTCTCCCAACGAGCTTTACATCGGGCAGCGAAAACTAGTGAGGGATTGGCTATGACAAAATATCTCGAATTCAACACGCCGGCGACCAAGCACGCCGGCGACCTGGGAAGCGACTTCAAGCTGGTGAATCACGGTCTCCGCTATCTGGACTGCGTGTACTGGAACCTGCCCACGGAAGCCCTCTATGAAGAAGCCATTTTCCGCGGGGAAGCCCATCTTTCCAACGGCGGCGCTCTCATCCTCAACACCGGCAAGTGGACGGCTCGAGCCGCGAATGACAAGTACATCGTGCGTGAGGATACAACTGAAGACAAGATCTGGTGGGGAATCTACAACCGTCCGATGACTCCGGACAAGTTTAGCGGACTGCTCCAGCGGGTACAGGCTTTCCTGCAGGGTGAGGAGCTCTTCGTGCAGGATTGTTACGTGGGCGCGGATCCCACGTATCAGATGCCGATCCGCATCATCACCGAGAGCGCATGGCAAAGCTTGTTTGCGCGCAACATGTTCATCCCTCTGCGCACGCAGGAGGAGTACAAGCACCACATCCCCGAATTTACCGTCCTCGCGCTGCCGTCCTTCAAGTGCGATCCGACCGTCGATGGGACCGCCACGGAGACCGCCATCGTCATCAATTTCGCACAACGGCTCGCGATCGTGGCCAACACCAGCTACGGCGGCGAGATCAAAAAGTCGATCTTCACGATCATGAATTTCCTGATGCCGCTGCAGAACGTGATGGCGATGCACTGCTCCGCCAACGTCGGCAAGGGCGGGGATGTCGCCTTGTTTTTCGGGTTGAGCGGCACGGGCAAGACCACTCTATCCGCCGATCCGCGCCGCAAGCTGATCGGCGACGACGAACACGGCTGGAGCGATGAGAGCGTGTTCAATTTTGAAGGCGGCTGCTACGCGAAGGTGATCCGGCTTTCCGCAGAGCACGAGCCCGAGATTTACGGATGTACTCATAAGTTCGGCACGATTCTCGAAAACGTCGTGTATGACTTGACCACCCGCCGGATCGATCTCGACGACGACCGCACCACGGAAAACACACGCGCTTCCTACCCGCTCGAGTTCATCCCGAACGCGCTGCCGGAAAAGATGACTCCCACGCACCCCAGGAATGTTATCTTCCTTACCTGCGACGCGTCCGGCGTGCTCCCGCCGATTGCGCGTCTGGACATGAATCAGGCGATGTACCATTTCATCAGCGGCTATACATCGAAGATCGCCGGGACGGAAATGGGGCTGGGCATCGAGCCGGAGATCACGTTCAGCGCCTGTTTCGGCGGCCCGTTCATGGTGCATCATCCGTTCTATTACGCGGACCTGCTGCGCCAGAAGATGGGAAAATTCGGCGCCCGCTGCTGGCTGGTTAACACCGGTTGGGTGGGCGGCAAGTTTGGAGTCGGCAAACGCATCAGCATCCGCCATACGCGCAACATGCTCAACGCGGTGCTGGACGGTAAGCTCGATCACGTGCAATTCCGAAAGGACAATCTGTTCGGATTCGATGTACCATTGACTTGCCCGGATGTTCCGGAAGATGTCCTCGAGCCTGCCAACGCTTGGGGGAACAAGAGGGAATACTGGGGAAAATACGACGCGTTGGCCTCCCGATACATCGAAAACTTCAAGCTGTTTGAGGACGGCTGCCCGCAGGAAGTGATCGATGCCGGCCCGAAGCGCCTGAGGACTGCCTAGTCCTGATTCAAGCAAGGCGTGAAGTGTAGGAACGCCGGTGAATGCAGTTCAAAACTGCATTCACCGGCGTTTTTTTAGACCCCAGGCATCAGACCTGAAGCGTGTTTTTGGTAGGATGTTTGGGGCCGGTTTTCGAGGTCTGTCAGTACTTGATGACGCTCGTGACCTTGTAGTTTGTGAGCTTCTGGCGGCCTTTCAGGGCGCTGAGTTCCACCATAAATGCCAGACCGATGATATGGCCGCCCATTTTCTCGACCACTTCCGCGACCGCTTTCGCGGTCCCGCCCGTCGCGATCAAATCATCCACAATCAGTACGTGCTGGCCGGGCTCGATGGCGTCCTGGTGGATCTCGAGCGTATCGGTGCCGTACTCGAGGTCGTACATCACCTTGTGCGTCGCCGCGGGTAGTTTACCGGGCTTGCGCACCGGGACGAATCCGGCCTTGAGTCCGTAAGCGACCGTCGGGGCCAGAATGAATCCGCGCGCTTCGATCCCTACCACCACATCGATCTGCTTGTTCTGGTAGGGTGCCGTCAACTCGTTGACGACTTCATGGAAGCATTGGCCGTTTTTGAGAAGCGTGGTCACGTCGTAAAACAGGATGCCCTTCTTGGGCCAATCGGGGACTTCGCGAATCGTCGCCTTCAAATGCTCCATTGCCACGTTACCATCCTTCGATTGTAAAAGTTGGGGACCTTCCGCCAGCCGCAATATCATGAATCTCGAGCCGATCCACATGAGCCATCGACGGCCCTCGCCTCACTTCCTTTATAAATTCGTCCATCGGCCCGGCATTGCCTTCCACGAGGATCTCGACGGTCGCGTCGGGCAGGTTGCGCACATCGCCGGCCAGACCCAATCGCTTTCCGAGGCGATGCACGAAGTATCGGAACCCGACGCCCTGCACCATGCCATGCACCACGATGCGCCGGGCCAGTTTCGCCATGGGACGGACCCGATAGAAGTGATCGAGGAGGTGGTCGGGGCGAGAGGATTCGAACCTCCGACCTTACGGTCCCGAACCGTACGCGCTACCAAGCTGCGCCACGCCCCGTCCTGAGTCAGTGCGAAATCTTAGCCTAAGACTTTCTGCTGATCAACCCTAATCCTGGAATCCGGAACCGGCGAAGCAGACGCGGGCCCTCTCTGCGCAACAGATCCGCGACCACATAGTCTGTTTGGTCACGCTGCAACGGCGTCACCGATATGAAATGATCATAAACCGCATCATAGTCGGATGGAATATCCGACTTTGGCCGCCTCTCCTCCACTTCTCCGGCTGCGTCCTTATTCTCGTCTTTGCGGTCGAGTGAATTGAAATGCCGAAAATGGCGGGCCCCACCTTGCCGCGTGATTCTCACGCCGCGCACTCTTTGGGGAGGAATGTTGACGTTGAGACATACGCCGCGACCGTACCGCTCTTCCAGGATAGTTCTGACAAGGCGTCGGGCAAATTTCCCTGCTTGCTTGAAGCAGGCCGGTTCTCCTGGTTCGTAAGCCTGTGAAATCGCAACCGAGGGAATATCGAACCAGGAGGCCTCCCGAGCAGCAGCAACCGTCCCGGAATACATTATGTCCTCGCCGAGGTTAGCGCCGTTGTTGATGCCCGAAAGTACAAGATCGGGATGCAGCTCCAAGCGCTTCAGCGCATAGAGTACGCAATCGGCAGGGGTGCCGTCGAGGCTGTAGCAGTTCGGCCCGATCTGCCGTGCTGCCAGCTCTGAGTGTATCGTCAGGCCGTGGCTGACGGCGCTACGCTCGCGGTCCGGAGCCAAGACCACGATTTCCCCAAGGCCTGCAAGGCTCTCCTCGAGGATGCGCAATCCTTCCGCTTCAATGCCGTCGTCGTTGGTAAGGAGGATTAGAGTCACGATAAAAAATATGGTCGGGACGAGTGGATTTGAACCACCGACCACACGCACCCCAAGCGTGTGCGCTACCAGGCTGCGCTACGTCCCGACCGCCAGAGGGCACAGTATCATTCGCGCTCAAGCAAAGTCAATATATTCTCAAGTTCCTCACGCACCTGATTGAGACGTTGTCCCGGAGCCGCCGGCCTCGCAGGTGGTGCGGGAGTCGTTCCCTTCCTGGCGGTCTCCGGCTCAGCTTCAGCCTTGGCGCCGCGCAACAGCTGCTTTCGAGCGCCGGCGATGGTGAACCCATCCTCGTACAGGAGCTTTCGGATCGTGAGAAGGAGTTCGATGTCCTTGGGCCGATAGGTTCTCTGCCCTGCCTTATTCTTCCGTGGCGCGAGGGAGGGAAACTCCGTCTCCCAGTAGCGCAGGACGTACGCTTCCACGCCTACAATACGGCAAACTTCGCCAATTCTGTAATAGAGCTTCTGCGGTACAAACGGCATCTTCGTCACAGCGTCTTTAAATACTTGGAAGGTCGGAAGATGACGGCCCTTCTTCCGCAAATCACGATTGCTTGCCCCGTTCGGGGATTTACGCCTTTCCTGTCCTTGCGAGTCACGACCCGGAAGGAGCCGAACCCGCTGATCAATACCTTCTCTCCATGAACGAGACGTCGTTTGATCGTGTCGAGAATCACGTCCACGACCTTCAGTGCATCGGCAAAAGACATGCCGCCGTGGATGTCATGGATCGCCTTGCCGAGATCGTTCTTGTTCACGTTTTTGCTCTGGGATCGTCCATTTGATGCTTGGGCTGGGAGTGACGCAACTCAATAATACTATTGTGGCACGCCTCCGGTGTCAACGAACCTGATTTGAAATTCGAGATTCGAAATTCGAAATTTTAGATTCAATAATCTCAAATCTCGAATTTCGAATCTCCAATGAGGATTTTGACCTTGCGGGCTGGTCATTATCCTCCTGGTTCCTGAGTCAAACGACTCTGGCGCGCACCCTCGATGCCCCGGATCAGTTCGTCCAACTCACACGGCTTCTGCAGGCACACCCATGCGTCCGCTGTCTCTTCTGTGCCGAAAGCCGTCAGCATCACCACCGGGGTCGAGCGGCGACGGTGCTTGATCTCACGGAGCACTTCCTCTCCCTTCATCCCCGGCATCCTGTAATCGAGAATGATGACGTCGAAATCGGCATCCTCCTCTACCGCCTTGATCGCAGCAGCCCCGTCGCCTCGCTCGACGACATCATATCCCCGCAATCTCAGACGTTGCGCGAGCGAACCTCGGAACACGGCTTCGTCGTCGACCAGCAGCACCCTCGCCATGACAATTCCCCTAATATCAGCCCGTTGATTCTTTCAGAAACCCGCTGCCACGATCATGAATGCACTGCGCGCGTCGCGTGAATCGCTGCGTAGCGCCCGGAGCGAATCAGTCCGGCAACGCCACATTCTTCCACGCTGCCTCCTCCGCAGCCTCTTTTCGCGGCTGAATCGGCAATATGATAGTAAATGTACTGCCGGCCCCCTCCGTGCTGTCCACCGATATTTCTCCGGCCATGCTCTTGATGATGGCGTAGGTGATGGAAAGGCCGAGGCCTGTTCCTGTGCCCACCTGCTTCGTGGTGTAGAACGGAAGAAAAATCCTCTCCAACTGTTCCTGCGTCATCCCCGTGCCCGTGTCTTCCACGTCAATTTTGACTCGATCATCCTTCCGCAAAAGGGTCGTCGTGATGGTGATTGTACCTTTGCCTTCGAGCGCATCGATCGCATTGTTAATAATGTTCAGAAAGACCTGGCCCAGCTGAGTTCTGTCGGCAAGGACGAACAGATCGTCACGGCAATAACTGCGGACTATGTCTACGTTGAAACTAGCCATTCCGCGCCCGTAGAAGCTGTCGACAATCTCATCGATGACCTCGTGGAGATTGAGGGGCCGCACACTGATTTCTCCCTTCCTTACAAATGCCAGCATCTTGCCGGTGATATCCCGGCACCGTAAAACGGCCTCCTGAATGCTGTCCAAATGCGGCATGCAATCCTGAAGAGACAAACCAACCTTGAATTTGGGATCCGCCATATCTTTGATCAAACCGACTTCCTCGTTGATGATGGCGAGCGGATTGTTGATCTCATGAGCAATGCCGGCCCCCAGTTCGCCGACTGCGGCAAACTTGGAGGCGTGAAGCAGATTGTCGGACAGTTGCGCTCGAGTGGTGTCGGCCTGGCGAATGGTCTGAACAATCTTCTTGGCGCGGGCGACGATCACGGAAAAGATCAAGGCAATGATGGCAGCCGAGAAAGCAATAATGTTGATCTGGAGGTTTCTGGAAAGGTTGGCTGCAGATGCGGCCGATGGCGTGGCGGTCACAATCCAATCGCAGGTGCGCAGCCAGGCATAGGCATAGGGCAGATTCTTCCCTTCGAGCCGCGCTGTGGCGGAGGCAAACCGGGGTGTCGAAGGCGGAATGATCTCCGAAAGCCGGGCTTCGTTTTCGATGGGGGAAGCGCTCAGCTGCTAATGGCCTGCAGAATTGATGACGGCCAGGTCGACATCGCTGCTTTCGGCCACGGAGGAGAAGTACAGGTATAATCGCCGCGGATCCAATACCGCGCGCAACATGACGCGCTGGCCGTTGAGATTCCGGCACACCGCCAGCGTAAAATGAGATTTACTGCGAAATCCTTCTTTGCGATCGGTCACAATGAAGTTCTTGCTTCCGTTTTGCAGTGCGGCAAACCAGTGTTCGCCGCCGTAATCTCTGTCCCTCAATTCCGCATAGGGCCCCTCGTATGCGGTTTGTTTTCCCTCGGAATCAACAAACCCGAGGTCATCGAAAACATCACTGGCTCGTCGCAGCTTTGCCAGCAGCTCCCGCATCACCGCCGGGGGTGGCGGAATCGGGAGCTTGGGATCCTCAATAATGTTTGACAGATTTACCACCCTCTCCTGCAGGAACAGATCCATCGCCGTGGCATGGCTCTCCGCGGCCATCTTGAGATGGCTCTGCGAGCTTTCCTGTAACAGCGAGCGGTACTGGAAATAGAAATAGCCTGAGAGAATCACCAGGGGAGCAAGGTAGGTCAGCAGCAGTCGCAGCACGTTCTTGCGCTGAAGCTCCCGGTAGTAGGTTTCGCCACGCAGTTTGGGATCTACGTATAGGGCGCGATCGAGTGGATCGATCATAGAAGCAACTTGCCAAAAAAGTCTTTGGTTTTCGAAAC
>JBEKIX010000017.1:0-56956 GCA_050011535.1 Acidobacteriota bacterium
ACGACCACGCTCACGACCACGACGCTTGTGGAAGCAGTTATTCTCAGAATAGAACGCCGTCAGCCTTCAAAGGTTTTATCTAACGAATCGGGATTTGGTCCAGCCATTCGCCGCCTTTTTTGACGTTCTCAGGGGTGAAGACTCGCGACCGCAGGGTGATCTCCTTGGGCACCCTTTCTCCCTTCAAGATCCGGAGGGCGGTTTCGATGGCTTCTTTCCCTCCGGTGGGATATTCGAAACTGGCGGCGAGAATGCTTTGCTGGACGTAGATCTGACCCTCCTGGGGCAGGCCATCGATCCCGACGAAGAGCATCTCCTTATCGCGCCCGGCCGCTTTGGCAGCCAGATAGGCGCCGTGCGCACCCGGATCGTTGTGCGCATAGACCAAGTCGATCTTCTTCTGCACGGCAAGAGCCGATTCCATTTCCGTGCGTGCGTCCGGCTCCAGCCATTTCATGTCGGCCTCGAAGACGACATCGAGGCCGGTGCCTTTGATGCCGTCGAGAAAACCGCTGTGACGATCCTGCCCCGGCGTCGATGTCATCAGTCCCTTGAGTTCGACGATTTTCCCGCCCTTCGGGAATCTCGCGGCGGCCCACTGGCCCGCCGCGCGGCCGATCTTCTTGTTGTCCGCACCGATGAAGGCAGTGTATTCGCTTCCCAGGACACTGCGGTCAAGGATAATCACCGGTATGCCTTTGCGGTATGCCTCGGCCACGGGTGCGGTCAGCGGCGCCGCCTCTTTGGGCGAGACGATCAGCAGATTGACCTTGGCGTCGGCGAATTCCTCCAGGTGGGCCCGCTGCTTGAGAGTGTCGTTCTGCGCGTCTTTGAAGATGACCGTCAGCTCGGGATGTTCTGCAGCTGCCTTCTTGATGTCAGCGTTCATCTGAACTCGCCAGGGCTCACCAAGGTTGCACTGGCTCATCCCGATCACCCATTTCTGGGTCTGGCCGATTGAGGCAATGCCGGCAAGCAACACCGTAACGATCAGAAAGATCCCTGAAACCGTTTTCATCGCAACTTTCCCCTGAAATCCTGATGTCTACAGGAGCGGTTTTCAACTTCGCTATGCCGCTTTCCTCTGCAGCAGCACGGCGGCGACAATGATGATCCCGGTCAGGATCAGGCGGCTTGCCTCACTCACCGCGTTGATGCTCAGGATTTTTTCGAGATAGCCGATGGTCAGGGTTCCAAGCAACGTAAAGGCGATGCTCCCTCTCCCTCCCATCAGCGATGTGCCTCCGATGACCACCACGGCGATGGCGCTGAGTTCATAACCCATTCCCGCCTCCGGGTCGCCCTGTTGTTCCTGGATGGCCTGGCAGATGCCCGCAATCGCTGCAAAGGCGCCGGACAGGCTGTAGGCGAGCAGTTTGATCCGGCCGGTGGGAACTCCCGAAAGGCGCGCGGCTTCCTCATTTGCGCCAGTCGCGTACAGGTAGCGGCCCCAGCGCAGACGTGCCAAAAGAACCCAACATAGGAATATGCATCCGAGAAAAATCAAGGTCACGACAGCGACGTTGCCCCCAAAAACCTTGTGGTCGATCGCCTGGAACAGGCGCGGCAGGTCCACGTAGGCATAGCTGCCGTCGGGTTGGAGGACGGCGCGTGAAACCTTCTCGCCTCCGGAGATCGATTTGGCCAGGCCGCGGGCAAACACCATCATCGCCAGGGTGGCAATAAACGGCTGCATTTTGAACCGGGCGATGACGGCGCCTGAAAGAGCGCCGCAGGCAACCCCAACAGCGAGGCAGGCGCCAACGGCGAGATAAGCAGGCCAGTCCAGGCGCAAGGAGAGCACCGCGAACAAAACGGCGTTCAAGCCGAGAACGCTGCCGACGGACAAATCAATGCCGGCGGTGATGATGACCAGGGTCATGCCACATGCGAGAATCCCGATTACCGAGATCTGGCGCAGCATGTCGCGATGGGTTCCCCATTGGAAAAAGGCCCCACCAGCGTTGAAGATCATGCCGATGAGAAAGACAAAAATGAGAGCGAAGAGCGCGCGAGTCCAGGGAGCTCCGAAGAAACTGTTTCTGGGACGAGTCTGAGCCGGGTTGGTTTTGTCTCCTAGTTCAGCCATGAATTCCCCATCGCGGCTCGCAGAATCCCTTCCTGTGTGGCCTGCTCGTGCGTGAACTCGGCGGTGATCCGGCCCCGGTGCATTACCAGAATGCGATCCGCCAGACCGATCAGTTCCTGCAGCTCAGAGGTAATCAGCACAATGCCGATCCCTTCCTCCTTCCAATGATTGATAAGTGCATGGATCTCGCGCTTGGCGCCGACGTCGATCCCGCGTGTGGGTTCGTCGAGCAGGAAGACTCTCGGATGGGCTTCGATCCATCTGGCAAGCAGCACCTTTTGCTGATTGCCGCCGGAGAGGGTCTGAACTTCCTGCGTGAGAGACGCCGCGCGGATCGCCAGCGATTGTACCTGTCTGGCAGCCATCTCGATCTCCTTTTTTTGTTGGAGGACGCCCCACGGCGAGATCTGGCGAAGCGAAGCCAGGGAGATATTGCGCGTGATGTTCAAGCCGGGGATCAAGCCTGTTCCCTGGCGATCGCTGGTCAGGTGCGCCAGGCCATGCTGAATCGACCACTTCGGAGAGCGGACCTCGAAGGGTCTCCCTTCCAGGTAGATGTCACCCGTGACCGAACTTGGCCACACGCCAAAAATCCCGGCGAGGAGCGCGCTGTTCCCGGATCCTTGCAGTCCCGCAATGCCGAGCACTTCCCCCGAGTGAACCGTGAATGATGCGTGTCGCACGAGCCATCGATCTCTTCGTTTGGAGAAGGCATCCGGCTGCGCCACCGAGAAACGCTCGACACGCAAGTACTCTTTGCCGCGCTTGCGGCGCCGGGGAAGGAGCGGCGTTTGAAGGTCACGTCCGACCAACCAGCGCACAAGCTCAGTCTCAGGAAGCCCGGATGCGGGCGCCGTCCCGATCCAATGCCCATCACGCAGGACCGTAATCCGGTCGCCGATCCGATAAATCTCTTCCATGCGATGGGTGATATAGATGATCGCCGTACCACGCCGCTTCAACTCGGTGGCGACCTGGAAGAGTTTCTCGACCTCAGGGATGCTGAGTGAGCTGGTCGGCTCGTCCATGATCAGGATGCGGGCGTTGAGCGCGAGTGCTTTGGCGATCTCGATGCGAGTTCGGATGGAGATGGGATATTCCTCCGCGGGTCGTTGCAGGTCGATGTCGAGATCGAGCAACGCGCATAGCTCGCGGGCCTTGGTCATCTGGCGTCTGCGATCGACGAAGAATCCGCCCGGGAAGCGAGTCGTCGTTTCCCTGCCGAGGAAGATGTTGTCGATTATCGGAAGCGGGCCGACGAGCGACATTTCCTGGTGAATCGCTGAGATTCCCTTACGTGCCGCGTCATGGGGAGAGCGGAATCGTTCTTCGCGTCCGTCCAGTTCGATCCAGCCCGTGTAATCGGCGTGTACGCCGGCGAGAATTTTGACGAGGGTAGTTTTTCCGGCCCCGTTCTCGCCCGCAAGGATGTGCACCTCGCCTGGGTTCAGGTCAAAATGAACATCCTGAAGCGCAGGGATGCCGGAAAAGGACTTGTAGATGCTGTGCATGGACAGGAGCATGGCCTTTGACTTGCTCCTATACCACATCTCTTGGTGTCGTATCTGCAAGAATTATGTGCGCCGGGTGAAGTACTTCCTGATCCAGAGCGAATAGAGGAGAAAGGCGAAGAAGAAGAGAGCCGACCACCATGCCGCGGACCTTCCAGTAAAAAAGCCGAGATCCTGCATCATGCGGATCTGTTCCTCGCCGTAGCCTAAGCGCCGGTACAACTCGATCAGATCGATCCTCAGGAATGTGAATGCAGCCGATGCGCTCGACAATCCGAACACGATGAGCACCAACCACCAGGCCACCGGCTTCAACCGATAGGTTCCCCATCCGAGGTAGAACCAAAGGGCGGAACATAAGACAAGGATGCAAGTGGCAACTCTGCCGGTTATCAATATTCCGAAAAACGGCACGACGCTGCGATACAGGAACGGAATTGTGAGAAGGCTGAATGCGCCCATATAAATCCAAAGCGCAGTGGCAAGGACCGGCATGGGGCAGGCATCCGTCCAGCGCGGTGTTTGATCTCGCGCCTCGCAAGTCGCTTTCACATGCCCGCTCTGATAAAAGAGGACCATGGCCGAAGGGAGCGCAACCAGAACGATCGCCTGAAAACCCCAGATAACACCCATAATGAGATTTGCGGCAGGAGTAATCATTCCCTTTGCGATAAAGGCGCGCTGGAAGACAACAAAGAAACACAGGGCTGAGATCCCACCCAAGAGCCAACTCCACGACAGGATCAGCGACAGAGCGCGAGCCCAGCGGCGGCAATGGATGGAGCCGATGCCCAGCCATACAAAAGCCACTGCAAGCAAGCCATACAAGACTGCGGCAAACCGCAGTCCATGCCAATCCACTTCACCGGCAAAGCCGTACCCCCCAAGGGTGCCTACCCTTGCAGAGCTGCCTGCCAGCGCGAAAACGACGAGTAAGAGAACAAGCAAGAGGACGCACATGCCCCCAAGGAGGATCTCCAGAATGCCGAATACCAAAAGACCGGTGCGCCGATCATTGAACTCCACAGGTACTGGAATTGCGGATGGTTCGCTCACGATACCTCCACGCTCAAGATTCGAGATTCGAGATTCGAGATTCTCAATTTCGAATCTCGAATTTCGAATCAGGAATCGTGCTTGATCAACCGCCGGTCTTCGGGCCGGTGCCTGGCTTGGGAGGCGCAGGCTTCGGTTCTCCTGCGTAATCCGGCGCCAGCGCTTCCCTCTTCAACTCGTCGAATTCGCGCGAGCCCACGAGGACGGACTGAATCACACCATTTCGATCAATGAAAAAAGTGGTCGGGATGGCATCCACCGCACCGAAAGGCATCGGCAGGTTTTTGGCGCTGGCAATCAGGTAGTTCATACCTTTTTCGCCGACGAACGGTCTAAGCGTCGCCTCGCTCTCATCACTGATGCCGATGATCACGAGATCATTTCGAGACGTCTCATTGTAGAGCCGGACAAAGTGCGGAATTTCCCTGACACATGGGCCGCACCACGTTGCCCAGAAATCGAGGACGACTCTCTTCCCTCTGAGCTCGCTGAGTCTTGTTGTTTTGCCGTCGAGAGCGGTAACAGAGATGTCAGGCGCGGCCACCCCTTCCCATGCGGAAAGAACGTCGCGGCTGTCTCCAATCGAATTCATCATATGAAGATAAACCGCACCTAAACTCAGGCCGGCTACGATGCCGAAAGTGGAAAGGCCGATTCCCCACCAAGCCAACTTATTGGGTCCCCGCTTTCCCATGATGTGAGCGATACCCAAACCCAGACCCATCAGCCCCAGGAGAGCTCCCACAACGATCAAGCTCAACACGCATGCCAGGATGCCCAACACGAGGCTTGCAATCGCCAAGCCCGCCTGCGACGGCACCGGCACCGCGATTTCAGAGCTCGTTTCCACCATCTGCGACCTCCTGAAACACTCCTGCGCTCACTGTCTCCTAAAGCTACAGGAAGTGGATGAAAACCGCCCAAAACGATCTGGCACTGAGTTGAATTTTACGATAGCCTGATCATCAGCCCAAGTTTTTACTATAGATAGGTGTAGATAGGGGGGCGGGCCAGATTACCGCGCGAATAAGGAATCAAAATGACGACCTATTCAAGGATCGCGATAAAATCACCGGCCTGTGCAACGAGGGGATGTTCAGGTTTCCCCCGGATTCAGAGAAAGAGGATGCAAACACTCCGCCCCGCCGTGTGCTTGCTGGTGCTGATTGCCCTCCCGACCGGCTTGTCGCGGCTTCGGATGCCGGCATTTGCGCAGGATTCGGCCCAAATCACAGCCGATGGCAATCCGCGGCGACAGATTCAAGGAGCGGCCACCAAAGACTACAGCCTGAAAATCGACGTGGGTCTGGTCACCGTCGATGCCATTGTGCGCGACAAACAGGGTACGATGGTTGGAGATTTGCGGCCGCAAGATTTCCTTATCTATGACAATGGCGTTGTCCAGACGATCAGCCATTTTTCCCGCGACCAGCTACCCCTTGCGGTCGCACTATTGATCGATCGCAGCCCAAGCATAGGTCGTTATCTGCGGGATCTGCAGAGCGCGGGCCTCTCGGCGCTCGAGCGTCTGAAGCCTGAAGATCAGGTCGTGCTCTATTCTTTCGATATGTGCCCCACACGGCTCAGCGACCTTACCGGAGATCGCGCTCAGCTGGCTGAGACAATCAATGAGATCAAAATCGGGAGCAGCACCAATATCTACGATACTCTTTTTCAAGCAGCCCGCTTCCTGCGCGAAAAAGCGCCCGATCGACGGCGGGCAATCATCCTGATCTCCGACAATTACTCCACAGTGTTTCCCATGACAGAGCGCGATGTGCTTACCGAGGTTCTGGAAGCTTCAGCTACATTATTCAGTATCAGGACCCCGAGCGAAACCCCAGGGGATGCCGATTCCATCGAACGGATAGCAAAAGAAACCGGCGGGGAAGTCTTGAAACTGGGAAACTCGGAAAAGCTGTCGGCGGCTTTGGATCGAGCCATTGCGAATCTCCGCATGGGATACACCCTTGGTTTCGCACCCGCCAAAACCGATGAGGATCACAGTTTCCACAAACTGACTGTGAGACTCAACTCCGCTCTCTCCTGTCCGGGTTGCCGCGTCCAGGCGCGCAGCGGCTATTTCAGCGGATCCCAGACATCCACGCAAGCGGGGGTCACGATCGGTACCGTTACGCCACCTTATAATTGCGAAGAATACCTTGCGGAATCTACCGCAACGCAGCGGATCTGGGAGGCAGCGGACATTCTCTTTGATTACAGTCAAGTCTCCCTGAAAGTCGACACGAAGATTTCAACAGACGCCCGCGGCAAACCTCAGATTGAGGTAAACATGCACATAGGACCCGTGGGCATCCGATATGAGACCGTCGACAACCTTCACGTTGCCAGATTGGATGCTGCCGTGTTTTATGGTGACGCCAAGATGAAATATCTCGGTGAAGAGTGGCAGACCGCCGACCTTCAGCTGCAAGAGGAGGACTACCGCCAAGCGCTTAAGTCGGGAGTGACCGTTTCGATTACCATTCCCCTCAAGACTCCCGGGGAAGTCCTCAAAGTAGTCGTATGCGACGTGTGGAGCGGTCGTGTAGGAAGCAGGTCTGTGAGAATGCAGTAAGTCGGAGGAAACATGATAAAGAACATTCACCCCGTCGAACGCATAATCCGGGTCCTAGTCGGCGCCTTACTTGCCAGCATGGCCTTCTGGGGGCCGAAGAACAACTGGTTCCTTCTTGGACTTCTTCCCCTGATAACCGGCCTGATAGGATGGTGTCCTCCTTACCAGCTCATCGGAATCAGCACCTGTCCTAAAGGCAACAAATAAGAGTTTGAGCAAGTCCGGATCCTGGCTTCCGCTTTCGCGGGAGGTCGTGTCTTTGCGCTCTCAAAGGAGCGAAACAGGTCTCCTTTGTTCGCTTGCGGGACGCCCGCGTCCCAATTGCGGACGTTCCGCAGGCCCTCCATCCCGGCAACATCTTGATTATCATAGAATAAGCGGAACCAAGTCTCTGGAACGTCTCGTGCGTGAGCCATGAGTTGAGATATGCCGATTGTATTCGGAAACCGGTGCGGAGGTTTTCGGCATCTTTCTACTGGGTTCGGCGAATGAGTTTCGGAATTCCCGACGTGAGGGGGCAAGGCGCCAGGATGCAAGACTTCCTGCGGGATTTGAGCTACGGATTTAGAATCCTCTTTAAAAACCCGGGTTTTGCTGCCGTCGCCGTGTTGACGCTCGCGCTGGGTATCGGCGCGAACACGGCCATCTTCACACTGGTAAACGCGGTTCTGCTGCGGCCCCTGCCCTATCCCGATGCCGAACGCATCGTGCATCTGTCCCCTCAGACAAAGACAGGCCAGGAGTACTCAGTCACCGTGGCTCAGTTCCTCTTCTGGAAGGAACACAGCCGGGCATTTGAGGCTATGGCGGCCTACGCCTACAATTCCTATTTCAACCTCTGGACAGGATCCGAACCCGTCAGTGTCAAGGGACTGTATGTGTCGGAGGGTTTCTTTCGTGTTCTTGGCGCGAGTCCCAATCCGGGCCGCGGATTCTCGCAGGAGGAGGATCGTCCGGGGGCGCCTGGAGCCGTGATTTTGAGTTACGGCCTGTGGCAGCGCCACTTCGCGGGCGCGCCGGATACTCTTGGCCGAACGATCCTGCTGAATGGCAAGGATTACACAATCGTGGGCATTATGCCCCGGGATTTTCAGTTTGCTCCGGCATCGGATTTATGGCTTCCGCTGATGCCCGCCAACTCCGGCGATCCCGGGGAAAACTTCGAGGTGCTGGCGCGCATCGAACCGGGGCTTCCACTCCAGGGCGCCCAGGCGGACGCCACGATCGTCTTCGACAGATACCGCCGAGAAGCGGGGAATGCCCTGGCGCCGTCTATCGCCGGCATGCGAGCGATCCCTTACCGGACATGGCTGGGCGGGGATGTGAGCAGGAGCCTGCTGGTGCTGCTTGCCGCGGTCGGCATCGTTCTGCTCATTGCGAGTGCGAACGTCGTAAACCTGTTGTTGGCGCGCATGACGACACGCCGTATGGAAATCGGTCTGCGCGCAGCCTTTGGCGCCGGCCCGTGGCGCCTGGCGCGGCAACTGCTCACGGAAAGTCTCGTGCTGGCATTTATCGGCGGGGCGGCCGGCTTGTTGCTGGCGCCATGGACTCTAGATGCGATGCTTGCTCTCATTCCGCAGGACAGCGCCTTGATTCCGCTGACCGGGCAGGTTCGACTGGATCTGACCGTGCTCGGATTCACACTCGCCGCGTCGTTGACTGCCGGGTTCGCTACCGGAATGATTTCGGCAATGGAATTGCCGAAACAGGATCTGCAACGCTGGTTGAGGGAAGGCATCCGGACACAAACCGGCTCGGAACAACACGTCGTCCGTGATCTGGTTGTCATAGCCGAGATGGCGCTATCCATTGTCCTGGTTGCCGGCGCTGTTCTGCTCGTAAGAAGTTTAGTGGATCTGCATTCGGTCCAACTCGGATTCGCGCCTCAAAACCTATGGACAGCCCAAATGTCGCTCCCCGCCGAAAAGTTCAAGACGACGGCACAAGTCTGGAACTTTGAGCGACAAGTGCTGGAGCGCTTTCAAAAGCTGCCCGGCGTGGCTTCGGCTGCGACCGTATCGAATCTGCCGCTCGAACGCGGACAGAGGATTCCGATGAGAATCGACGGCCTGCCGTATCAGGTGACGGAACACAGAGCGGTGAGCCCCGATTATTTTCGTACCATGGGGACTGCAATGTCGCGGGGGCGGTCTTTTCTGGAATCCGACGAGTCGGCATCCACGCCCGTGGCGATCGTAAATGAGGCGCTGGTGCACGCGTACTGGCCGAAAGCCGATCCTCTCGGAGAGAGCATCGTCATCGGAAGGGGTGGCTGGGCGGAGGCTCCTCGCAGGGTTGTAGGCGTGGTGGCGGATTCCAAGCTCAATCGATTGAGCGAACCAGTCCCGCCGGCAGTCTTCGTGCCGCAGTCCCAGGTGAAGGATCCCATCACGCAGTACACCAATCAGGTCTTCCTGGCGGCATGGGTGATTCGGAGTTCTACGCCGCTTGATCTGGCCGCCGTTCAGCGAGCGGTGCAGCAGGTGGATCGTCAACAACCCGTCGTGCGGCTGCGATCATTGGCACAGGTCCTTGGCGACTCGATCGCCGGAGAACGCTTCTACACGACCCTCATGGCCGTATTCGCGGGACTCGCCCTGCTTCTTGCTGCAATCGGAATTTATGGGGTGATGTCCTATTCGATCCGGCAGCGCACGCACGAGATTGGTGTCCGGATAGCGCTGGGCGCAGGCAAAGCAGAGATGCTGAAACTCGCGCTCGGCCGGGGTCTCCGTTTGGCCGTCGTGGGAACGGGCATCGGATTTGTCGCGGCTCTGGGACTGACGCGGGTCCTGTCGAGCATGCTGTTCGGCGTCCGTCCCACAGACATCACGTCCTTTATACTCGCCGCGCTGCTTGCATGCTTCACGGCCCTTCTTGCGAGTTATCTGCCGGCTCGCCGGGCTTCCCGCCTGGATCCCATCGCCGCTCTGCGAAACGAATGATGACAGGGGCTATGCCTGGAACTCATCACCACGCTCGCTGCATATGTGAGTGGGTGCACAACCTCACATACGCCGGGGCCGCACTCGAGTGTAAGAAATTTGCACGGGCGGAGGCCCGTCCCTGGAGTTTGGCCATTTTGCGTCCCGTCAGGGGTGCTGGAGAAACAGCACGACACGGTGCGTCCCGTAGGGACGAATGATATTGAGAACACGGATCGTAAACTCCCGGTCCAATTCGACGAGACGTACGTCTGGGAATGACTCAACTGTCCCTTATAGTTACTCCACACCTGGTTTTTAGGTGCGGAGCTTTCCACAGCATTGTCGAGATCTACGGGACTTGCGTCGGAGGTGCCCGCCAGTCCCGGCACTGAAGTGCCGGGCTATTCTCCTTGCGTCCCTGACGGGACGCTGTCGATGCTTCCGAATACGCGTGCAAAGATTGCATCTACATTTCTGAGTTGAAGTTCTGGATTCACGACAGAGCGGATTTCTTCCCCGGAAAGCCTTTTTGAAATGTCGGGGTCTTCACGCAGGATCTGCATGAAATCTTTGTCCTCCTGCCAGACGCGCATTGAGCAGCGCTGTACCCACAGGTAGGCTTCCTCTCGCGCAACCCCCTTTCTGGTCAGATCGAGCAGCAGCTGGCCGGAAAAGGCCAGCCCGCGCGTCAGCTCCATGTTCTTCCGCATCCGCTCCGGATACACGAGCAGTCCCTTCAGGATCCGCGTCATGGCGCGGAGCATGTAGCACACCAGTCCACTGGCGTCCGGCAGGATTACCCTTTCCACCGAGGAGTGAGAGATATCGCGTTCGTGCCACAGCGGCTGATCTTCGAGCGCGGTCACCACGTAGCCGCGCAGCAGCCGGGAAAGGCCGGAAATCTGCTCGCACTTCACCGGGTTGCGCTTGTGGGGCATGGCCGAAGAACCTTTCTGGCCGGCCGCGAACGGCTCTTCCACCTCGCGCACCTCCGTGCGTTGCAGGTGGCGAATCTCAGTGGCAAATTTGTCCAGCGAGGATCCCAGAATCGCAAGCGTGCACACATACTCGGCATGGCGGTCGCGCTGCAAGGTCTGCGTCGAGGCCGGCGCAGCCGTCAGACCCAACCGCCGGCAAACTGTGTCCTCGACGTCCGGATCCAGATGGGCGAATGTGCCGACCGCTCCGGAGATCTTTCCCACGCGCATGATTTCGGCTGCGCGACTCATGCGCTCGCGGTTGCGGCGCATTTCGTCGTACCAGACCGCCAGCTTGGCGCCAAGGGTGGTCACTTCAGCATGGATCCCGTGCGTGCGCCCCATCATCAGAGTGCGCATGTGTTCCTTTGCGCGCTCCTTCACGGCCGACATGAATTCATCGAGGGATGCCATGATGCACTCGTTCACTTCGAGCAGTTGCAGCGCCTGCGCGGTGTCGACCACGTCCGTGGAGGTAAGGCCCCAATGAATGTAACGTGAGTCGGGGCCGACATGCTCGGCCACGCTGGTTGTGAAGGCAATCAGATCATGATGCGTGATCTGCTCGAGTTCCTGAATGCGCGCCACAGAGAAATCAGCCTTTTCGAGAATCCGGGTCAGCGATTCATGCGGGATCCAACCCTTCTCCGCGAGGACTTTGCACACTTCCAGTTCTACGCGAAGCCAGGTGCGAAACTTGTTTTCTTCAGACCAGATTTCCGCCACATCACGGGGAAAATATCGATCGATCATGCCGGTCACTCCTTCATGGGAAATTCGAGATTCGAGATTCGAAATTCGAGATTGGGACGCCACCCCTTCAATTTCGAATCTCGAATCTCGAATTTCGAATTAATATTTAAATGTAGTACTGATCCGATCGCGCAGCGCGAGTTCGAGCCTGGTTTGAATGGCGGCGAGGCCCGATCGCTCCTCGAGCGCCCGGCGAGCCGACAGGAGCGCCAACTCAGGCAGGTTGTTTTTCTCACTGAGATGGGCAAGAACAACGTGTCGTGCCCTTCCGTCAAACCCATTCGATAGATACTCGGCTACCAAATCATTCGACAGATGGCCGCGGCGGCTCATGACGCGCTGTTTCAGCGCCCAGGGATAGGGCCCGACTTTGAGCATGTGAATGTCGTGATTCGACTCGATTACAATGCAGTCACATCCCTTCAATCGTTCCACGACCAGGTTCGACATATACCCTAAATCGAGGACGATCGCGATTTTGACGCCGTTCTTCTCGATCGTGAAGGCAACGGGATCGGCAGCGTCGTGGGGTATGGCGAAGGGGGTGAACACAATGCCGTGAACGTCGAAGGCGCGTCCGGTCTCGATGTGCTGCCGTTTCCGGTCTTCGAGCTCCAGCCCTGCAGCGCCGTCTGCGCCATCCGTGAGGAATACCGGGATGTCGAGATGCTTCACAAAGGGTGCAACTCCGCGGCAGTGATCTCCATGTTCGTGCGACAGGACAATCGCCGAAACCTGATCCGGACTGATCCCGCACTCGGCGAGCCGGCGCACGGTCTCGCGGCCGCTGAGGCCGACGTCCACGAGAATGTGCGTGTCGCCGTCACTCACCAGGGTCGCGTTTCCGGAACTTCCGCTGCCGAGCAAAGTGAGATGCAAGGACATGGAGTCATACTTTCAGATTCAGGGACTCGAGCTGCTTACCATCATGATTTCCCAATGCCGCAAGCGTCAGAGAGGATGAACAAAAAATCTCTCTCGCCAGGCGCCGTATGTCGACGCGGCGAACGCGGTCGATCCGGTCCAGGATCTCCTCCAACGGGGAAAAACGCCCGAAGTCGATCTGCTGCTGGGCAAGGTAGGTCATGCGGCTGATCGAGCTTTCCAGGCTGAGCGCCAAGGAGCCCTTAATACATTCCTTCGCCCGCTGGAGTTCTTCCTCGGAAACGAGTTCATCCCGCAGGCGCCTGAATTCCTTCAAGACCAGACGGCCGACCATGGCGGCGGTTTGCGGGGCCGTTGCGGCGCTGACCATGAGCGTGCCCGCGTCCCGATAGAGGTTAAGGATCGAATCGATGGCATAGACCAGGCCGCGTTTCTCCCGGATGTTCTGGAACAGCCGCGAGCTCATGCCGCCGCCGAGCACGCTGCTGAGCAGATGGGCGCAAAACCGGTCTTCGGAAATACGTGAGGGGCAGGGAACGCCAATGCAGATATGGGTCTGTTCGAGATTCGGCTTGTGGCGCATCGTACGAGCGGAACGCGGCTTTGGCGGAGATCCGGGGTCAGTTGCGGTCCCCGGCGGCAGATCGGAAAAATAGCGCTCGGCGAGTTCCTGAACTTCCCTGTGCCGGATATTGCCGGCAACGGAAATCACCGTGTTGCGGGCGGCGTGATAATTGCGCTTGAAGTAATCCATCACCTCCCTTCGCCCGATTCGCGCCACGGATTCTTTGGTTCCGGCGATGGGATTGCCCAGCGGATGACCCTGCCAGAAGCTCTCTACGAAGATGTCGTTAATCAACTCCTGCGGCGTGTCCTCTACGGTGCTGATTTCTTCGAAGATGACTTTGCGCTCGCGCTCGATCTCGACAGTGGGGAACGAGGGGTTCAAGACGATGTCCGACAGCAGTTCGAATGTTAGCGGGACGTGTTCATCAAGCACGCGGGCGTAAAACCCCACATATTCCTTGTCGGTGAAAGCGTCAAGCTGGCCTCCGACAGAGTCGATTTCCTTCGCAATATCGGCGGCCGAACGCGTCCCGGTTCCCTTGAAAAGCAGGTGCTCGATGAAATGCGATATGCCGCAGGAGGAGGCTCCCTCGAAGCGGGAGCCGCATCTGACCCACACGCCGATGGCAACGGAACGGAAATGGGGCATAACCTCGCTGGCCACCACGAGGCCGTTCTTCATTTCCATTTTTTGGACATTCATTCGCGCCGCGGGTCGGTTCGCCATGTCAAGACACTCTATTACTATCATAGCGCGACGACACTCGCAACCGCTCGTCCCCATGGCTCCGGCAAAGTCGCGCGCCGGACTTCATCTGGAAATCACGATCAGTTTCTTCTGTGGTGTGGATATGAACTCGGCGCCGGTCTCGGTGATCACGACCATGTCTTCAATGGTCGCGATGCCGTGATTGGGCACCGTCAGGCGCGGCTCGAGCGTGAACACCATTCCTGCCTCGAGAGGGAGGAAGGGCCTCCTGCAGTACTTTTCCCATGCAGGACCAAGCAGGGCCGTCCCGTCATGCGCAGAGCGCCCCACCTGGTGGCCCAAGGCATGCGGAAACTCGGCGTATCCCGCGGTCATAATCGTATCGCGCGCGATGGTGTCGATTTCTATCCCCTGCACACCGGGCTTCATCGCCTTTCGGCTGCGTTCAATCGCCTCCACGATCGTGTTGAATCCTTTGCTGACCTCAGGCGGCGGGGTAGTCTCTCCCCGGTCGAGCACATAAAAGGTCCTCTGCAAATCTGAGCAGTATCCCTGTTCGATCACCCCGAAATCCATGTTCAGGATATGCCCGGGCTCGACGCGGCGGTCTGTCGGCGCATAGTGTGCGCCCGCGGTCTCCGGTCCCGTGAACACAGCCGGGCAATGCGAAGGCTCCCAGGCGGATTCGAGCCGCTTCTGTTCCATTTCATGTCTCATGAAATCCGCGATTTCACGCTCAGTTTTCCCGATAGAAATAAACTCCGTGACCTTGCCAAAGATCTCTTCGGTGCTTCGGATCGCCTGCCGGATATGCATCATTTCCGCCTGAGTCTTGCGTGCGCGCAAGCTGGAAACGATTTCCTCGGCCGACAGGATGCGGTCCTGATAGCCCAACTCGCTCAAGAGACTCACGAGCCCAAGGTACATGCCGTGGGTGATGCCGTCGCAGGTCTCGCTGTCTTGGGAATAGTTGAGGGCAATCGAAGCCGGGTTGAGCTTGCGCATTACATCGAGAAACGGCTCCCGGAATCCCTTGACAAACCCGATGACCTGGCGGTAAGCCCCGGTGTCCACGATCGTTTTCCGGTCGTACTCACCGCAAATTACGGTTGAGTCGCCGCCAGAAGTCAGAATCACCGCCGTCTGCCAGGTCACCTCGGCGCCCAGGAGGAAGGGGAGTGCCGGATCGCCGTTAAGAGCGCTCTCACGGACAAATGTGATCCAGCAGTCGATGTGTTTTTCCGCCAAAATCTGTATCGCTTGCGCAACCTTTTCGCGAATCAGCATGATGTCATCTCCCGAATCCCCACCCTCAATCAGTCAAAATACAGTAACACGGGATCGGAGCAAAAAGGTGGGGGTTTGTGTTTTGATCAAGATTTTGTACAATTAACGTTTTGTCCGAAGCTGAGCCCTATTGACCCGGAAGACCTGTCCAGAGGATCTAATTGAAACCTTTTTCGGATGCTTTTCGTACTAATGGCGAATCCGCTGGAGGCCTGTAATGAGCAAAAAGAAGAAGATATGGATTATCTGCTGTGCGGCCGTTGCGTTGGTCCTGATTATATTTTTTAGCATTCGAGCCACTCGTACTGACGCGGTGACTGTCCAGACTTCCAAGGTCGTGCGCAAGGACGTGCTGAAAGCGCAAGTATCCGCGAGCGGTGATATTAGGGCTAAAGATTACGTTGATCTCCAGGCCGAAGTCCCCGGGGTCGTGACCGACCTTCCTGTGCATGAAGGCGACAAGGTGAAGAAGGGGGACATCCTCTTAAAAATCGATCCGATTCAGTCGGAAGCGGCAAACAACTCCAGCCAAGCCCAATATGATGCCTCCCAGCAAGATCTGCGCGCTCAGGGGTTTCAGATCGCAAACGCCGAGCGCAATATCGCCACCGCGGAATCCCAATTGATGTCAGCCACAGCTCAGGCAGGGCAAGCCGAAGCCAATTTGACCAGGGTCCAGAACAGTTTCCGCCGAAGCCAGGAACTGAGTGAGGCAGGGCTTATTTCACGAGATGACTACGAAGCCGCGCAGAATAACAAGAAAGCCGCAGAATCGCAAAATGACGTGGCTAAAGCCCAGGTCAAGCAGATGCAGACGCAGATCCAAATATCAACGAACAGCCTCGAACAGATGAGGGTCTCTTATGCCGCGGCCCAGACAAGGATCAAGACGCAGGAAGCCAACTTGACGCAGGCCACGGACACTCTGAAAAAGACGACCATTCGGTCCTCCCTGACCGGCGTGATCACCCAGCTGCTCGTGCATTTGGGAGAAAGGGCCGTTCCTGGAACCTTGGATTCCCCTCAAGCCACTCTCATGACCATCTCCGACTTGAGCGTGATACAAGCGGAGATCAAGGTCGACGAGACCGACATCGTGAGCGTGGCCCTCGGGAATGTCGCCAAGATAAAGGTGGATGCGATCCCAGATGTGGTCTTCGACAGCGAGGTTACGGAGATCGGCAACAGCCCGATCACCACCACAGGGTCCACCACGCAAGAGGCGAAGGATTTCAAGGTGGTCGTGACACTCAAGAACCCGAGCGACAAGATTCGCCCGGGCATGTCCTGCACCGCGGACATCACAACCGATACCAAGAACAATGTCCTTGCGATTCCAATTCAGGCGCTTACAATACGAGAGGTCGAAGTGGACAAGGACGGAAATTACATCGAGCCCCCCCTCAACCAGCAGAAGAAGAGCGAGTCGGTTGCCCAGGCGGATTCCACCAAGGGCAAAATTAACAAGAAAGAACTCGAGGGTGTCTTCGTAATTACTAAAGACAATCATGCAAGGTTTCGTCCCGTTAAGACGGGTATAACCGGTGAGTCCGAGATTGAGGTAAAATCGAACCTCAAAGAGGGGGAGGAGATAGTATCGGGGAGTTTTCAAACCCTGCGCACTCTTAAGGACGGTACAGTCGTCAAAATCGATAATAGTAGCAAGACGGAGACAACCAAATCACCAAGCTGAGCCGCGGCTGCAGCGCTTCGAGGATCGACATGAGTGGAACCAACGGTAACACTAAGCAACCAGACATCTTAATCAGGACGGAAGATCTCATTAAAACCTACATAATGGGATCGGAGAAGGTTCACGCCCTGCGCGGTGTGTCCCTGGAGATCCATCGCGGGGAGTATGTGGCCATCATGGGACCATCAGGATCGGGGAAATCCACAATGATGAACCTGATCGGATGCCTGGATACGCCGAGTGGAGGAAAATACTTCCTCAATTCGCGACTGGTCTCGGATATGAACGACGACGAATTGGCCTATATCCGCAATAAGGAAATCGGGTTCGTCTTTCAGACCTTTAACCTGCTGGCTCGAGCAACCGCACTGCACAACGTCGAGTTGCCGTTGATCTACAACGGCACTCCGTCGCACGAGCGCAAGGAACGTGCCATCAAAGCGCTCCAGTCGGTGGAGCTCGGAGAGCGCATGTATCACAGGCCAAACGAGTTATCCGGTGGCCAGAGGCAGCGTGTGGCCGTCGCGCGCGCCCTCGTCAACAACCCATCCATTATTCTGGCGGATGAGCCCACCGGGAACCTGGACTCGGCAACCAGCATGGACATCATGCGGCTTCTGGACGAACTGCACAAAAAGGGCCACACGATCATCCTGGTCACCCACGAACCCGACATCGCCCTGCACGCCTACAGAGTTGTGCGACTGCTCGACGGCAAGATCGCCAGCGACGAACAGGTTCCGCACGACTGAGAGTTTGGGTTCACTCCGATACAAACCGTGGGCGGCTGACAGACTACCTGCCAGCCGCCCACTGGTTTTTACCCCGCTGCCCGGTTGCGATTCTCCCGCGCAAAAAAGCGGACACTCCCATTTCTTGAAACGTTCCGTAAGTGCTTTATATAGAATACTTTATGTCGTGAATCTCGCTGGTTACATCGAAAAACCGAGTGAGCCGTTTGGACCTGGACTTGGACCTCGTCGTGGACCTGGACCGTCTAGCCCGCGACAAACTTTCCATACAAAACATTTACCAGATTGCCCTTCATCTGTGCATATCCATGTCCAAGTCGACGTCCAGGTCTAGGACGGAGAGCTTAGGAGTTTCGCCACAGAAGCCTATCCGAGAATCGCCCAGAACCCCATTTTTAATAGAATCCAGAGTATCCAGAGACTTACGATCGGAATCGCGGCCTTGCCGGCCGTAAGCTTCCCTTCCGACTGTGCCGCGAATCCCATCGAGAGAAGAATGGCGGTCCACAGCGGGAAAATGTCAATCGAGGAAAACAGGCTGTTCAGCGCCGGATGTGCGTTGAAATCCACCAGGGGCCCGAGATTGCTTACGACGTTGTTGACGGGGTTAATGTCCAGATCGGCCGGATTCTTGAGGAAGATGAACAGGATGCTGAGCAGACTTACAACAAGTGCCGGCGGACCAAACCCCCAGATTACTGCGGTGAAACATTTCTTGAAGGAAAGTCCCGCTCCCGTGGCCAGGAAGGCCAGCAGAAACACAGTAGTTATCACGACATACGTGATGTAAAGCATTATCGGAGTGACGACGATCGGGAGGTATTTTGCCCTGAAAGTGCGCGGCTGCATGGCTTGCTTTGCCGCCTGATCCTCGATCTGGGCAAGCTGATCGGAACTCATAAACTTTTTGAAGATGGGCTTGGTCATCGCCAGGCCCTTCACTGCCGCATCAGCCGGGTCCATCCGGGATTGCAGAGCGTAGCTGCAGGCCAGCGCTACGATGCAAATCAGGACGAAGAGCGCCACCCATGACCGTTTCCGGCCGATGTCAGCGTACGTTTTTGTCGGTTCAAGATACACACCAACCAGTCGTTCAGTGAAGCTCATCTGAGCGATTCCGGCGTCTGCGGCCACAGTCTCATTTGCACCAGGACTATCCATGACATTCTCCTTCCCTGAATTTTGTTAATTTGTACGATAATCCCCCCCTTCAGGTATACAGGAAACATGCTACTTTCGAATTCTCGCAGACCTTGAGCTGCGGCGGTTCCACGCGACATTCTGCCATTGCCCTCGCACAGCGCGGATGAAAAGGGCATCCGCGGGGAGGCGAGATCGGGGAGGGTACATCTCCAGGCAAAATCGTTTTTTGCCTTCCGCCGTCCTGTTCCATGGCGGGTGCGCTCTCCAAGAGCGCCTGGCTGTACGGGTGCCTCGGAGCGCGGAAGAACTCATCCGCGGGAGCTTCTTCGACGATGCGGCCCAAATACATGACGCATACACGCGTGCAGAGGTACCTGATCATCGGAAGCGAGTGCGAAATCAGGATCAGGGTGAGTGCGAAGGGCTTTCGCAATTCTGCAAGCAGGTTCAATACTTGCGCCTGCACAGAAGGGTCCAGGGCCGTAACCGGCTCGTCGGCAACCAGCAGCCTGGGCTGCAGTGCCAGCGCGCGCGCGATGGCCACGCGCTGCTGCTGTCCGCCGCTCAGTTCCGCAGGGCGCCGAGGCAGAAGACCGCCGTCCAATCCTACCGACCCCAGCAACTCCAGAGCTCGTCTCTCGCGTCCCGGACGATCCAGGAGACCGTGAATCTCGAAGGGTTCCGCCATGATTTCACGCACGGTCATGCGGGGATCAAGAGAGGCGAAGGCATCTTGAAAGATCAACTGAAACTCGCGGCGCCGGGTCCGCAACTCCGCAGGCGACAGGCGCAGGAGGTCGCAGCCGTCAAAAAAAACCGAACCGTCATCGGGTGCGATCAAGCGCAGGACACAGCGGGCCAGAGTTGTTTTGCCGCATCCGGACTCACCCACCAGGCCCAAAGTGTCGCCCGATTCGATCGTCAAATCGACGCCAGCTAGGGCGGTTATGGCACGACCCTTTTGGAACATGCCGGTCCGGAAACTCTTCTTGAGACCGCGAATATCGAGAATCGGTGCCATCGGAACACACTAAACCATGAAACGCCGGAAATGCGGGAACAAAAATTTGAAATTCGAGATTCGAAATTCGAGATTGTGAACTTTGAATCTCGAATTTCGAATCGGAATCCGTTTCACATGCGGGGCTTGATGCAGGCCGCCCAATGATTGCTGGCGACAGCGGCGGACGGCGGCACACCCGCGGAACAAGCGGGTTCCGCATCCGCACAACGGGGAGCGAACGAACATCCGGGATACTTCTGCCCGCCAGGCGGCGGCGCACCCGGGATCGCGGCCAGCGGCCGGTCTTCCCAGCGATGGTGCAGATCCGCCTGGCACTCGATCAGCGCGGAGGTATAGGGATGCGCGGGCCGTCTTAATACATCACTCACCGGGCCCAATTCCACTAAGCGCCCGGAATACATGACGGCAACGCGCTCGGCGACCTGGGATACCAAAGCCAGATCGTGGCTGATCAACAACAACGCGAGATCCCGCCGGCGCTTCGTTTCTTGAAGGAGCTGGAGGATCTGAGCCTGGATGCTGGGATCAAGTGCGCTCGTAGGTTCGTCGGCGATGAGCAGCTTTGGACGGTTGCAGAGCGCGATTGCGACGGCCACCCGCTGGCACATGCCGCCGGACAGCTCGCTCGCGTACCTCTCCATGAAAAACAGCGGATCCGGCACACCGGCTTCGGAGAGCAGCGCTGCCGCGGCTGCGCGCGCCGCTTTTTTGTCGAGGCGCTGATGCGCGCGCACTGCCTCGATCAATTGTGAACCGATGGTCAAAACCGGGTTGAGAGCACCCCGGCTATCCTGGAAAATAGTTCCGATCCTTTTGCCGCGCACCTGTTTCCATGTCTCTCGATCGGCATTTAAGAGCGACACGCCATCAAAGCGAATCTCTCCGGCGGCGACGCGCCCGTTGCCGCCAAGCAATCCGACCAACGCCAGCGCAACGGTCGTCTTGCCGCTCCCGGTTTCGCCGACCAGCGCGCATGATTCTCCGGCGGCTAATTCCAGAGAGAAATCGCGAACTGCGTGAATCGTCCCTGAAGCCGTGGTATACGAGACTGAGAGATTTTCAACTTCCAGGATCCGCATTCCAAAACCAAAAATCAGAAGAGCTGGCTCCCCAGGAAACGCGCCTGTCCGCGGAGATCTTCTTCAATGCGGAGAAGCTGATTGTATTTCGCCACACGGTCTGTGCGGCTCGCGGAACCGGTCTTGATTTGGCCCGCGTTGCAGGCGACAGCCAGATCGGCGAGGAATGCGTCTTCGGTTTCGCCGGACCGGTGGGAGATCACCGTGGTGTAGCTGTCACTCAGGGCCAGTTCGATCGTGTCGAGGGTTTCGCTGACGGTGCCCACCTGGTTCAGTTTGATGAGAATACTGTTGGCCACACCATCGGCGATGCCGGAGGCCAGCCGTTCCGGGTTCGTGACGAAAACATCGTCGCCAATGAGCTGGATCTTTTCGCCGAGCGCTTCCGTCAGAGCAATCCAACCCTGCCAATCATCTTCGGCCATTCCGTCCTCGATTGATACGATCGGGTAGTTGTTGGCCCAGCGCTCGTAGAGTTGAATTATCTGCTCGGCGGTCAGGCGTGCCCCGCTCGATTTCTTGAAGAAATACTTTCCATCGACGTACATTTCGCTCGCGGCCACATCGATCGCCAGATAGATCTGCTTCCCCGCTTTGAATCCGGCCTTCTCGATTGCCTCGAGAATCACGTCGAAGGCCTCCTCGCTCGATTTCAGGTTCGGTGCGAAGCCGCCTTCGTCGCCGACGCTTGTGGAGTACCCTTTTTTCTTGAGCACACTCTTCAGAGAGTGGAAGGTTTCGACGCCCATGCGCAAGCTTTCGGAAAAACAATTGGCGCCCGCGGGAACGATCATGAATTCCTGAGGATCGACGTTATTGTCGGCATGCACCCCGCCGTTGAGGATGTTCATCATAGGCACGGGCAGTATGCAGGCGTTTGTTCCCCCAAGATAGCGGTAGAGCGGCACTCCCAAAGCCGCCGCGACAGCGCGCGCAACTGCCATGGATACTCCCAGGATGGCATTTGCGCCCAGGCGGCCTTTGTTTGCGGAGCCGTCGAGATTGATCATGATCCGGTCTATGGTCCGCTGCTGGGAAGCGTTCTCGCCGATGAGAGCGGGAGCAATGATGTTGTTGACGTTCTCGACGGCCCTGAGCACTCCCTTGCCGCCAAAGCGGAGCGTGTCGCCGTCGCGAAGTTCGACGGCCTCATGAGCGCCCGTGGAGGCGCCGGACGGCACCGCGGCGCGGCCGAGAAAGTTGCCTTCGACGACAACATCCGCCTCGAGGGTCGGGTTTCCTCTGGAATCAAGGATTTCTCTGGCTGCAATCGATCGAATAGGAATTAGCATTTTAGACTCCGCACGGAAAATGGATCGCCCCCGTGGCTTTCCTTTACGCGAAGCTGATGTATAGCATAGGCGCAGCGAGGTATCAAGGAATGCCCCAGGGCCCGCACCCACGCGCGTTACTCGAAATCGTGGTCAACGCCTTGTTTCGCCATCTCCGCTCGAAGCTGCCGAAATTCTCCCGGCGAAACAAGGCGTTGACCACGATTTCGAGTCTCGCTTTGACAGCGGTAGGGGGCTATGTTAGTTTCTGGTCTCATCTGGCGGAGGTGCTCATGAAGCTATCATCCCGGTTGGTGGGTCAAGTTACGATTGTTGACGTAGAAGGAAAGATCCTTCTCGGCGAGGGCGATGTTGCGATCAAGCACGCAATTGATGAACTGCTGGCGCGCGGGAGGAGGCTTTTCCTACTGAACCTCGCCAGGGTTCCCTATGTCGACAGTGCGGGTTTGGGACAGATCATTCGTTGTTTTACTGCCATCCGGAAAGCGGGTGGAACTCTCAAGCTGTTATCTCCCAATCCGAAGGTTGTTGATCTGCTGACGGTCACTAAGATGGTCAACGTCTTTGACTGGTACAATGATGAGCCGGGGGCTCTGAACAGCTTCGCGCCGACGTCCGCTTCCTGAGGCGCGTCAAATTCGGCCGGGCAGAAGAGTAGTTCAAGATGTCCGATAGGAGGATGGGTTTTCCTTCCATGTCTTGCCTGCGGTTCGTTTTCGCATGGACAGCAGCTCTATGCTGCCCATTCTTTCTCGCGCAAATCGTGGTAGCCCAAGACACTGACGAGAGCATCGTGTCCCGGCACCTTCGCTTGCACATTCCGGCCGAGAGGCAGTGGATCGGGCGAGACAACATCAGCGATCTGGAACGATGCTGGGAGTTTGTCCACGTTGCTGCCGGCGGACAGTTGCCGAGCCGCGTGTCGGTCGTGATCGAATGGCAGGACGCGGCGACGAGCGTTGACGCGGAACGCAGTACCATCACACTCGGCATGAACGATCCGAGTGCGTTGAAAGACTCCAACGGCTTCCTGCTGCAGATTGCGGTCCGTGGACTCGCGAGGCTTGCCCTGACAAACCTCATGGGGGATGGCGCCTCCAAGCCCGAGAATCGATTCCTATTGGATGGCATGTCGGAGATGCTGGCGCACGAGTTTTCCAACACGGTCAAGCGTTTGGGTGCAGCTTGGACTATCTGTCACTACGTGGACAAAATCAGCCCTCTGGGATTGATGCACCTGTCCGGCAGATCTGAATTCGCCGGCGACAGTCAAGATCTTGTCGCCGCAGCCCCTGGGATCACCTTTCTGACATTTTGCAGTGAGGTTTACGGCCGGGATCGAGTCTTGAAGCTGTTCGATTCCCTGGCTCAGAAGAACCTGGAGGACAGTCTCGCCGCAGCCTTCAAGACCCGCGTCCCGGCTCTTGAAACACAGTGGCTCAATCGGGTGCGCGGCTACGATCCGCAGGAGTTTTCCATCTCGCCCGACGAGCCGGGGCCGGCGCTGGATCGTGTTCTCTTCAATCCGGACCCGGCGAAGCCCGGCGCGGCCCTCGCGGTGCGGCTTTACACGCACCAAGGCCGGAGCTATCTCGGTTCGACGGGGATTTTCCTGATTGATGAGTCGAGCGGCAAAACCCGCCAGGGACATCAGGTGAAGCCCACCGAGGGAATGTTCACGCAGTTTGAAATCCCTGTCGAATCCGCCAGGCAGGATGGGAAATATCGAGTGCACATCGTCGCCGTGGACAATGGCGGAAATGTGTGCATCTGGGAAGCTTCTTATACCGTGACCCGCTAGTGTTTTTTCTTCTCCTCGGGTTTCTTTAACTGGTCGGCCACGCGAGTCATCGAATCCTTCAGGGTGGGTGACGGACTGATTTCATTCGCCTTTTGGTACGCATCCAGGGCCTGAGGCCACCTCTTTTGCCTCTCGTAAGTCAGGCCTAGCCTGGTGAGCACATCCGCATTTCGTGGCAACAAGCTCAGCGCCTGGGTGTAGGCCTTCTCCGCGTCGGCGTAGTTGGCAAGAAAAAGGCACGCCTCGCCGGTATTGTAAAAAATGTAGCCGTCGTTGGGAGTGAGGGTGCCGGCCTTATGGAAGAGGTCCAGCGCCTGGCTGTACTGTTTGGCACTCAATGCCGCCACTCCTTGCTTGAAATATACCTTCCCGAGCACGCCGGACGTGGCTGTGTCACCGGGTTTGAGTGAGAGCGCTTTCTGCAGCGTCTGGATCGCCTCGTCGTAGCGATTCTGATTGAAATAGATGGCGCCCAATTGGGAAAAATCCAACCAGTCGTCGGTCTTGATGCGGATGGCACCCGCGAGATCCGCCGCAGCCTGATCGAGTTTTTGCTGGCGATAATAGACAGTGCCCCGCAAGTGGTGCAGGTCGTACAGGTCCTCCGAGGCTTTCGCGTATTGTTCTCCCTGGTTGAGAATCTGGACGCAATTGTCAAGTTTATCGGTGTTGTAATAAGCCTGCGCCAAGCCGTAAAAGGTCGCGAATGCCGTCGACTTGAGCTGGATGGCGCGGTTGAGCTCGACTGAGGCCAGAGCGTTATTCTTCAGACCCAGATAGCAAAGCCCGGCGAGTCGGTGCCCAAATTCCCAATCCGGATTCTTGTCCAGGTCAGGCTTCAACTCCTGGATTGCTTTCTCGAACTGGCCCTGCTTGAAATATGCGTAGGCTTGCTTATAGTCCGCAACCGCCGGCAAAGCGGTGAGAAATGCGCAAGCAAGGAAAACAAACCGCCCGATGAATTGCACCTTGATCATTCGCCAGTCTCCCGTATGAAAGCTTTGTACGACGCTGCCTCTCTAATGATACATCCTTTCGGCTATAAAGACCCCTGGGGTGGTCCCAGGTTTCAAGAGGATACGACAAATGCATTTTGGTGGCAAGCCAGCTGAAGCAGTTG
This sequence comes from Acidobacteriota bacterium, assembly GCA_050011535.1. Lineage (GTDB taxonomy): Bacteria > Acidobacteriota > UBA6911 > UBA6911 > UBA6911 > JAFNAG01. The sequence continues at coordinate 25,247 of JBEKIX010000017.1, forward strand.
CTGCAGGGGCAAAGGGGTCAAGGGGTCAAGGGGTCAAGATCAGTGCTGCCAATTTAAGTAAAAATTCGAGAAGACGACACGAATTTCACGAATTCCACGGAATCTTCCATCTGTCGACCGGCTCTTCAGGGCCATTTTTGTGGAATTCGTGAAATTCGTGGCCGTCAGATTTCTGCTCGAGGATGAATCTCCCCTTAAGGTTACAGCATTGGGTCAAGATCAGGAGCCCAAGGATCCTCCCTGCTTTGCGTCAGCAGAATGCTTCATGAACGAACGCCTTTTCCCTTTGCCCCTCCTCGACGTAGATGTCACTGCGGTTTGATTTTCAAGCGCTTCAGCTTCTCGCTGAGGGTCGTCGGGTTCACCGACAGGAGTTCTGCAGCCTTTTTCTGATTCCAATCTGTTCTCGCGAGCGCATCGAGGATCAACGCCTTTTCAAAGTTGCCTACCTTCTCCTTCAGGGGCAGGTCCGCCTCCAGAAAACCGTTGGAATCGCGCGGCGGGGCCGCAATAACGTTTCTGGGGAAAAGATCCGCGGTGATGGTGTTGCCCGGACAGAGGACGACCGCCCGCTCGACGACATTTTCGAGCTCTCGAACATTTCCGGGCCAGCCGTAATCCAAGAGAGTCTGGATGGCCGCCGGGTCGAAGATGCACAGGTCCCTGGCGTTTTCGCCGCAGTACTTCCTGCAGAAGTGCTCGGCAAGCAGGGGAATATCTTCGCCGCGCTCCCGCAGCGGGGGCAGTTTAATTACGATCACATTGAGCCGGTAGTACAGGTCGTCGCGAAAGCTCCCGTTGGCGACAGCGGTCTGGAGGTCGCTGTTGGTGGCGGCAATGATGCGCACATCAACCCTGATGTTTTCGAGGCCGCCGAGACGGCGAAACTCACGCTCCTGGATTACTCGCAACAGCTTCGCCTGCATCTCCAGGGAGATGCTGGCCACTTCATCGAGAAAAAATGTGCCCCCGTCCGCAACCTCGAACAGGCCCTTCTTGGAACTTGTCGCGCCGGTATAAGCGCCGCGCACATGGCCAAAAATCTCGCTTTCGAGCAATTCGGAAGGGATGTTGCCGCAATTGATCGCCACAAAGGGTGCGTCGGCGCGCGTGCTGGCCGCGTGAATGGCCTTGGCGACCAATTCCTTCCCGGTGCCGCTCTCGCCCTGGATCAGGACGGTGCTGCGTCTGGGAGCGACCTGCAGTATGAGGTTGAAGATCTGCTGCATCGGCTCGCTCTTGCCGATGATGTTGCGGAAGCTGTAGCGTTGGCGCAACGAGTCTTTGAGCCGTGCGTTCTCGTTACGCAGGCGGCGCTGCTCGATGGCATTCTTGACCGCCACGAGAATCTCGTCGTTCTTAAACGGCTTTGTGATGAAGTCAAAGGCGCCGAGTTTGGTGGCTTGCACGGCCCTCTCTATCGTGCCGAAGGCAGTGAGAACGATGGCAGCCGGGCTGTCACTCCGATTTCGAAATGATTCCAGCACACCCAGGCCATCCATGTCGGGCATCATCAAATCGAGGAGTACGACATCGTAATCTCCCCCATCGACCATCTGCAGCGCCTGGACTCCGTTTTCGGCCAGATCGACGAGATAATCCTCCTTGCGCAGAAATGTCTCGAGCACATCGCGCACGACCTCTTCGTCATCGACTACGAGTATGCGTCCTCTGTCATTCATGCTTGTATTGATTGCCGGGTAGGCAACTTCAGCCTGAATCGAGTCCCCTTCGCAGGGGTGCTATCCACGGAGATTCTGCCGCCATGTTCCTGAACGATGCCGTACGTGACGGCGAGGCCAAGTCCAGTGCCCTTACCCGTGCTCTTGGTGGTGAAAAACGGGTCGTAAATTCTCCTGATGTGCTCTGGTGAAATGCCTACCCCCGAATCCTGAATATCCACGATGACCATTGTATCATTCATGGAAGTTTCCACCTGCAGCGTGCCCCCCGACGGCATCGCATCCCGCGCATTCAGGAACAGGTTGACGAAAACCTGCTGTAATTTCCCCGCATTTCCATAGACCGTCGGGATAGTCTGATCCGGAGAATATACCACGTCTACATGGTTTTGCCTGAACTGGTGCTCCAGGAGGGAAAGGCTGTCACGGATGAGCAGATTCAAGTCCAGATCGGTAAACTCGCTGCCGTTCATGCGGGCGAAGTTGAGGAGCCCGTTGACGATTTCCGCCGCCCGGAACGTTTGTTTCTCGATTTTCTCCAGAATCGGCTTGCGCACGTCGTCTGCGGCAGTTTCCTTTAATAGCATCTGGGCGTAACTGGAAATGCCCGTAATCGGGGTGTTGACCTCGTGGGCGATGCCGGCTGCCAATAACCCAATGGAACTGAGCTTCTCCACCTGGAGCAACTGGCTTTCAAGCTGCACTTTGCCGGTGATGTCGTCCATCACGACGAGGCAGCCGGAATTCAGATCTCTGGAATCGAGCAGTGGAATCACGCTGAGGTCGACGATCAGCTTTTCATTTCTGCGATTCTGCAGATACTGTTTGAAAATGTTGCCGGTCGACCTGAAATCCCAGCTCGCCACCCCAATGGCGTTCTGGATCGAGGCCACCATCTCCTTGCCCAACAGATCTTCCAGGCGGGTGCCGACAATCTGCTTGCGGCCGATTCCGTAAAGTTCCTCGAACGCGCGATTGCAGGACGTGACCTCTCCTTTCAGGTCGAGCGCCAGGACCGCAATGTTGATGCTTTCGATGATGTTTTCCGTATAAATCTTGAGGCGCTCGAGATCGAGAGCTTTGGTCTCAATCGAGCGGTAGAGATCGGCATTTTCCAGGGCAATACTCGCATATCCTGCAAGGGCGCGGAGGAGATCCAGATCTTCCGTCGAAAAATGCCGGTGTTTTGGAAGCATACCCAAGCCGATCACGCCGATCAATTTGCCCCGGAGTCTCAAATCCTGCACATAATGAAGCCCTCTGGAGTTCAAGTGCCGCGGTGCCTCGTACAGGAGATTCTCCGTCCGGGAGGAATCGGGGCCGTTCGCCTGCAAATCGCCGGAGAGGGCAGCTTCCTCCAATCGCCATGGATCTCCGCTCGATAGCTGCATTCCAATCGCGTCCGCCAGGAGAAAGGCGCCGGGATTGGCGGCATCGCGCAGAAACAGGAAGACGTTGTCCACCGGAAACGTCTTGGCGATCCGCTCGAGGATTTTGCGCGTCAGGCGGGGGAGGCTTATCTCGGAGGTTAAAGTGCGGGCAAAATCGAGGAGGCCGCTCCGATCTTCAAACTTCTCTCTGTAAAAAAACCGGTCCAGACGAGCCTGAATTGAGGTGCGCAACGGAGCGAACATCATGGCAATTGCCAGAGCCGCCACGCAGACGATCACGTAATCGGCATCTGGAATCATCGACTCCAGCCACCTTCCCAGAATGAGGACAAAAACCAGATAGGCGGCAAGCAGAAGCGAACTGGCCACGAGATAGGCCGCACTCCGGCGCACGATGGCCTCGACATCGAGGAGCCGATAATGAAGTATGGCGTAGGCAAACGACAGCGGAATCAGCACGAGGAACAACTGGGAAGAAAGCAGCGGAAATCCGGCTCGCGCCCCCAACAGCACAGGCAGGACGTAAATCGCGAGAAACGGCACAACGCCACCGAGTGTTCCGTAACTGACCCACTTCATCTGCTGGCGCGCCGTCAAATCCTCTGTCGCGAGCTTACGCCGCAGGAGGACAATCGCACCGATCAGCAGGCCCGCGCACAGGTAAACAAGGTGCACACGGTCGAGGATGCCGCTCGATCGGGCGTTTCGCGGGAGACCAAAATCAGCGAGACGGCCCGTCCACCATAACAGCTGGATAACCCCGAGAAATGCGGCTGGAGCGTAATAAAACATCGCGGGGCTGCGGACGGGACGAGGATCGACGGGAAAGCGCAGGCAGAAATGCAGAAAAAGCGCCGGTAGCAGGAGGATGGCAAGAACCGACAGCACGTAGACCGTTCCATCCAGAATCCCGAGCCTAGTAGTGTAGCTGTAAAGGAACAAGACAAAGGCAGTCAGGCAAACGAAATAAAAGTGGAAGGCTCCCTTAAGATGGGCGCCGCGAAGAGCGACAATAAAACCAATGCCGAGGTACACAAAAGCAAGGAGAATGCGGCAGCTGTCCTCGGGTTTCAACGATGCCTTGGCATCCAGCCGGACGGAAACCAGGCGAACCGTCGAACCCGACATCAGCCCATAGGCGAGAACCCCGTGGGCTCCGGCGCGATAGATTGCATCAGAATGCTGGCCGAGGTTGACGATTGGGGAATCGTCGATAGAATACAGCACATCCCCTTGCCTGATGCCCGCCCTTGCTGCGGGGCCATTCGGCGCAACCTCTCCAGCCGTCAAACCGGATTCCGATTCGACCCAGAAGACACCATCCCCGGGCTCGTTCCAGGATGCACGATCGCGCAGGTTCAAAATACCGATCGTTACCAGAAAGAGCGTCAGAAATGTTAAAGCGACGGTCCTGAAAGGCACTGGAAAAGCATCCATCTTGTATTCAGGAAAACGATAAGACTGTCCAGAACTCCCCTAAGCAATATCCATACCAACGCCTGAATGCGCAGCGATTGTTTGGATCGCTATAAGTATTGAGACGTAAGGATTTAATCTTTCTAATCTAGTAAAGTTCACGCTCCGGCCTCCCTTTGGCTTCAAGCGTTTGGATTGACATCCAACATCTTGAATGACCGCATCGTCTTCAGAATAAGTATAGAAGCCGGGCACAGTTGGCTACAAGTGCCCTCTTCGCTCGCAGATCTACGATGAGGGTGCATAATCAGGGCGGGGCAGGTGGGTGCTAAACAGAACGGCGATCGGCATGATTAGAAAAAATTGAGATTCAGGCCGAATCGGAGTGCACGGGAAATTCGGGTCAAAACGAGGTCTCCATCGGACAAGGGAATGTGGCTCATTCCCTGGTCAAACGGATTGCGAACATCAATCTGAGCCTCCCACCGTCCTGGGCAACCCATAAAAGGCGGCAGCGGAAGTGCCTGCCTCAGGGAAAAGCTCACCCCTTTGGTGAGTGTATCCATCCGATCGGCGAAGAGATCGATTGGGCTGATCGGGTTTCCAGGATACCAGCGCACAGTCGCTTGGACGTGGGTGCGCGTCTGCGGGATTTTGGCTTCCAACTGACTGGTGATGGAATGGTAATAGGAGCGTTGAATGTAATCCAGGATGTTATCGTTCACCAGACCGCTCGACAAAGACGGATTGATGTTGGCAAGGCCCGCGGCAGTGCCGTAGTCGTAGGCAATCAAGCCCTGAATCGTACCCGTTAGCATGCGCGCGAAAGCTACCCTGACGCCCTGCTGCGCGTCCTGGTCGCTCTTGAGCTGCACCGCCTGCGAATTCTGTCCGTATTCCGTATTTGTCGTCAGGAGAAACGGTGTGCCCGGCCCATCCACCCTGTCTCGGTAGACCGTAAGCTCCAGCGACGTGTCGTCGGCCAGTTTTCTGGCAACCGAAAATTCGGAATGCCTGACTTGGCTCACGCGGATCACGTTGTTGATCTGCGATATATAAGCGGGCTCGAGGAGGTTTACCACGTCGCCTCCCGGCAGCTCGATCATGCTGTTATCGCTGATCCGGCGGGAGGACATCAAAGTTCTCAAGAGCCAGTGGCGGTGGGGTGTATAGGCAACCTGCAGATATGGGCTCCACACGCTCTGCGTCGCTCCGTACTGAATGCGCGACAAATCGAGGCCATATTCCACGGCCACTACGTTGAGGAATTGCCGGCTTCCCTGGAACCCTACGACGAGTGTCTGCACTCCGGAATCCTGAAAATCCTGTTCCGAGTTGAAAAAGTCCGCGGGGTGGTCCGAAATCCCTGTACGATTGGGACTCAAGCGGCCCACGCCTACCGAGAATTTGTACTCCTGATTCGGATTCGGGCGGTAGTCATAGGTATTGCGCACTCTCCAAAGCGAATCTGTGCCCGAAGAGAGCTGGCCCGAAAAGATCATGCGGCCATGCAGGCTGACCGGTTCGACGAACGCGAAATTGGAAGCTACCCCCAAATCCCCCCGGTTCGGATACACGGCATAGTTGTCCGGACCAAGCAGGTCGGTGGAGACAATGTTCAGAGCACCGCTTCTGTGGAAAGAAGCTATGACGTCGTCCGGCGTCGCTGCTCCCGGAAGTCCTCGAAAGATGAGGCGCCGGTCGGAAGTGCTTCGCATGACAGTCTTGAGGTCCCAATTTCGGGGATCGTCACGCGCAGAGATAAAGTCCACGATCTCCTGAAGCACAAAATTGACGGTTGTGGTTTTGCCGGGATCGACGACCACTCGAGGAGAGTGGATCACCTGATAGCCGAACCTGCTGACCTGAATGGAATAAGCACCCGCAGCAACGCCGCTGAGGTTATATGCCCCCTGCTGATCGGACCTGGCGATCGAAATGACCGTTCCAGGGTCGCTACGCTGGAAAAGTGCCACGACGGCACCCACAAGGCCGCGTCCATCCGGCGTCATGACTGTCCCCGCGAGCATTCCGTTCGGCCTGGTCGCAGCCGCCAATGGGAGCGCAGCAATACCAAGCACCATCAGCAAAGAGAAAACGCGACAGGATCGTTCCATGAGCCTCAGTCCTAGCACAAAATCGTTCGATTCCGCGCAGACTTGATAATTCAGGAGCTTATCACGCAGACAAAAGGATGTCAACAACGGTAAGTCTTTTTATTGTAACAGATAGTCGATGCGATGTCCAGATTTTTCCACAGCTCGCGGCATAAGGCCAACCTTCGGGTGCAGGTTCTGCCCTCCTAGCCTTCCTTCATCGCGCGGAGCTATCCTCCCGGCATTTCAATCATTTTCGGCACGGCGCCCATGCACTCCGCGAAGGGGCGGCTCAACGAGCCTGAGCTTGCCCCAAGTCTGAGTGGAGGATGGCGATGGTACATTTCACACTACCGCTCGGCACGCCCTCCAAAGCGACCTCGCCATCGTTAAGAGTCTGTCCAGGCTCGATTGTGCCGGGAACCAGATGTGTCTGGCTGTCGATAGCCTTCCCGGAGGTTCCGACCCAGGTGAGTTTCAACATCACGTTGTGATAAGGAACCGCTCCGCGGTTGCGTATCACGACATGCAGGAGGGCGCTGCGCCCACCGGATTTCGGCGCCCCGGAAACCATGGAGGCGAACTCCACTTGCGATTCCCCGGCGTCAAGATCTTTCGGGGCAATCACACGCGTAGGGCTGGACTTGGCGGATCTCACGATTTCAGTCGGAGCCGGAGCCATCGCGATCTGCGCTTCCTGTTTGCGTGCCCGGACTACGAGCCATACCAGCAGAGTCCCGAGCATCAATGTCAAGCCCCAGAAGATCGATCTTCTGAACATGTGCACCCCCATGCGAGTGACGGGTTACGAGTAACGAATGATGTGTTGTGGGCGGCCTACCCACCGCCAGTCAGCAACCCGGGCGCGGAGGTCCATGCGATCCGGCCCTGCACAATGGTCGCCAGGGATTCTCCCGCGCCCTCCAAAAGTTGCGCTTCGATGTTTCGGTCCGCCAGTCTCTCGGGCAGGCGCAGAACCGTCATGTCGGCCCAATATCCTCTCCGCAGGCGGCCGAGCACATTGCCAAAATCGAGAGCCACGGCGCCGTTGAGTGTTGCCATGCGGATGATTTCATCGCATTTCAAATCCTTGCGATTCCTAAAGAGGAATCGCATCTCGTCGAGAACACTGAGGGACTTGTTGCTGGCCAGAGAGTCCGTTCCCAAAGCGACATTGATGCCCATATCGAGGAGCCGGCGCACAGGATGCGGATCATGCCCGAAATAAGCATGACTTCGCGGGCAGTGGATGACGCTGCAGCTTCGGCTCAGGATTCGCACCATGGAATCCTCGTCCAGATAATTGCAGTGGATGAGAATGGCGGGTGGATCAAGAACGCCAAGCTTCTCCAGATAAGCCACGGGCGCAAGCCCGGGCGGCGTCCACCCGGCAGGAAGCACACCGAGGTCGGAGAGAAAGCTCTTGAGCTCCCCTTTCCCGCTAGCGAGGAACTCCAACTCCTGCCCGGTTTCCGCGAGGTGCGTGGCAAGACGGGTGCGCCGGGTCCGCGCCAGGTTTGCCGCTGCGCGATACAATTCAGGCGAGACGGAGTAAGGAGCGTGGGGTGAAACGCTGGAGGAACTGAACGCGTCGGGTTCCGACCGATCGAGTCGCTGGCTCAGGGCAGCCATGGCTTCGCCCGCCTTTTCCGGCGCGAGCGCAATCACCTCCTCGAAGATCACCTTTCGGAGCTTTTCGTGCTTGAGGGCATCCCAGCTCATCCCGCTGGATGAAATCTCGCCCAGCAGAGTCGTGCCCGAAGCCAAAGATTGGCGGGCACCCCGGGCGATGGTCTCCTGGACATCAGCGCGTGTCCGCTGCTGCTTCTCCCGGATCACCTGGGCAAGCCAGTGTGTAAAGGATACCGGCCGATCTTCTTGCCCGCGGAGGCGTGTCAACTCAAGGTGTGTATGCGCGTTCACCAGGCCTGGCAGAATAATGGCGCAACCCCAATCCACGACTTTGGTTTCCAGGTTTGGCGGCGGGCTTTGCCACGGCTCGAGTCTCGAAATCCTGCCGGGATCGGAAACATGGACGGCTGCGTTGCGCAGCAGCATGCCGGCTTCAGGAATGACGTACTTGGCAATGTGTACGGTTCGGATCATTTTTCAGCAATGCATGAACAACCGGAATCAGAGGGAGACAGACACGAAAGGCCCGAGTGAGCCGCTGGATGACCGGGCGAACCAGCAGTTTTACTCTCCTGCATCAAAGCCGACTGCGGGGTGCTTCGGCTGGCATATCCCTCTCGGGGCGGAACTAAGTATATCTCCCGCCGCCGGGTGGATTCAACTCTGTGCTTGAGACGACTGTGATTCAGACAGTGGGGCTGCCAGTGCACAACAAAATGGTCGTCTCAGCGCAAACAAGAGCCGATTGCGATAGCGATTACGATCCCGATTCCGATACCGACCCGGAAGGGAGCAACGACTGCAGGGATCTCGGAATCGGCATTGGTATCGCAATCGCTATCGGTTTTTGCTCCGCTCGTTATCTTTCAGTGTGTAAATCGCAGTCGAGAGGAAGAAAGGCAGCGTCATTCAGCTTCGAGCGTACGACCAAGCAATCTCTTCTTGGCCTATGTGTCCAGGTTCAGTATAGTTGAAGCTGATTTGATTTCGAATGGATCTGGGACACGCAATTTACTATCGATGAGGGATATTCATGGCAATTCTTCTGCGCGAATCGGATGTAAAAAAACTCGCAACCATGCAAATGGCGCTCGAAGCAATCGAGGAGGCGTTTCGACTGCAGGGAGAGAACAAGACCGACAACGCGCCCAGGCGCAGATGCCGCGTTGAGCGCGGATTACTTCAGGTGATGAGCGCGTCGCTTCCGACCCTTGGAGTTGCGGGGTTGAAAAGTTACACCACGATCGATGGCAAGACGAGGTTCCATGTTCTCCTTTACAGCGGCGAAGACGGCAGGCTGCTGGCGGTGATAGAAGCTGAATTACTGGGCCAGCTGCGAACCGGTGCCGCCTCGGGCGTCGCCACCAAATACATGGCCCGCACGGACGCATCCCACCTCGGTGTTTTCGGAACCGGGTTCCAAGCACGCGCTCAGCTCGCGGCCGTGTGCGCGGTGCGCCCGATTCGAACCATCGTTGCCTACGGACGAAACCCGGAGCGACGCGATAAGTTCTGCCGTGAGATGAGCCAAACGCTGGACGTTGAGGTGGAGCCGGCCGCGAATCCAGAACAGGCGGCCCAAGACATGGATATCATCATTACGGCAACGACCTCCAAGGAACCGGTGTTCAACGGTGAATGGCTGGCGAAAGGGGTTCACATAAACGCCGTTGGCTCTAACCATTTGGGGCGGCGTGAGCTTGACGTAGAAACCGTACGCCGCAGCGCCTGCGTTGTGGTCGACTCCTTAGAACAGTCCATGCTGGAGTCGGGCGACCTCGCGAGCGCCGCCGAAGGAGGGGCGTTCTATTGGGAAGATGCGCGGGAACTCGGGGCCGTCGTAACCGGAGATTTTCCAGGCCGCGAAGAGGCGACCGAGATAACTCTCTTCAAGTCGAACGGCATCGCATTGGAGGACGTCGCCTTCGCCGGCCGAATCTACCGGGCCGCCGTCAAAGCAGGCGTGGGCGAGTCACTCCCGCTGTAACGCGCAACTCAGCCCCGCGATTCGCTCCGGCCTTATTTGTAGGTTCCTGGTGTAGCGCCCACCTCAGGTTCCTGGACTGCTTTTTGCCGGATCCGCTTTGGGTTTTGGCAATCCCCGCGCATCCACGCATCACCTTCTTTACTTCGAGAACTCTATGTTTTATACTAAATGTTTTTTCGATCACGTCCGATCTTTGTGGACTGAGGTTGATCCATGAAAAAGGTTGAGCTCAAGAAGTTCAGATCCATCCTGGAAGGCAAGCGTGATGCGATCACGTTATCCTCGCCGGCAAAGCAGACCCACTGGGAGAACATGGAAAACACGCGACACGGGGACTTCGTCGACCAGGCGAGCGACGATAACGAGGTTCACGTGAATATACGCCTGCTGCAGACGGATGCCAAGCTTCTCCGAGCCATCGAGGCCGCGCTGGCCAGGATTGATGACGGCAGCTATGGGGTGTGCACAATGTGCGGCGAAGAAATCAGCGTGGTTCGCCTCAAAGCGGTGCCGTGGACATCCGTCTGCATTTCCTGCAAGGAAAAAAAGACCGCCTGACACCTCCGCCGAAGAGCCCGAGTTAGCGCCTGCTGCTCAGGAGCATTTCCTCTGTTTTCGTCGGCGCCTCTGATTCCCAGGTTCTATTACCCCGCTTTCGCCGCCTCAACTCCCGCAAATGCGATATATTCTCAGTCGGAGGTCTGAACCATGACCAGGATCTATACCAAGACTGGCGATGACGGCACCACTGGGCTCATCGGAGGAAAGCGTGTTTTCAAAGATGACCTGCGCATTGAGGCCTACGGCGCGATTGACGAACTTAACGCCGTCCTCGGAGTCGCCTGCGCGCACCCACTGCCGGAATGCGTGCGCGGCACCATACACCGCATCCAGGATGACCTGTTCAGCGTCGGCGCCAATCTCGCTCTGCCGGCAGGGACGCAGCATGGCTCCTTCAATGTTCCCCCGATTGTGGAAAATCAAATCACCCATCTCGAGAGGGATATAGACGGCTGTCAGGAGACCTTGGAGCCGCTGAGGCGCTTCATTCTGCCGGGCGGGAATGCGCCCGGGGCGCTTCTGCACCTTGCCCGGACTGTTGCGCGGCGCGCGGAGCGGCGCTGTGTCGCCCTGGCGCGTACCGAAGAAGTCGATCCAAGTATCATTCGCTATCTGAACAGGCTTTCGGATTTGTGCTTCGTGCTGGCGCGATTTGTCAATCAGCAGGAGTCACAGCCGGAGGATCATCCGACGTTCGGTAAGGGAGATCCCGGCGCGCCAAGCCCTTCCTGATTTTTGGCAACTGTTTAGCCGCAACAAGGATACAGTGCTTTGAGTCTCCTATGAAAATACGCGCATGGGATACGACAAAAGGCCCAGAGGGCTCGCAGCTTCACCGTTCATTCTCCAAATTGCCGACTCCACACCGCCAACGGCGGTTTTCATGCTCCGTGGTGAGCCGCAGGATCATGAGTACTTTGAGGTTCGTCTTGCCTTTCGATCATGCAATCCGAATCTCAGAAAAATGCTAAACAGTTAAGGTTTTTGGATAGGCTTCCGGCATCGTGGACGCTCCCCATCGGCTCATTTTTTCCCCTTCTTTTTTGAGTCGTCGGCCGCGTAGTAGCCCTGTCGAGTCTGCACGTAGAGACCCGGCTTCGAAACTTTCACATCCACTCTTCGATACTTTCCGTCGTGCCGGGCATTAGTTGGATAGTAGCCGATGCTGTACTGGCTCGACAGTTCCTGCGCGATTGCATCAAAGGCCGGGCCGAGGTCCTCCATCCTGAGGGCATCGAAGACTCTGCCGCCGCTGTAATCAGTGAGATCCGAAAGGTACTGGCGGCCTCCCATGTAATCTTCCGTGCTCCTGCCCGCACCAGTAGCCGGAATCGTAGTCGTGCGTTGCCCGATGTTCGGGGGAAAAGTCTGGCCGCCGGCTGGGATTCCGGGCGATCTCTGCATTTCCTCCTGTGTGTTGAAATAGATGCAGTAGATCGGAGCCCGCGACTCCTTCGCCAGCTCGCGCGTTTCATCTTTAGTCGCCTTTTCGCTCGCCGTGTCGACGCCATCGCTGAAGATCACCAACGCGGTTCGCTGATGGGCGGAAGGGAGCACCTCCTTGAAGGCCAGCCAGACCGCTTCGTACAGAACCGTGAACCCGCCCGAGGACGTTCCGCGGACTGCGGCCGTTGTGCGCGCCCGATCGGTTGTGAAATCCTCCAGCAGCCGGACCTCCTGCGCGAAGGAAACCACCGCGACAGAATCCTGCGGGCTTAACTGATTGATAAACCGGATCGCCTCGCTCTGGATGCGCTGCAGTTTTTCCATCGTGCTGCCGCTGGTATCCAGCATCAATGCGACAGAGAAGGGTTCGTCGGCTGCCGAAAACGCCTTGATGTCCTGCTCAATCCTGTCCTCATAGACGCGGAAATCTTCTTTGACGAGATCTGCCACCCGCTGTCCATTTCGTTTCATGACCGTGACGGGCAAGGAAACCATGTCGACCGCCACCTGAATGGTTTTTTGCGAGGGCTCCTGTGCGGACGGAGCGCAGAGGAAGAGGCTGAGGAAAACAAGCGTGACCAACAACAGGGTTCGCCTCATACGGATCTCCATCAAACCACAAAATCCTCACAAGGGGTAAAGAAAAGCCGCAACAGAACGCCGAGGCTCCTATTGAAATACTTGCCACAGATTACACCGCGCGGCTAGTAGGCCTCAACCAATTCCAGATTCGAAATTCGAGATTCAAGATTCTCAACCTCGAATTTCGAATCTGGAATCCAGCTTCGAATTGGATCATCCGGCGTCCGGAGCTATAATCTCGCAACCGCCTGGCGGCAGATGCCAACGAGTCACTTTATGGACGCGGGTCGCGCGTGGGCGAACCCTGCGCGGCAATGAGCAAAGTTTTTCGGAACGGCGGCAAACCTTTCGCGGAGCGAGCGCATGACTGCAGGCGGATTAATTCTCAAACAACTCGAACTGGGCCCGATGATGAACTTCGTCTACATCGTCGGCTGCGAACAAACCCGCCAGGCGGCGGCTGTCGATCCCGCCTGGGACGTAAAGGCAATTCTGGCGACCGCGCGCCAGCTCGACCTGCACCTGCATCATATCCTGCTCACGCACGCGCACCCCGATCACATCAACGGGCTCGAGGAATTACTCGATGCCACTGACGCGACGGTTTACGTGAATGCGGAAGAGCTTGTCTACATGCGGGAGATGGCCCCCCGCTATCAGGTGCCGATCGGTTTCCTGGACCGGCGCGCGCAAAACTTTCGAGCCGTTGTCGATAATGAAGAAATCCACATTGGAGCGATCCCGGTCCGCGTTCTTCACACTCCTGGACACACTCCCGGTTCCCAGTGCTTCCTGGCAGGGAAACATCTTCTCGCCGGGGATACGCTGTTCATCGATGCCTGCGGCCGGGTCGACCTTCCCGGGAGCGATCCCGCGAAAATGTGGTGGAGCCTGAATCGCAGGCTGCGCGCTCTTGATGATGACCTCGTGCTCTATCCGGGACACAGCTATGGAGGCCGGAGTTCGACTCTGGGCGATCAGAAGCGCACCAACCCCTACATGCAGTTCGGGTCCGCGGACCAGTTCGTGCGCGCGATGGGTATGGGGATGTAAACCTTTTCCCGTCCGCTCCGTATCAATGTTCGGTAAGATGGCTTAGGGCCTGTCAATGAATAACGTTTGCACTTTGGCGCGAGCGCCGGGCGGGCAGATGCAAGGCGCCGCGACGCAGGCGATGCCGTTGAGCATCGTCGAGGAGCGGCAACGCAGCAGATGCCTGCCCGCCGCCGCGCCCCTCTGGGCTGCGGCCCGCAGGCCCGCTGGCTTTGTTGCTCGCTCCTTACATACCAAAGAGTATGCTCGTCGCTCGCGCCGCGTCAGCGAGCCTGGGGGCCAGCAGCAAAGTGTAAACGTTATTCATTGACAGGCCCTTGTTCTCCTTGGAAAGATTGCGCGCATGCAGCTGCTTGAAGGGGTGATCATCGCGCTCGAGGCCCTATGGACCAACAAACTGCGGACAATCCTGACGTTGCTCGGCAACATCGTCGGCGTAATGTCGGTAATCGCCGTGGTCAGCATCATTGACGGCGCGAACACCTACATCGAAAACCAGGTTGCGGGAGAAGGCTCGGGCGTGTTCGATCTGCAGCAGGTCAACGGCCTCGACATCCTCTCGGATTACGAGAAGTTTCTAAAATCCCTGCACAATCCGAAGGTCGAGCTTTCGGATCTGACCTACCTGCGCGAACACGTAACCCTCGCGGAGTATATGGACGCGCACTTGGGCACAAGCGCGGAAGCGCGCGGCCGTGGCCTGTACATAAAATCCGTGCCTGTCCAGGGAAGATCCGAGAACTATCCGATGTTGGGCAAGTGGGATCTCAAAGACGGCCGGCATTTCTCTTCCCAGGAGGTCGAGCACAGCAAAGAGGTGGCCGTGATCGGCGCCGATGTCGCCGACCGGCTGTATTCCGACGTGGATCCGATCGGCAGGGAGATCAGGATCGCGGGCCTGCCGTTCCGCATCATCGGCGTCCTCCTTACAAAGCCCAATGGAATGACCGGCAATCCCAACTTGATGGTCGTAATCCCGATCACTGCATTCGAGAAAATGTTCGGCTCCCACCAATCGATGACGATTTCGATCAAGCCCGCGCACCTCGACAACGTGGCCGACTGCGTTGATCAGACCCGGCTGGCGATGCGCACGCTCCGTCGCCTTGGACCCAAGCGGGACGACAATTTCGCGATCATCACCCAGGATAATCTTCTGGGCCTTTGGAAAACGATCAGCTCGAGAATCTTCCAGGTGCTGGTTGGTATCGTCTCCATCAGCCTCGTGGTAGGTGGCATCGTCATCATGAACATCATGCTCGTTTCGGTCACGGAGCGCACGCGCGAGATCGGCATTCGCAAGGCCGTCGGCGCGACACGCATGAACATTCTATGGCAGTTCCTGGTGGAAGCGGTCACGTTATCGAGTGTCGGTGGCCTTCTGGGGATAGCGGCGGGCTTTGTCATCGCAGCCGCAATTGCCTTCTTTTCTCCGCTCCCGTACGCCATCCGAATGTGGTCCATCGTGACCGGCATGGGGGTCACCTTCCTGGTTGGAGTTTTCTTCGGAGCGTATCCTGCCATGCAGGCGTCCAAGCTTGATCCGATCGAGGCGTTGCGCTATGAGTAACGGCAAGAGGGTGGGGCTGGTCGTCGAGAATCTGTTTATCGCGCTCGACGTTCTCTGGGCGCACAAGCTCCGGAGCGGATTGATCGTACTCGGAGTAGCCATTGGCGTTGCCTCATTGATGGGGATGGTGTCGATATTGCTCGGCTTGCAGGCGAGCATTTCTCACGACATACACAGTTCCGAAGAGACCGTGCTGCAAATCCAGAAGTACGATTTCCTCGTCGGCGGGTTCGACCAGGCGATGCTCCATCGCAGAGAGCTTACCGAAGAGAACTCGGAGGCCATTCGCGAGCACTGCACATCCCTGCGCCACGTTTCATTTATCGTGGAACCGCAAGGCGCTCCTCCAACCCTGCACTATAAGAATGAAAAAAGCCGCATGGTCCAGGTGATTGGAACCCAGCCCGCGCTCCTTTACATTCAGAGTCTGGATCTGGAAGAAGGGAGGATGTTCACGGACGAGGAAGTATTCCACCGCGCCAAGGTCGTGGTCCTTGGCCACAGCCCGCGGCGCGACCTGTTCCCGAGCACCGATCCGATCGGCAAAAAGGTCAGGATTTCAAACGACGACTTCCTGGTCGTCGGCACTTTTGCCGAACGTAAGACCTTGTTTGGAAGCATGGGTGAAAACTTCGCGATGATTCCCCACACGACCTTCAAGGCTGTCATGGGGACAGATCATGATGTGCATGTGATCGTCGCGGCGGTGCGCGAAGGCACCTCCATCGACGAGGCGCGCGATGAGGTCATCCGTGTTCTGCGCGTGCAGCGGGGGCTGAAAGCAAACCAGGACAATGATTTTGCAGTCACCACATCGGATGCGGCGCTCCAGCTCCTCAGCGAGATCACCGCTCCGATTGCGCTCGTTCTTACGGCAATTTCGTCGGTCGCGCTATTGGTGGGCGGTATCGGCGTCATGAACATGATGCTTGTCTCCGTCACGGAGCGCACCGGTGAAATCGGCATTCGCAAGGCTGTAGGGGCCAAACGCAGGGATATTCTGTGGCAGTTTTTGATCGAAGCCGGCGTGCTCACGGGGATTGGCGGCATTATCGGCATCATACTCGGCCTGGGAGCCGCGCTGGTCGTTTCACTCATGAGCGGCTTGCCGGTCAGCCTATCCCCCTATTATATAACCATGGCCGTGATCTTCTCGGTTGCCATCGGGATGTTTTTCGGCCTGTATCCAGCGCATCGCGCTTCAAAGCTGCAGCCGGTCAGCGCCATCGGCTACGCTAAATAGGGTCAAGGCCCGCAAACCGGCAACCAGGATGGCAAACACAAAGAACATCAACATCAATTCATGTGGCTTGCGTCTCGGTTTGCATCTCGGTTTCCTCGCGTTGCCGCCGGTTCTCCATCTCCGCCTCGCTCAGGAAGCCGAGCGCCTCGGGTATCATTCCATCTGGACCGCGGAAGCGTGGGGCTCGGATTGCATCACTCCCCTGACCTGGCTGGCGGCCAAGACCGAACAGATACGCGTCGGCACGGCAATCATGCAGATCCCCGCGCGCACCCCAGCGAATGCCGCAATGACAGCCGCCACGCTGGATCTGCTTACGGGTGGACGACTCCTCCTCGGCCTCGGAGTTTCAGGCCCGCAAGTAGTCGAAGGATGGCATGGAGTGCCTTACGGGAAGCCGCTTGGCAGGACGCGCGAATATGTCGAGATCATTCGCGCGATCCTCGCGCGCAAAGATTCCCTGGAACATCATGGCGAGAACTATGACATACCTTTGCGCGGCGGCACCGGCCTCGGCAAGCCCCTGAGGCTCATGTTTCGGCCGAAGCGCCCGGATATCCCAATCTACCTGGCGGCAATTGGACCGAAAAATGTGGCGCTGGCAGCGGAGATTGCCGACGGCTGGTTGCCGATTTATCTCTCGCCGGAGCGGATGTCGGTGTTCCGCCCGGCTCTTGACGAAGGACGAACCCGTGCGCAAGTGGAGCGCAGAGAACTCGATATCGCGCCCATGGTGGAGATCAGAATGGGCGTCGATGTCGCAGCCTGCCGGGACGCCGTCAAACCGACTCTTGCGCTGTACATCGGCGGAATGGGTGCCAGGGGCCGGAATTTCTATTTCAATCTTGCGTGCCGCTACGGCTATGAAGAGGCTGCCCACAGGATTCAGGATGCCTTCCTCGATGGCAGGCATGAAGCCGCTGCTGCTGCGGTTCCCGACGCGTTGGTGGACGAGGTCGCCTTGTGCGGGCCGCGCGAGCGGATCGCGGAGCGGCTCGAGGCGTGGCGCGCGTGCGGCATTACGACCCTCATCTGTATCACCAAAGACATCCAAACCGTCCGAACCATGGCGGAACTGGTTTGTTGATCTTGTCGTGGAGGCGCGCTTATATGCTGCCAGCGCGTCGTCGGGACGGTTCAGTTGCGCCCAAACCGAAGCAAGGCGCAGCGGCGGGTTGTAGTCGGCCGGCAACTCGCGCTCTGACGCTTCAAGGGCGGGGACCACCATCGCAAGATCATTGAGGATTCTTGCTTTTGAATCTACTTTCTGGGGGTGGTGACGCCAAAATCGTAGCTGGTGTTGGCACTGCCAAAGAGCAGGACGTACTCGCCGGGTTTTAAATCTTCATCTGGCACGACGGAGAAGGAATCATCGGCATAGACGGTGACCGTTGCGTTTCGGAGTTCGTTTTTCTTGATCCCCAGTTTGTTGTCCACTCCCCCTGCGGAGGACACGGTCTGCAGAGTGCGGCTATCCTTAGCGCGCGACAGTTGGGCGATCACGGCATCCTTTGCCGCGCCGGCTCCTCGAATATAAAAAACCGGCCGCGTCGCCGCAACCTGCAGCGGCGCACGCGATCCCGCGTAAATGATCGTCATGCTGAGGTTCATGTACCCGTCGGTCAGGATGAACGTGTCCATACCCTTCGTTTTCATGTCCGAGACGGTAGCAGAATCCATTTTTGTCCAAGGTAAATCGCCCTGGCGGTAATACACGCCGGGCGCCGTGGGCATTCCCGGCGGCAGGGCTGCCTTTTCCGCTTGCACTGCGAGAACCAGTAGAAGACTCAGAATCATCATCGCGGATATCGTAGCACAGGCGGATTCGCGTGTAACGATAGTTGCAAGGAAAGGGGAAAGCGGCGAGAATAGACCAGCGCGCACTTCTCACCAGACCTCGTAGCGAGGCGGCGCAGACGGGCATGGATACAAGGCGCGCGACCGAGGGCTCCGCAGGCGTACTCAACAGTACGTCGAGGAGCCCGACCGAGCGCAACGCAGTAGACATGCCCGGATCGTCTGGATCTTCGCTCTTTTGCTGGTAACGTGCGCTACCGGCCTGCTTGCCCAACGCGAGACACCGGGTGAACACGACGCCCGCATGCAGTGGTGGCGCGAAGCGCGCTTCGGCATGTTCATCCATTGGGGCCTGTACTCCATCCCCGCGGGGGAGTGGAAGGGAAGGACCGATCACGCCGAGTGGATTCGTACGACCGCCCAGATTCCCCTCGCCGAATACGAAGGGTTTGTCAGCCAGTTCAACCCCGTTAAATTCAATGCGGACGAGTGGGTCCGGACCGCGAAGGCTGCCGGCGTGAAATACATCGTGATCACCTCAAAACATCATGATGGTTTCTGCCTCTTCGATTCGAAGTACACCGACTTTGATGTCGCCTCCACGCCGTTCCATCGAGACATCCTGAAAGAGCTGGCGGATGCCTGTCACAGGCAGGACATCAAGATCTGTTTTTATCATTCGATCATGGACTGGCATCACCCGGACTATCTTCCCAGGAGAGACTGGGAGAAAGACCGCACGACGGAGGGCGCCGACTTCAACCGATACGTCACCTACATGAAGAATGAGCTTCGCGAACTGCTCACCAATTATGGGGACATCGGCGTCCTCTGGTTTGACGGCGAGTGGGAAAACACCTGGAACCAGGACTACGGACGGGATCTATACGCATACGTCCGTTCCCTGCAGCCGAAGATCATCGTGAACAACCGCGTCGGGTCAGCGCGCAACGGCATGCAAGGTCTTACGAAAGAGGGCGAATTCGGCGGCGATTTCGGGACTCCGGAACAGGAAGTCCCCGCCACCGGAATCCCCGGCGCCGATTGGGAATCTTGCATCACGATGAATGATCACTGGGGCTACAACAAGAACGATCACAACTTCAAATCCACGAAAGCCCTCATCCGGATGCTTGCAGATATCGCATCCAAGGGCGGCAATCTGCTCCTCAATGTCGGGCCGACCTCTGAGGGAGTGTTCCCTCCCGAGAGCCTCGACCGGCTCAAGGAAATCGGCAATTGGATGAAGGTCAACGGGGAGGCAATTTACGCCACACAGGCCAGCCCGTTTAAGAAGCTGGAGTGGGGGCGTTGCACTTCCAAGTCCGTTAGCGGCGGGACGCGGCTCTACCTCCACGTTTTCGATTGGCCGCGAGACGGCAAGCTCATGGTCCCCGGCATTTTCAACCAGTCCAGAACCGCGTATCTGCTGGCGGACGGCAAGCAGACCTCTCTAAGCGTCGCGCGCAGCGAGGACGCGCTGGCGATCAGCGTCCCCAATGCCGCGCCGGACCCGATCGACAGCGTTGTGGTTCTGGATGTCGCAGGCAAACCGGATGTCAACGATCCGCCAAAGATCGAGGGCGACACGGACATCTTTGTCGATACCATGGATGTCAAAGTGACCTCAGACCGCGATAATGTCCAGGTCCGATATACCGCGGACGGCAGCACCTCGGGACCAGGTGCGCCGCTAGTCAGGGGAGCGATTCATTTGACACAGACAACTGTCATCTCGGCACGATGCTACCGCGGAGATCAACCGGTCAGCGGCACCGTGCGGACCTCCTTCACCAAGGTCGCGCCCGTGCCCGCAGTGAAAGTGGAGAGCCCGGAAGGCGGCGTAAAGTACGCATACTTCGAAGGAAATTGGGATGCGTTGCCCGACTTCACCGCACTCAAGCCGGCAGCGCAAGGAAACGCGGTCTCTCCGGATCTTTCGCAGCGCGGGAGACCCGAATACTTCGGGATCGAATATTCAGGCTACATTCAAGTCCCTGAGAATGATGTTTATGAGTTTTTCACGGATTCGGATGACGGGAGCCGGCTGTACCTCGGAGATGCGCTCGTCGTCGACAACGACGGACTGCATGGCGTCCAGGAAAAAAGAGGGATCATTGCATTGGCGGCGGGTCTGCATCCGCTGCGCATCACCTACTTCAACAAGACCGGCGGCCTGGAGCTGAAGGTTTTCTACGCGAGCAAAAAGATTGCCAAACAGCCTGTGCCGAATTCAATCCTGTTCCGTCAGCAGATGCGGAAGCACGATCACTAATCACAGGAGAAGAGATGATACGAAGGAAATTCGGCATAGCTATGACGTGGGTCGCGGTCTGTTCGGCGCTGTTTGTTTCGTGCGCCGCCCGCGATCCGTTCGTCGGCACCTGGAAATTGAATCTCTCGAAATCAAACCTTCCGGCTCCTCTCCCACAGAGCCAGATCGTCACGATTCACATTTCCGACCAGATCATACGCGTCCAGGAAGATATCGTCGGCGAGAAGGGCGACAAACTCGCAATCAAAGTTCTGGCCAAATTCGACGGCCTGGATTACGCAATTGATGGATCCCCATACGCCGACACCGTAGCCTACACGCGGGTGGACAGAAATACGCTCAAAGGTATCGGCAAGAAGGGAAGCAAAGTGATTGTCAATGAGATAGCCGTGGTGTCAGGCAACGGCAAGACGCTTACGACCACTTATTCGGGCACCGATTCGTCGGGCCAGCCTGCGACTTTCGTCGCCGTGTTTGAGAGGCAATGATCCAGGCAGGCGACGGCCTCGCCTGCGCTGCCGACGTAATGGAACAGGTCGAGCTCTTCGCGGGAAATGACGAGGTGGTCCGCGACGGATTCCAGGAGCGGCCTCCAGAATTTTCCAACCAAGATTGTGGGCTTGTATTCCATGGTTTTGGTCTGGAGCATGTTCCAGATGAGGCTCAACTCGGTCAGTGTCCCCATCCCTCCACGCATGGCCACGAAACCGCTGGCGCTTGAAGTAAGAATCTCAAGGCGCTCGAAAAAATTTCGCGATCGGATTTCGCGCGTCAGGAATGGATTCGGGGCAAGGTTGCCGAAGATCTCCATGGTGACGCCGATTGTGGTTCCACCGGCTTCCATGGCACCGCGCGAGACTGCCTCCATCACGCCGGAATAGCCTCCGCTCATCACGGCGTATTTGGCGGTAGCCAGCAGGGACCCTAGTCTGAAGGCCTCCGCATATTCGAGGTCGCCGTCTACAGGATGGCGGCCGCCAAAAACCACAATCGTCTTTTGTTCGAGTGGAAGTTTCAGCAAGCGCCTCTCCTTTTCCAGCCAGTGGCCTTCGAGCCGCGGAACACGCGGTTTCCACTTGCTCCCCGGGCCCATCCCGAGATAAAAAAGCCGTTACACATACGGTCGACGATTGATGGACGGAATTCCTCCCATCTTTTCCATGATCCAGCGGATCGATTCAGCAGGATCTCACGAGGAGCCATAACCGATCAAGATCAGACAAAATTCCCGCGCGTCTATTGGTTTGGCAATCTGACCGAGTTGTTTGAGCGCGCCGCATACTACTCGATGCTCAGTTTCGTCGTGATCTATCTCGGGCAGCTTGGATTGGGCACGTACTATCCGGCGCTGCTTTATACTCTGCTCTCTTACCTGATTTACTTTCTTCCCATACTCTCCGGGCCTATCGCCGACCAGATCGGTTTCCGGCGGGCACTACTCGCGGCGTTTGTGCTGGTGTCGCTGGGTTACTTCCTCATGGGGTACCCGGTGTGGATGGGCGGCGCCTCGCTTGCGCCGACGATCGAACATAAGGTCACCGCCGGCGCAAATGTGATCCTGCCGGCAGTGCTAGGCATTCTGCTGATCGGAATCGGCGGCTCGGCCGTCAAACCCTGCATTCTCGGGACGGCTCAAAAGACCGCGGGTGCCCGTGCCACCCTGGCTTTCGCGATTTTCTACGTTGTAGTCAACGTGGGATCCCTGCTCGGCCGCGCCGTGGCTTATTACGTCCGCACGCGCCCGGGAGCTTCCCTGTCGTCCATTTTTGTTGTAGCCGCCTCGATGGTGACGCTGGCATTCATCGTCGTCTCGGCCTTCTATCGAGGTCCTGAAACCGCGCCGGGCAGCGGCGTGCCCGGAAAACCTCGAAAGTCGGTGGGCGAAATCCTTCTCGGAATGATCACCGTGCTCTCCAACATGAGGTTTTTGCTCTTTCTCCTTGTGTCCTCCGGCTTCTTTTTCCTGTACAACCAGGTATATGTCGCGCTGCCGCTGTATCTGAAGACGGTGGTGGAGTCCAACCCGAAAATGGACGTCTACACAATGGCGAACCCGATCGTGATCGTCTGCTTCCAGCTGCTGATCACGAAGCTCTTCGGCAAAATGAAACCGATCCGATCCATGATTGTCGGCACCGTGATCATAGGCGCGGCCATGGCACTCAATATCATTCCCATTGCAGTGGGAAGCGATCTGCGGGCGTCACTTTACGGATGGCTGCCCGTGGGCTCTTTCATCGTCATCTCCTCGATTGCGTTGGGCGCTTTTGCCGAGCTGTTTACCTCGGCGCGGATGTATGAGTATGTGGGCGCGATGGCGCCGAAAGGGCAGGAGGGACTCTTCCTCGGCTATGCCAATCTGCCCCTGGCGTTCGGGGCGCTTGCCGGCGGTCCGGTCGGCGCGCTGATCTTCAACGAAGTCATGATCAAGGGTGCGACCAGGCGACCGGACGGGTTGCTCGAGGTCGTCCCGGCCCACAACATCCTGGGATGGGTTATTCTGATGGCGATCGGATTCGCGTCGGCCTTGTCGATGTGGCTATTCAACCACTGGCTCGAGAAGCAGGAGCCAACAGTAGCCTCCTAACCTGATTCGAGATTCGAAATTCGAGATTCGACATTCTCAATCTCGAATCTCGAATCTCGAATTTCGAATTTGCGCGCACCAGAGGGCAGTACTTCTCGGCGTCCCGAGCTACTTTCTCTGGGATGCTGACAGGATGAAGTCTCGGAAAATTGCGGCCGACAATGCGTCATCCGATGTCATCTCCGGATGCCACTGAACACCAAGCAGATATTCTCCCGAATCGAATCTCTCAATTGCCTCAACCACGCCATCCAGGGCAGTAGCCGAGACGGTGAAGCCGGGTGCGATGCGGTTGAGGATCTGGTGATGGCTGCTGTTTACCTGAACGATCTCCCTGCCGGCCAGCTGAGCGATCCGGGTATCTGCAAGCACCTTGACCGGATGGTCCAGGTACACATACGCCCGGCCAACCTTGTGCTCACCGGTGCCAGGCCGCAGCGATAAGTCCTGATGAAGGCTGCCCCCGTATGCCACGTTCATGACCTGCACGCCGCGGCAGATACCGAAAACAGGGAGACAGCGCTCGCGCGCCTTTCGCGCCAGAAAGATTTCGACGCGGTCACGACGCGGATGAATCATCGAACCGGCGAATCGGTTTTCTTCTCCATACCAGGAAGGATCGACATCCTCGCCTCCGGTAATCAGCAGCCCGTCGATGCGTGACAGAAAGTCGAGCAGTGTGGCTTCCTGCTCCACGTTGGGAAGGAGCACTGGGATACCTCCATTTGCCTCCACGCTCCGGTAATACTCCTGTTTTACGAAATCGAATTTCCGGCCGTCGTCGCAGACCGGATCGTCCTGCTTGAGTGAACAGCTGATGCCAATCAGTGGTTTCATTGACTGACCTACTCCTAAGTCGATCCAAGAATTCTAGCGGCGCATTCATACGCCTGCGAGCCGGAACGTTAAAGTTTCCACTCCTTCCGGTTCCCAGGCAAGCCAGAAATCGAGAGCCCCGGCAATGAATAAGGCGGACCGCCCTGGGACCGCGCGCGTCTCGCGCGCAACATCATTACTCTAATCCAGGCCAAAGTCATCGCACAGATTCTGCGGACGAGACGTCCGCGACCCCAGCGGCTCTTGCAGCTGAAATGTCTTCAAAAGGAACAAACTGGTGAACATCTCCTGTTTCCCTGGTGCGAGACTATCGCGCACGGCCCAGAAACTTCTGAAGGAACGTATCCATGCGCCCGACCAGTTCGAGCCATCGGCCGTAGATCAGCGAATCGTGAACGTCGTCGGGGAAGACGAGAAGCTCATAGTAGACGTCGCGTTGGCGCAGCAGCTCCACGAGTCCCACCGTCTGAGCAAAAAACACATTGCGGTCATCGTCTCCTTGAATGATAAGAACGGGCGACTTCCACTTGTCGATTTGCGAGATTGCCGACGACTGATATGACACCGCTGCCGGATCGAGCGAGCTGCCATAAAGGTGGACGCCGGCGTAATCAACGCCCGCTGCGAATATTTCGGAGTTGCGCGCAAGAGCCTGTGCGGTGAGGAGGCCGCCATAAGATAGGCCGTAGATGCCGATACGCTTCTGATCCACATCGGGCCGGGACTGCAGGTATTTCGCACCCGCGACTACATCCTGGTACTCGGAGTTGCCGCGCGCATTGGTTCCGGGCGCATTCTGAAACGAGCGTCCGTATCCGATGCCGCCCCTGTAGTTGATCGAGAGCACCACGTACCCCTGCGATGCCAGCCACTCATTGATGGCGTAGAACTGGTGATACACATAGCGGTAGTGATACCCGAGAAGCATCTGCCGCACCGGGCCGCCGTGCACGAAGATCATGGCCGGTCGCTTCTCGCCGGGCTGGATGTTCTTCGGCAGGAAGAGCTGATTCTTGATTTCGAATGCATGATCTTCCGGCTGCGTGATGACGAGTTCGGGCTCGACGTGCGCCTCGGCCGGGAAACGGGGTCGAGTCATGGGGAAAATGATCTTTTGAGAATTTGGCGAAGCCCAGATTCCAAGCGACATGGGCATGTTCCAGTTTGCGCTCAAGGTTGCGAGGGTTCCTGAGGCAAGCGGCGCAGGGTAGGTTTCGATGCCTTTGCCGGTCGTCACCTGGCGAGGCTGGCCGCCCGAGACGGGGATTGCCCAGATGTGGCGCCGTTCGATATCCGTCGCATTGGTGCAATAATAGAACGTCTTGCCGTCGGGCGAGATGATCGACGAAGTTGCATCCTCGATCAGGCCGTCGGTCGTTGTGATCAGCGTCGGATTCGCATCCGGGTCAGTGTAATGAAGGCTATAAAGCCGATCCCACTCGTCCGCCGGACCCTGTTGGGCTGCCTGGTCGCCGCCGCCTCTGCCGCGGCCGCCGAATCCGCCGCTACCGGAAAATACTAAGTAATCGCCTGCAGGGCGGAGCGCGGGCAAGGTGGACCAGCGATCTCCTGGTTTCGGGTGCCATGACTCATGCGCGGCGCCGGTCGCGACATCCGCAACCCATATCGAGTAGGTATACCCGCCCTTGAATGTTGCGCTCGTCAGGCCTGCGACTTGACGTGCCGACGACGGAACGTTCGTGTTGCTCGGAGCAGCACCTGCCTGGCCGGGAGCGCCGCCGCGCGCAGCATCACCTCCCCTGCCGCCACCACCACCACCTCCTCTCGCCGCTCCTGCCGTTCCTTGGTAGAGAGGGCCGGCAGGCAGGCCGAGCCCGCCTGCGCCCGCTTGCGATTGCTGGCCGAACGGCGTGCCCGGCCTGCGCACGAAGATGATCCGCTTGCTGTCAGCCGTCCACATCGGGCTTGTGTCAAAATCAATGTCCGGCGCCATATACTTCACCTTGTGGGTCGCCATGTTGTAGACGCCGATGAAGCTGTGATCGGTGCGATTGCTGACGAAGGCGATCTTGGCGCCGTCAGGCGACCAGACGGGATTGCTGCTTGTGCCCCAGACTTGAATGAATGGATCTTCGCCGCGATCGACAGCCGTCACCGGTCGGACAGGTGATACACGCGCCCGATAGATCTTGCCTTCGCGCGCCAGCAGAATATAGCGCCCGTCGGGAGAGAGCGCGGCATTGCTGCCCGCCATTACTTTCCACGCAACGCCTGGAGTCGCAACGCGAGCTGCCCAGACCGCTTGCTCGAAGCCGTTCGGAATCGCCGAGGGATTGGCATTGTATCCGGCGCTGTTCTTGGCGCTGCCGCGGACAAAAATCACCGTGGATCCATCGGCCGAGATCCGCACTTCGGTCAGATCCACGCCGTCGTCGTCCGGAAAGTTGGTAAGCTTGACTGGCGTGAACGCCGGCGCAGCGGCCGTATAGACATTCCGGCGGCCTTTTTCGTAAGCCAGCCATGCCACGCGTTCTGATTTCGCAGCGGCGACTACCTCGAGAGGTGACGCAGCCCCAAGAAACTGATCGAACGTGGGTCCCTTGGCTGTTTGTGGCGCTGCAGAGGTGCGTGGGACGAACGTCAGACTGATTGCGGCGAGAACAACGACGGCAAAGCGGCGCATCATGGCATCCTCCTTGGATTGGCGGCGAGGGTAGCACAATGCGCCTGCCCAGAACAACACGCGGCAATTGATGAGCGACCCCGGTCTTTCTCCGCAAAAGCATTTGTCATTGGCGATTGGCGAATGGTGATTTGTTATTGGGCAGATCGACGCGTCCGGCAAAATGCCAAATCACCAATCACCAATCACCAATAATCAATTCTTTTCAAATATCCTTGCGACTTGATCCTCAGTCTCCTCCTTGCCTCTCCCTTTAGTATCCCGAAAGCCATCGCCTCGGGCCGGGCGAGCGGTCTTTGCAGGGAGCGCGCGCGTCTCGCGCGCCAAACCCAACGCTTCCTCCGGCTGCTCTTTTCAATATCAACCGTGGAGTCGGCCAAGGGAGGCGCGCAAGATGCGCGCGCTCCCGGGGGCGCTTCGCGCCTGGTTTGTGTTGAACTTCTGAATCCTGGTTGAATAGAGGTTCGTCTCGAGAAACACATCGAGGTCTGCATTGAACGACGCTTAGTAACCGAACGTCTGAGTGCAAACCTGGTGCTGGTCCTGGACCTGGACGTGGACCTGGTCCTGGACCCAGATAGCAACGAGCCCCGAATGGGACAACTTGCCAGATGTTAGATTCTCAGAAGTCCGCCACGGACAAGATTGTCCATGTCCAGGTCTAGGTCCAGGTTCACGTCCAGGTCCACGTTGACGACTGAAATACTTCTTAACTGAGTGCTATCGGGGCCGGCATCGAAATCGCGATCGGATCGTATATCGATATCCGGCCCCGAAGCATTGGGCGCAACAGGACAGCACAACTGGCCTCCCTGTCGGCGTCCAACTTCAACCGAACCTATGCGGCCATGCGTGACACCGGATTGCTCCAATCGCTATAGCCGCTGGACCCTCCTACGGCCCGCACCTGGAACGAGTAGGTCGTTCCCGGAGCGAGGCCGGCGACAGTCATCGACCGCGAATTGGTGAACAACCCGAGGCTTTGCCACGGCCCCGGAGCATTGCCGGCGCCGAGGGTCGCCGACTGCAGCTCGTAGCACCTTGCCCGTGCGATCGGGGTTACCTTCAACACCAACTCGCCGCAGTTGCCGCGGTCGATGCCGAGGATCGACGGATTCCCCAGCGGCTCGCGGGTACGAGTGGCTACGGCAGCCTGGAAGCCGCTGGAGAGAAGAACCGCGGCATCGTTGCCGCAGTTATCCTCGACGTAGTGCTTCAGCTTGCGGAGAAGCGCGACCAAAGCCGCGCGCTTGTTGTTCTTTTCCGCCGTGGCGGCCGCCCCGCCGTGTGCCTGAGTGGCCAAGGCCGCGCTCAGATCGTCAACGGCGGCTTGCACGGTCTTCAGATCGACCGTGGGCGCAGGGAAAGCGGCGTTGCCGGTCAGCCCCTTGATGATGGCGCAGCCGGTGGTGACGAGCTGTTCGGCGGACTGGAGTCTGAATCCGTCCGCAATGCGAATCTGTGAAAACATGGTTATACCTCCTTAAAAGTAAGAAGGTGTGAGAAAATCAAGTTGGTCACTCAAAGACGGGGGAGCAGTCGCCGCGCTCCATACTCACGCGGAGCACGGGGCGCTCCCTCGCCGATTTTTTCACAGCTTCTCGTTGTTAGTTGCTGGTGAAACACAACCGCCGGCACTCCGCCGACGGTTTTCTCCGAGACGGAGAAAGCAGTGTCCGCCTCGAGGAAAACGGTGTCTGTTGCGGAGATGATGATTTCAGCCTCCGATATCATCTTCTCCACGACGGAAATGAACGTTTCGATGAGCGAGACCGAGGTCCGCGGCCCGGAGATGATCATTTCCGAACCGCAGACTGAGGTCCCCAGGTCAGAGATGATCATTTCCGAATGCGAGACTATGATCTCCGGCTCCGAAATGATGATCTCCACTTTTGAAATGATCATTTCCGTCATCGAAATGATCATTTCGCCGACGAAGAAGATGGTCGAACCGACGAACAAGATGATCGATCTCACGAAGACCGAGGTCCCGACGACGGAGATGATCATTTCCGCAGCGAGGAAGATCGTGTCGATCGTTGAATTGATCATCGCCGTCGCAAACATGATGGTATTCGTGATGCAAATCATCATCTCGTAGGCAAAGAGGATGCTCTCGATCGGCAAGATGATGATCTCCGCCGCAAAGATGATGCCCTCAATCGCCAAGATGATGCTCTTTGTCGCGCCGACCGTGCTGTGCGTGAGACGGCCAGTGCACCGCGGCACGGGTCGGACCTTAGCGCGCGCCGGAACCTGTGGATAGAGCTTCGCCAATCTCCAGCTGGTTTTTTTAGCCAGCCCGCTCGCATCGTTATTAATTCGGGAAATTCACCATCAGCTCAGATGGCGCGACCACGTCGTGATTCCAGCCTCTTCATTTCTTCATTCCTACTTATATTAGTAACCGTAGAGGCGTGATTGTAACAGTGCGCTGTAAAAAAATTTGGTGCGGAGGGACAGTCACCGGTGTCCTCTGTAACGTGGCTTCAGTGGAGTGAGGAGGTGGTAAATGTCACTATTGCAGCCAATTCTTCTTATCCTTACAATGCATGGTATCGAAACATGAACGGAGCGCTTTCCTTCGACCAGGTCAGAGCCGATCAGCAACGCAGGTGCAGCCTGAAATTCCTAACCATTTGTCATGGGAGAACTGACGCAATGAAACGCACGCTCTTCGTCGCCGCTCTTCTCGCCGCCATCGCCGCGGGCCATCTCGCCGCACAGTCCCCCGATCTCGCCGCCGAAGGCAAGGCGTGGTGGGCGCACATTCAGTACCTTGCCGACGACAAGCTCCAGGGCCGCAACGTCGGCACGGAGGGATTCGAAGCTGCGGCGAAATATGTCGAAGGGCAATTCAAAGCGATCGGTTTGAAGCCCGCGGGCATCAACGGCTACCGGCAGCCGGTCGCGCTCGAAGGGCGGACGCTCGTGCCCGAGGCGTCGAAGCTCGCGCTCGTGCGCAACGGCAAGGAGACGCCACTTGCCGTCGGCCAGGACGCCTCGCTCGCTGCGCGCGCAGAGCTCAACGGATCGATGGAAGCGCCGATGGTGTTTGTCGGCTACGGCCTGTCGATTCCCGAAGCAGGCTGGGACGATTTCAAGGGCGTCAATCTCAAAGGCAAGATCGCGGTGTACGTGAACGCGTTCCCGCCAGTAAAAGTCTCCGACAACGTGAAGTCGCACGTGAACACCGCCGACCAACGCTGGCTCGCGCTGAAGAGAGCGGGCGCGATCGGCGTCGCGACGATTGCCGCGCCGAGATCTGGAGGACCGGGTGCACGGGGTGCGACTGGTGCAGCGGGTGCGGGTGGAGGTCGTGGCGGCGGGACGCCGCAGCCGACCGTGATGCTCGCCGATCGTCGAATGGTTGACGCCGCTGGTGAAGTTGTGTCGATCTCGCTCACCGCGCGCGGCGCGGCGGCCGTGCTCGCGGGCACCAATCACACGCTCGAGGAGCTCGATCAGCTCGTCACCGACAACAAACCGCTGCCGCACTTCGCGATCCCCGGCAGGCTCAAGGCGACGGCTCAGCTCAAGCGCGATCCGATCGACTCCTGCAACATCGTCGGCCTAGTCGAGGGCTCGGACCCCGCGCTTAAACACGAGTACGTGATCATGTCCGCGCATCTCGATCATCTCGGCGTCGGCCGTCCGGTGAATGGCGACGCACTCTACAACGGCGCGATGGACAATGCGTCCGGGGTGGCGTCGGTGATTGAAACCGCGCGGCTGCTAACCACATCGGGCGTGAAGACGAAGCGCTCCGTGATTTTCCTCGCCGTCACCGCGGAGGAAAAGGGCGAGCTCGGCTCGCAGTACTTCGCCTATCGCCCCACGGTCCCGTTCAAGAAAATCGTCGCCGATATCAATCTCGACATGTTCTTGCCTCTCTACCCGCTGAAGGTGATCGAGGTGCAGGGCCTCGCCGAATCCTCGCTCGGCGAATCCGTACGCGCGGCCGCGCAGACGCTGGGCGTGGATGTGCAGACCGATCGCGAGCCCGAGCAGAATCGTTTCATCCGCAGCGATCAGTACAGTTTCATCCGCCACGGCATTCCCGCGCTCGCGTTCAAGTTCGGCTACGAGTTTGGATCGCCCGAAGAGAAGATTCGCCGCGACTGGGTGGCCAACGTGTACCACAAGCCGAACGACGATCTGAATCAGCCGGTGGACAAGGAAGCGGCTGCGCTGTTCGATCGCGTGATGATGAAGCTCCTCCAGGGTGTCGCGAACGACACGAAGCGGCCGGGGTGGAACGCGGACAGCTTCTTCAAGCGCTTCGCGAAATGAGACGGGCTGCCTGACGTCGCGGACTTGGACCCCAAACGCCGCTCTGCGATCCTGGATCGCGTCGCGAGCATGCACGATTCGTGCGACAACAAAGTTTCACGAGGGGCGGTTTTATTTCAGAAATTCGTTGTCGGAGATTTGCTGTTGTGCTGCCGAGCAAAGTGCTGTGCCCGAAACTGTGCCCGCTTGAAACCGGGCGTATCCAACTCCGGCCAAGAGGGAGCGGAATCTGCCGTCTTCATTGGACAGTCGTGGACCAGGAGTCGAACAGATCTGCTAGAACTTTCTGTGAGGAGGGCAGTCGGGCGGATGACACCGTTCGCCAGCGCACGTGTCAGAGAATGGGACTTCGGGGGCGTCAGGGCCGTAGTTTCCGAGTAGACTGTTATTCGTTACCTTAGGGCCTTTACCGCCCGCGTGGCCGGTATGCTGACGATCACAAACGGTCCGGCCACGAACTTCCGAGGCTGTGTCGACCACTGCCAAAAGCGGCGTTCGACGGTTTTTAGATCGCCGTTGATTGCTGTGGTCCTCGTCTCTTCCAGTGAGCGATCCGGAAAGCGCAGGAATGTACTATGCCGCTCCGTTTCCTGCCCCGAGCCAACGGTCCATTCATGC